>JAOTYM010000045.1 GCA_029861845.1 Gammaproteobacteria bacterium | reverse complement strand
TATACGGTGGCCTTCGGTCTGCAGGGCACGCTGGATCCGTTTGATACCATGACCCCGGGTAATGCGAGCGACACCGATCCGGCCGATGTGTCATTTGTCGGTTGGCCGACCCCGATCGCGGACGACCCAACGACGTTAGACGATATGTGGCATGCCGCCTACAATGGCCGTGGCTTGTACCTCAATGCCTCCAACCCGGGGCAACTCATCGCCAGCCTGCAAGGTGCCATTGCCAGTATCGCCGGCAAGACGGGTACCGCTGCATCGGTCGCTGCCAATAGCGGCGTGCTGAGTACCAACTCGCGCGTCTACGTCGCCAAGTTCACAAGCGGTGAGTGGAGTGGTGATCTAGCCTCGGTCCTGCTTGATATACCGAACAACCAACTTGGCGCCGAGGAGTGGAACGCGGGCGAAGTCCTAAAAACGCAAGATCCCAGCTCGGGTCGTGAAATTGTCACCTGGAACGGTAGTCAGGGTGTCCCATTCCGATGGGGCAGCCTGACTACCGGGCTAGGCAGTCAGCAGGAGATGTTAGACACAAACCCGTCCACGGGTTCTGCCGACGGCCGCGGTTCGGACAGGCTTAATTATTTGCGCGGCGACCACAGCCTGGAAGGCAGTACTTTCAGAACCCGAAGCGGTGGCTTCGTACTTGGCGATATTATCGACTCCGGACCCGTCTTTGTCGGGGTACCCCCGTTTCTGTACCCGGATGACCTTGAAGACCCTGCGGCTGCGTCGGATCGATACTCCGACTTTCGGGGGAACCAAGCCTCACGCGCTAGCATGATCTATGTCGGTGGCAACGACGGTATGTTGCATGGTTTCGATACGACGAATGGCCAAGAGATGATTGCTTACGTACCAAACGAAGTTTTCGCCAATCTGAATGAGTTGACCGATCCAGGGTACAACCACCGTAATTACGTAAATGGATCGCCCACCTATGGTGACGCTTTTTATGGTGGTAGTTGGCACTCGGTGATCGTCGGCACATTAGCCGGTGGCGGCCAGGGGGTGTTCGCCTTGGATGTGACGAATCCGGCGGGCCTGACCGAAGCCAACGCCACCCAGGTTGCCCTTTGGGAGTTTACCGATGCCAACGACTCAGATTTGGGCTTTACGTATGGTCCGGCCGTCATCGTCAAGACCCATAATGCTGGCAAGTGGGTGGCGATCTTTGGCAATGGTTACAACAACACCGAGCCCGACGGCGCCCTAACAACCAGCACGACCGGCAATGCTGTGCTCTATATCGTTGACATTCAAACCGGCGCCCTGATTCGTAAGATCAACACAGGAAGGGGCATGGCGACTTCGGCCGACGGTGACACCCCCAACGGGCTCGCCAGCCCCGCCGTCATCGATGCCGATGCGGACTTTATTGCCGATTATGTCTTCGTGGGTGACCTTCAGGGCAATATGTGGAAGTTTGACATCACCGATCCGAACCCAATTAACTGGGGCCCACCCACCGCAAACGTGCCGTTGTTCACCGCCACTGACGCCAGCAGCCAACCGCAACCCATTACCGTACAACCGGAAGTGCTCAACCACCCCACTGGTGAAAACGGCTTTATGGTCTATTTCGGCACCGGGAAATTCATTGAAGACGGTGATAACGCCACCACTGGTGCACAGACCCAGACCTTCTACGGCATCTGGGATGAACGCGGCACAGATACGGCGCCTCATTCTACCGTGGCCAAGGGCCAGCTTCAGACTCAGACCATTACCGCTGACACCGCGGGTAGCCTGGCCGTGCGCACAATTAGCAACGTTTTGATCACGGCCTGGGGCACAAACACGGCGGGCGGGGAGCGTATGGGCTTCCAGGTCGACCTCCCGGATGCGGGTGAAAAATCGGTCACCAATCCGATAGCACTCGGCGAGCGTATGCTCTTTACGACCTTGATCCCACTCGACTCGCCATGCGCATTCGGCGGTACTGGGTTCTTGATGGAGATCAACATCGTCAACGGTGGAACACCGATCAGCCCAGTATTCGATCTAGACGGCGATGGCATTTTCGATGACAACGACCTGTCGGATAATTCGAATATCGTGGCCGGGGTAAATCGCGACATCGGACTTGTGCCTCAACCCGCCATCATCATAAGCCCTGGCCTGCCCCCCGGTGCCCCGCTTCCACCCGACTGTGAGAAGCCGGGTTACATCGCCAAGGTCAAGGTTGGCACCCGAGGAAGTTGGATTGAATGTAATCCGCCCGAAGGTTCCCCGTTCGCGAGTCGACGATCATGGCGACAGCTACAATAGCTGTTTCACTTATTAAGGTGTTGTTATGAAACCAATGATACGGACGATCCTCCCGCTACTGGCAATTTTGTCGGTATCGCCGCTAGCAGCCGCACAGTCCTTTGGAGAAAAAATGGGCGTTGTTGACGACGTCCAACTTAAGCGAGGGGCCATGGTCGTTAATGACACTTGGTATCTACTGGCCCCTGGGTTGCGCGTGCATGGCAGCCCCGACGGAAAGCTCGAGACGAAAATGAAGATCGCCTTCACCACACGCAATACCGACGCGGGTAAAAAAATGATCACCGACGTTTGGGTGCTGCCGGCGAGTTTCGTCTTTCCCAAAGACGACTGAGTTAGAGCTGGGCGATATGGTCCATCGGGTTGATATCGTAGCTACCCGCAGGTAACACACGATCGATTCTTAGTTCTTTTCCTCGACTGTCTTTGTGGTCCGCCAGATCAGCCACGAACTTGCGACTTAAGGGCTTCTTGTTCGCGGTAAGGAGTAACGCCACCTTCGGTTTTAGACGGCGGGCACGGTTTATCGTAATTACAACACCTACGGCTCCCGTATTCAGTTCCACCAAGCTACCGATGGGGTAGATCCCCATGCACTTAATAAACCCCATCAAGTCAGCACGAAAGTCTTTATGTCACCATTCGTACATTCGCTTCAGGGTCTCCTCCGCTGATAACGGCTGGCGAAAAACCCGTTCGCTGGTAATGGCATCATAGACATCGACGATCGCACCGATCGCACCCCAGTAGCCGATCAGATCCGCCTTGCGATTACCTACATAACCGGACCCGTCATGGCGTTCATGGTGTTGTTCGATGATCTCGAGTACCACCGCCGGCAGTCCGCCTGATCGCTCGACCACCTCCAAGCCCCACGGTATATGTTTCTGCACGAGTGCGAATTCCTCAACCGTCAGCCCGGCGGCCTTATCCAATACCTCTTGGGGCAGCTTCGCCATGCCGATGTCGTGCAGTAGCGCCCCCATGCCGAGCAGGCTGAGCTCTTCTTGGGGAAGCACCAAATGGCGACCAAAGGTAAGTGCCAGGATACATGTCCTGATACTGTGAAGTGCGGTGTATTCGCTGACGTCCTTGAGTTGGCTCAGGCATACTAGCGCGTCCGGATTGCGGACAACACTTTCCACCATATTACCGACGACCTTCTCCGCCAGCGGCACGTTAATGTTATTGCCCTTATGAACTTCTTCCAGCGTCGTGCGCAATAGGATTCGTGTTTGCGCCTCAATCTTTTTCGCCCTCGGTATTTCGCGTTCGAAACTCACCCTATCCGGATACACGGGTCGCCCGTCGTGGATCTGCGGCGTGCCCGCGCGAGCGCATGTAGTTCGCGGCTTAATGTCTGCTCTTGCTCACTGATGATGCGCATCCTGACGGTGGCGTCCTTGCCCATGCGTTTGGGGCTTAAATCGGGACCAAGTGCGACATCTATGTAGACATACTTGCAGTGTTGCCTAAGCGGCTCTACCTCTTCCTTGGAGGTCAGCTCGAAGCCTTGAAACAGAAACGGTGATTCGACCCACGGGCGATCCAGTTCGGAGATGTACGTCCCCAGCTCAAGATCTCGGACGTCAAGCCTTTGCTTCATATTCGAATGGCAACCAGGCTATGACGTAACTGCACACCACGACGTCGCCTGAGGCAGCCCGTCGACCCCCCGGGGTCGTGCTGCCTAATCACTTAAGTATATAGCGCCCTCGGCCGTAAGTTATTTAAGCTAATCAGAGACATGCATATCTTGTCGGCCGCACGGCGGCCGGCCGGAAGTGGCGGCTAATAGCCATAGCTTGCCGGGTGTGGTCCGGCCGATGTGCTATCGGTGCCGTTCGCCACCATACCGGTGATACGCTCGAATACGCCGCTGGTCAGCCACCTGTCACGTAAGTCGTTGTTTCTTATCGATACTTAGAGGATATTTGGTCGGCGTGGCTCGAAACTTGCAATAGCACAGATGGACGAACCGAAGAGATTTTTGCAGTAAGGGTACAACCGTGTTGAAGATACTACGTACCGTCGTGATCTGTGTGCTCCTGGGTCCCACGAGTGTCTTCGCTGATCTCGACGATAGGCTTATAGAGGCAGTCAAGTTCGGCAAGACGGCTGAAGTACAAGAGCTACTAAGTCTGGGCGCCGATGCCGATGTTATGGACCCATATAAAAGAAGCGTGTTGCTGCTGGCAGCGCGCCGTGGCTACGTGAGTATCGTCAAATTACTGGTCGGTCGATACGCCAACGTCAACGCGGAAAATCACTTGCAGAAAACAGCGCTCATGGGTGCCGCCCTCAACGGCTATCTCGAAATCGTCGAGATCCTGCTGCGTGAAAATGCGGATGTAAATGCAAAGAACTGGCTAGGCGAAACCGCGATTGGTTGGGCCACCATCAATGGCCACCCCAAGATCGTGGCGCTGCTGCTGCGATACGGGGCCGAATATGATTCGGCCGATGGCCACGGCTGGACGCCACTCATGTATGCCGCCAAGAAGAGCCACACTGACATCGTTAAGCTGCTACTCGAAAATGGCGCCGACCCCAATGTCCCAGGTGACAAGGGCTGGAGCCCGCTGATGATCGCGGCCGAACGGGGTAACACCGAGGCGGTTGAGGTGTTGTTGGCCAAAGGGGCTGATTTGTTTGCAATATCACTCCGGCAAGAGACGGCGCTAAGCCTGGCCGAGCGCGGACAGCACTTTCGCGTCGCCCGCGTGCTGCGCGAGGCGGGAGCCAAAGCGGACGCAGCCAATACCCTCGCCACTCAGTCGGACATCGCCTGGGAAAAACTGGTGGACGCGGCGGGCGAATCGCTGCGACAAGGCAAGTACGCCCATGCCGAGCAACAGCTTACAGACGCCTTGGCCTTGGCCGAAAGGCTCGGCATGCATGACCCGCGCCTGGTGGTAACCCTGAACAAACTCGCCCAGCTCTACTATGCGCAGGGCAAATTCAGACAAGCCGAGCCGCTTTACAAGCGCGCCCTTGAAATCTCGGCAATAGTTCTTGGACCCGAGCATCCCGATCTGGCCACCAACCTCAGCAACCTGGCGGCGGTCTACGATGCGCAGGGCAAACACGCGCTGGCCGCACCCTTCCACAAGCGCGCCCTCACCATCCTGGAAAAGCTAGGCCCGGCGGGCCACGCCACTAAACCGATGGGTCCGGCCGAACAGACCCAAGCCAAGACACTCGATACCGCGCTGTAGACACCTGATTGCGGTCAGCGACGGCCGATCGCCCCCGGATTCGGGGTCGACTGCGTCCGCATGCTGATGGGCTGGGTGACCAATTGCGGCAATTGCAGGGTTGGTCTCACCCATTAGACTTAAATAAGAGGCCAGAAGAACTGGCCTGGTAGATAACGCTATTTTTAATGGTTAGGCAGGAAAGTAGTGATGAAATCTGAGGCAAGATTCGGTGCCCAAATGCGACAGGCCGAGAGAATCAGTACGCCTTTTATCGGCCTTTATATACCGTTGATCGGTCGTCCTCGACCCCATGTCGGACCGTTTATCGGCCACGAGAAACCGTCCGTCAAAAATTGCACGTTTTCAGGGTTTACGCTCATCGAGCTAATCACAACGTTGGTCATCGCCGCCATCCTCATGACCCTGGCTGCCCCCAGTTTCTCCAATTTCGTTAAGAACAACCGCCTCACCAGTCAGGCCAACGAGTTGATGGCAGACCTCGCGTTTGCGCGCAGCGAGGCCGTCAAGGCAGCCGTCGACGTCATTATCTGCAGATCCAACGATGGTGCCACCTGCGGTGGTACTGCCTGGACTGATGGCTGGATCACCGGCATAGACCAAAACTTGAATCAGTTGCTTGATCCAGGTGAACCCATTCTGCGCACCCACGCCGCCCTCGATGGAACCAACACGATCGCCGAGGCCGGCGGCGTCACCGATAAGATTATCTACCTGCGTTCCGGCACCACCCGAAATCTCGTTGCTCCCGGCGAGTTCCATGTGAGCGATGACCGCGGCCTGAGTAAGGGCCGATGTATCCAAGTCGCGGTAACCGGTCGCGCCCGGATCTCTATCGACCCAGTTACCAGCCACCCAAGACCGCCGACGAATTGTTAGGAGAATCTCATGCCGAACGCAAACGTTTTTTCAGCAACTCGTAGAAAGCACGGTGGTTTCAGCTTGATCGAAGTATTGGTCGCTCTATTCGTGCTGTCGATCGGCCTGCTCGGTCTTGCCGCCTTACAAACCACCGGGTTGCGTTTCAATCACCAGTCCTACCAGCGAACCCAGGCGGTGATGCTGAGCTACGACATCATCGATCGTATCCGCGCAAATCCGGTGGCATTGCAGGCTGGCGACTACGACACGGTGCCGGCTGGACCCCCGGGTGGCTATCCCGATTGCATCGCTGCCACCTGCACGCCGACGGAAATGGCCGCCTACGACATCGGCACGTGGAAAGACGCCCTCATCGACCAACTTGGACCAAGTGCCGATGCGCAGATTTCCACCGTGGCCCCAGTTCGCACCATCACGATCACATGGACCGAGAACGATCTGGCCATGCGCATGGACATCGAGGCTGATCTAACCAAGACCAGCGCAATTTGAGTGGAGGCTGATCCGATGATACCCACATTTTCTGCTCGCATACCAAGCAAAACCACGATGAAGTCGGCCGGATTCACGCTGGTGGAGCTCATGGTCGCAATTACCATCGGCATCATCATCCTGGGGGCGCTGTCTCAGGTCTTCGTCACTAGCCGCAGTACCTACACCACCGAAGAGGGGCTCGCCCGGGTACAAGAAAACGGTCGCTTTGCCATGAACTTTATTACCGAAGACATTCGCATGGCGGGCTATATCGGCTGTCAAGATCAGGCCGGTGGACTCGTAAACCAGCTCAATGACCCCAGCGGCGATTATTGGCCCCTGAGGCCGCCAAATACCCCAAGCCCGGTGGTGACCGGCTTCAACTATACCGGCGGTGGCAGCAGCAACCTCGCCGATTGGACCCCGGCCCTACCGGGCGCATATTTCGCTGTCGGCGAAGTTGAACCCTTCACCGATGTCATCATGATCAGGCGTGGCTCCGATGAGTCCCTGCGGGTCGTAGCATCTCCGGGTGGGACCTGGATGAATCTGCGAGCCGACGACCTGTACATCCCCATGCCTAACGACCTTCGGCAATGGGATATCGTCATGGTGGCCGATTGCGAGGCCGCCGATCTGTTCCAGATCACCAATGCCACGACCGATATTCGCACTACCGGCAGGATCCAGCATACCAACGCCGTCCCGCCGCCGGGCAATGGCCCCGGCAATGTCGGCCCTGCCCTCAGCCAGAGCTATGGTTCCAACGCCGAGATATTCTCCTTGGTTACCCACGCCTATTTCATCGGTACTGGCGACAGCACGGGTACCAACGTCGGCAACACGGTGCCGGCCCTGTTTCGCAAGCAGATTGGTGTCGGCGGCGTCGCGGCGGCAGAGATGGTCGACAACGTCGAGAGCCTGCAAGTCTTTTTTGGCATCGATAGCGGGCCGCTACCGGGAGCGGGCGTGTGTCCGCCTTGCCCCGATGGCGTCGCCGACCAGTATCTCGAGGCCCATATCGTCGATCTTAATCCGGCCAACTGGATTACGGTCGCCAGCGTCCGGGTAGGGCTGTTAGTGCGCACCCCAGATGAACACGGCGTCGACGTGGACAATAACACCTACAACGTCGCCGGCGCGGTGCTGCCGGCATATGGCGATAGGCGCCAGCGGCGTGTATTCACATCTACCATAAACGTTCGCAACTACACCCTATTCACCCGCGGATCGTGAGAGGCAGTCATGCGTAGTATTCACTTTAATCGATACCCGACCATGCACAGACAGCAAGGTGTGGCGCTGGTGATGTCCATGGCGTTCTTGTTGATCCTGACGCTCATCGGCATTACCGCCCTGAACACATCAGCGCTTGAAGAGCGCATGGCCGGCAATATGGTCGACAAGAACTATGCGCTGCAGGCGGCCGAATCAGCCCTGCTCGCCGGCGAGGCCCTGATCCCACCCCTGGGTGGTGTACCGCCGTTGGAGCCGCCGAACCCGACCGATGGCTTCCATTTGCCCTCGACCACGGCGGCGCCGCGGTGGGCCGAATCGACCGGCGTCTGGGCCGGCACCGACTATATCAGTTATGCCGGGCTCACCAAGGTTGCAACCCAGCCCAAATTCATCATCGAACACATGGGCCAAGTTTCGACCGGCAACGATGTCACTGCCGGTGAAGGTTACGGTGGCAGCGGTAGTCCGGATATGGAGGTCTTCCGCATCACCGCTCGTGGCACCGGCAGCAGCGATAACGCCCAGAGCATGGTGCAGTCAACTTACGAGATTCTTTTCTGATGTCTTACGTTACGCAAACCCAGCGTTAACGCGATGATTAATGGAAGGGTGCCAATCGCGCCTTCGAGAAGGAAACAGTTTCAGTTTGTATGGTCTGTCGCAGGCCGTTTTGGAGGTAGTAGTCATGAAAGCGGTAATTGAGTTTCTGTTTTCAACCATTATGAATAGCAGCCCAGCATTTCGGCCGGCCGTGCGTAAGCTAAGGCAGCTCGGTCATCTGTTGCTGGCCCTAGGATTGGCGCTGGTACCCGTCGCCGGTACAGCCGGGAATTTGAATCTTTCCAACGCGCCGCTATTCCTTGGCGCCACGGTGGAACCGAACATCACCTTCGTCAATGATGATTCTGGCAGCATGGACTGGCAGATCATGGTGGTGCAAGGCGGTCAGGGCACCATGATCCTCGATGGCACCCAATTTTCTGGCGACCAGAATCGCCGCTACGTGCACGTATTCTGCCAAGCCGACGGTACTAACTGCACCCTCAGTGGCAGCACCTGGGACAACTCCGGTGATTACAATAGCCATGAAATCCTGCCGGACGTGGATACGTTAGTGGCTCACCCTAACCATCTGGCCGATGTCTATGGGGTCTGGCGCGGGCGCTTTTCCGGTTACAACGCGATGTACTACAACCCCGAGGTCACCTACACCCCGTGGACCGGGGTCAACGAGCTCGGCGCCGCCTACGTCAGCGCGAATCCGCTGGCGGCACCGCTGGATCCTTATCTCACGCCCACCAACCCCAACTACCGCGAAACCAATCTCACCGCCAACATGAGCTGGACGTCCTATCGGGTGCCGAACTCCTTGAATATTGGTAGACAAGACATTGCGGTGACCAATTACTATCCGGCGCGCTATTACCTGTGGACCGATACCGACACGAACAACCAGGTCGACGCCAACGACACGCATGTGCGCATCGAAATCAGGGTTGCCAACGAACCCTTTGTGCACACCAGCGGCAATCGCAAGGACTGCCTCGACCCCCTGGCCTGTACCTACGCAGAAGAGATCCAAAACTTCGCCAATTGGTTTAGTTACTACAGCCGGCGCGAGCATGCCGCCAAGAACGCCATCGGTAAGTTCGCCGGCGGCGCCATCAATATGCGCCTGGCCTATGCCACGCTGCACAACAACAGCGGTAGCAACAACATCGGCGTGGCCTCGATGAATATCGATCCCACCATTGGTAACAAGCGAACACTGCTAGACGGGGTGTACAAGACGCAGTCGACCGGCGGTACGCCGCTGCGCCAAACCCTGAGGGATACCGGTCGTTATTACGAGTGTGTGGCCGGCAATATCTTCGGCGCCAGTGGCTCGAGTTGCCCGATATTGCCGCTGTCGGCCGGCGGTGCCTGCCAACAGAACTTTACGGTGCTCATGACCGATGGCTTTTGGAACGGCACGAATCCGGCGGTGGCCAACACCGATGGCCCCGATCCGGGTGACACCGCGTTCGATGGCGACCCTTATGCGGATATCTTTTCCAACACCCTGGCCGACGTGGCCATGCATTACTACGAACGTGACCTAAGCGCCCTACCCAACCAGGTGCCAATCACGCCAGGCATCGACGATGCCGATCACCAACACATGGTGAGCTATACGGTGGCGTTTGGTCTCGAGGGAACGCTAGATCCGTTTGACACCGCCACCCCCGGCATTCCCAGCGACAGCGATCCCACCGATCCGTCGTTTGTCGGCTGGCCGTCACCGTCGTCAAACAGTAGCACCACGCTCGATGATATGTGGCATGCCGCCTACAACGGCCGCGGCGAATATCTGAGCGCCAACAACCCGACCGAACTCAACCGGCAGCTCGCGGATGCGCTCACCAGCATCGTCGATCGCACCGGCTCGGCCTCGGCCGTGGCGTTGAACTCGGGTACCTTGAGCACTAACTCCAGGGTCTACCAGGCGCGGTTCGACAGTGGTGACTGGAGCGGCCAGTTGTTGTCGATCCAGATCAACCCCGACGGTTCGCTCGGTGCCAACCTGTGGGAGGCGGGAGACTTGCTAAAGACCCAACCGACGCGGCAAATTATCACTTACAACAATGGCCTCAACGCCGGCGTCCCATTTCAGTGGTCGAACATAGATAGCGCGCAGCGGCTGGAACTCGACAAGGACCCCGGCACCGGTTCGGCTGATGGGCTTGGTTCCCAGCGGCTAGCCTTTCTACGTGGTGACCACAGCAACGAAGTCGTAAATGGCGGTAGTTTTCGTAACCGGCCGAACAACTTCGTGCTGGGGGATATCGTATCGTCCGGGCCGGTATTTGTCGGCGCGCCGCCGTTTGCTTATCCGGAAAGCCTTAACCCAAATTATGTAGCATTTAAGAACGTCAACGCAGGTCGCACCGAGATGGTGTATGTTGGTGCCAACGACGGCATGTTGCACGGTTTCGATGCAATTACCGGCGAGGAGAAAATCGCCTATGTGCCGGGCTACGTTTACCCGGAACTGCGTGAACTCACCGATACCAATTACTCGCACCGCTACTTCGTTGACGGCACGCCCACCGTGGCCGACGTCTATTATGGCGCCTGGCACACGGTGCTCGTCAGTGGCATGCAAGCCGGCGGCCAAGGCCTGTTCGCACTCGATGTCACCGACCCCAGCGGCTTTACTGAAACCAACGCGGCGGCGCTGGCGTTATGGGAGTTTACCGACGCCGACGATGCAGACTTGGGCTATACCTTCGGTAAGCCGGCCATTCTCAAGATGAAGAATGGCAAATGGGCCGTCGTCTTTGGCAACGGTTATAACAACACCGAGAACGACGGTATCGCCAGCACCACCGGCAACGCCGTGCTTTATATCGCGTTTATCGAGGACGGTCTTGACGGTACCTGGACCCCTACCAGTGACTTCATCAAGATCGATACGGGCAGGGGTACCGCGACGTCGGCAGACGGCAGCACCCCCAATGGTCTCGGAGGCCCGGCGCTTGTCGACTACGACGGTGACTTCGTCGCCGACTATATCTACGCCGGCGATTTCCAGGGCAACCTGTGGAAGTTCGATGTCACCGATTCCACGCCCACCAATTGGTTTGTTATCAACAGCGGAACGCCGACACCCCTATTCACGGCCACGGATGCCGGCGGCGTGCCGCAACCGATCACGGTGCGACCGGCGGTGAGTAATCATCCGGATGGGGAAAACGGCTTTATGGTGTACTTTGGCACCGGTAAGTATATGGAAACCGGTGATAACACCAGTATCGGCGCCCAGGTGAACACCTTTTATGGCATCTGGGACAAGGAAGGCACCACACCCGGGACTCACACCGCCGTCAACAAGTCCGAGCTGCAAACGCAGACGCTGACCGAGATCGCGGGCCCGCCCGATTTGCGCACGATTACCGATAACCCGATCACCATTTGGGGCAACGGTGCTGGTGAACATATGGGCTGGAAGGTCGATTTGCCGGCCACGGCCGAGAAGAACGTCACCAACCCCGTACTCATCGGCGAACGTGTCTTGTTCACCACCCTGATCCCGGATGACACCCCGTGTGGGTTCGGTGGTACCGGGTTTGTCATGGAGCTGAACTACCAGAACGGTGGGCCGCCGGCGGGCCCGGTGTTCGATGTTAACGACGACGGCGTCATCGATAGTAGTGACAACAATGGTGGCGATGTCGTCGTGGGCTTCAATCCCGATATCGGCATGTTACCGGATCCGGCCATTCTGCATCCTGGCAGCAGTACCTCAGGGGAGCTCATGCAGAAGGTGTTCAGCGGCAGCAGCGGTGCCATCTCGACCGTCGCTAACGACCCGGTGGTACCGCCTTTCCGCCGACGCTCATGGCGGCAACTTCAGTAGCCAGGTCCAGAATTGAATTGCGAGGTGAACACATGAAACACATACGTTACATGCTATTGAGTATTACGCTTGTCACCGGGGGGCTGGCCTACGGGCCCGCCTCGGCGGCGCTGCCAGCAGCGCTGCCCGGCTTCGCCGCCGATCTTGAAGAAGGCAAGATAGATCGGGTGGATATCAAGCGCGGTGAAATTATCATCGGCGACAGTTACTTTGTGCTACCGATCAGCGTGCGCGTCTACGCCCTGAACGGCGCGCCGGCCAGTGCCAGTTCGCTAAGAAAGGGAATGACAATTGGCTATAGCACCGCGGCGGGCGCAAGCGGGCAGTCGGCCGTCACTAACATCGTAATACTTTCAGGGAACTAACTGTAGGCGGCGCCTGAATGTTGGCTCCCTATCCCTGGGGCACCCCGTTCACCCGGATTAGGATCGTAGCTATACTTTGATGTACGAGGGCGGATTCGCATGGATGCGCCCGCTCGTACGCCCGGCAGGTAGAGGAATCGTGTATGAATAAGCGTTTGTCAAAGGGTTTTACCCTGGTTGAGCTGATGATCACGGTCATCATCCTGAGTGTCATTGTCGGTATCGCATACCCGAGCTACCAAAACTACACCACCCAAACCCGGCGTGCCGATGCGCAAATCGAACTTACCACGACCGCTAACCGGCTTGAGAAATACTTTAGTGTCTGCAGCAGCTATCCGTTAGCGGGGGCGGCGGGGCTGATGCAACCATGGCCGGGCAACGGGTCGAGCCAATGCCCACCTGACGATCTCACCCAAGGGCTGGGACTGCCCGATGTCAACTCCCCGGATGGGCATTACACCATTGCGCTCAGTACCACGCAGGACGCCCTCGGCAATGCATGCGCCGGCGGTAATGGCACTTGCTTCACGGTCACCGCAACCCCGACGGTAGGCGGGCTGCAGGTTGGTAACGGCAGGCTGCGGATCGACTCCGCCGGGCGCCGGCTCTGGGACAAAGATGACGATGCGACCTATTGTTGCTCGTGGTCTGAAAAATAAAGCCGCGTACAGCGCTCTCGAATAGCCGTTGCCGAGTTGGATGGGGCGGCCCATTACCGCTTCTGCCACAGCGTTATAAGGGACGGGCGGCAAACCTTCGCCGATAACCCGCGTTGATATAGGGTTTCTCCACATCTATAGATTACTTGCCGGTGGCAGACACCGCGATTAAGCGGGCAGTCCACCGGCAGAAGTTGACGGTACGTGCCGATGTGTCAGGGCGGCACGATAGATTTAATAAGAAGTACGGGGGTGTACAAGCAATGAAGCACGAGACCTTGGCACGAGTGGGCGCATGCCTGCTCGCGACGACCTTAGTATGGGCCGAGCTCGCAGTCGGCGCCTCCACCCGCCAAATCTTTGCCGCCCCGGAAAAGAACGGCAAGATCGAGCAGCTTAACCTGCAAAACCACGAGCTGATCATCGACGACAAGGCGTTCAAATTGACCGGCCGGGTCGAGGTATATACGCATCGTGGGTTTCAGACCACCGCGGACTCGCTGAAAAAAGGCATGCGGGTGGCTTTCGATACCAAGGAAGATACCAGCGGTTCGCCTTACCTGACCACAATCTGGATATTGTCCAAGAAACGCCGCACACGATAACCCAATAATATCCATCGGCCGCTTAGTTCCGAGCGTACGCCGATCAATAGACCATATTGTGTTTAAGCTCGCGCGCCGGGTTGCCGTCTATGACGCTCGCCGGTTGCCAACCGCAACCGGGTCACTAAAGAAAGGTCTGCACATCGCCTTCGATATCATGGGCGACACCGCAGGATCTAGCGACCGCTCCGCCATCTGGCTATTAAACGCCCAGTAAGCACAAAAAAGAACGGCGCATCCAATGCGCCATTCTAGTACTACGTGGAGGCAAGAAAATCCCTAGGCGCAGTTATTGTAAGCGCCGATGATGACTTCGGTGGCAGCGGTCGCGTCGACATTGTTGCCAAACTCATCCTCACCGCTAAAAAAATACCTAACGTTGTAGGAGAGAAAGGCTGGAGCACCGCTCAGATCGAACGGGCCGGCGGTGAAGATGTCAAAGCCGAACGCAGGGGTGTAGTCATTCTTTCGCTGAAAGTTCATCAGGGACAGGTTCTGGGTCACGCTGGTGCCCACCGGTATGACCACATCGATGGGCGTCGTCAATTGAAGAATTGCCGGACCGACGACAGGGTCGGTCGTGTTCTGGGTAAACGTCACGGTCATGGCTGTGACCTGGACGAAGCTGGCCGCCACCGGATTGCCTGAAATCAGCGTGGCACTAAAAGTGATGTCGGCAAAATGCTCCGTGAATGGCTCGGGCTGGAGACCGGGCGCGATTGGATCACAGTCAGCGACGGCGTTGACATCGACGTCACTCGTAAACTGGTCGTCAAGGTTAACCGGTTCGATAAGGCTGACCTGTAGACAAATACCGGATTCATCGGCGCCCCCACAGCTGCCGCCTGCATCCGTGGCGTCATCGCCGCTCCCACACGAGGCCAGGCCGGCCAGCCCGAAAGCGAGAAAAAGGCCTTTTATTGTCCCCTTCAATTGTGCCAATTGCATTTTTTCCCCTTAAGATTCAGCAGATCAGCGATAACTAGTTAATCTTAAATGTAAATTTATTGCGCTAACCCTCTCTAAACAAATATAGATTGCCGCATTCGACTGTGCAAGCGCTTTGTGCGCTGGCGGCCGGGCGCTTCTGACACCCGGCAAGGTCGACAGTGTTCACGCACTGAACGGTGGCGAGTTTCGCCAATGGGGCCGCATCTGCCCCGATCGGTCAGACCCAGGCCCCACGGGGGGCCTAAACAGCGGGTCATATCGCCTAGCGGCGGGCGCCGCCGGGTCGGGTCTCGATGCCCAGTTTCACCTGCGATCCCTCTACGCCCACTACGTGGACTTCGATGGATCCATTGGCCAGTAGCTCCCCGACGGACATCTCGGGGTCGATGTTGCTAAGGTCGAGCTCGATGGACTGTCCTGGCTTCCGTGTCAAAAATAGCATTGTTCTAACCCTCCGAATTTCTTTGCCAAGGCAATTCGTGCAAGGATTAGGCCATAACAGGCTTCTACCCCCCAATAGGCCACCTGTAGCCTAATCTCAACCGTCCTATGCCCGCACCGCCGAGAATAAGAATCGGTTCACGCAGAAGAAATATGCCCGTGCTTGTTCCAGACGCTTTAGATCGTCAAGCCAAGTCCGCGCCTCGGCTTCACTGACCAGCCCTCGTTCTTGGGCCGCGGCGGCAACGGTTTTCGCCATCGCCGCGGAAAAACTATCCGCGGAGTAGCTCGTGTTTAGGACCGGAATGGCCTCGACACGAATGGCGGTAAAATCGAACTCCCGCAGTAGTGGCCCGAGTTGCACCGGTAGATTGGGACTCGGCACCGCATCGTCCCAGCCCGCTGTTATCTTGCGGGTCAAAGCCTGCTCGTTGCTAGTGAGCACGGCGCTACGCCAATCGGTTTCTATCACGGCGATGCGCCCGCCTGGCTTGAGTACGCGACGCATCTCGCTGAGTGCCTGTTTGACGTCGGGCACGTAGAGCAACACCTGGGTACAGGCGAGTGCGTGAAAACTTTGATCCTCGGCGCATAGGTTTTCTGCCATCCCTTGTTTGAACTCGACCTGCGACAGGTGGGCACAGCGCTGCTGTGCGAGCTTGAGCATGGCCTCACTCTTATCGACACCGACTACACGTCCAGCCACGCCCACCTGCAGCGCCATATCGTGGGCCAGCAATCCCGGTCCGCAGCCCACATCGAGCACGCGTTCCCCGGCTCGCAGTGCGAGCGCATCTAATGTACGTATCCGTTGACGAACGATTTCCGGCTCGAGATAGCTACGCTCGGTAGCCCGCGCTGCTTTTTCATCATACTCCATCATTCGCCATCTCCCCCTCAATGTCGCCCGCCGATGAATTCTTGGCCACACACGATAGAACTTGAGATTACATGAAATGTTGGCGGTGGTCCTCACGCTCGATCGTTAACTAGTTTCGCCCCGCCATCGCCAAATCCCGCGGACGTGATATTCTTGAGCGTCCTTGAGTCACGTACCGAATACTTGGTCTTAACACCAATCGATTTAATCAACGACAAACTATCATGACGCATCCAGTTAGCACCGAAACCCACGGCACGATTCTCGTCGTCACCCTCGATCGCCCCAAGGCAAATGCCATCGATGCCGCCACCAGCCGCGAGATGGGAAAGGTCTTCCAGGACTTTCGTGACAATGAAGATCTGCGTGTTGCCATCATTACCGGGGCCGGCGAGAAGTTTTTTTGCGCTGGCTGGGATCTAAAGGCGGCGGCCGCAGGCGAAGCCCCCGATTCCGATTACGGCGTTGGTGGTTTCGGCGGTTTACAGGAGCTGCCTAACTTAAACAAACCGGTCATCGCCGCCGTCAACGGCATGGCCGTCGGCGGTGGCTTCGAGTTGGCACTCTCTGCCGACATGATTGTTGCGGCCGAGCGCGTCAGATTCGGCTTACCGGAAATCAACGCTGGCACCTTGGCAGATGCAGCGACGATCAAGTTGCCACGCCGGATTCCCTATCACGTCGCCATGGATATGTTGCTGACCGGTCGTTGGATGTCGGTCGAGGAGGCCCATGGTTGGGGATTGATTAACGCGGTCGTGGCCGCCGAAAAATTACTTGATCGAGCCCTGGAGATTGCGCAAAAGCTATCGCAAGGGCCACCACTGGTTTTCGCCGCCATCAAAGAAGTCGCAAGGGAAACCGAACACATGCCATTCGCAGAGGCGCTACGACGCGCCAACCGGCGCCAATTCAAGACCGTCGACGTGCTTTATTCGAGCGAGGATCAGCTAGAAGGCGCGCGCGCCTTTGCCGAGAAACGGAAACCGGTCTGGCGCGGGCGCTAACGCCCGAGCGAGCGCATGAGTTGTCGATGGACGTCCAAGTAGCCGCGTGATTGTACTGTGATGTGGCGCTTTAGAAACGCATGCGCCTTGGGCAATGCGTGGAACGGAATTGCCGCGTAGCGATGGTGTTCGGCGTGATAAGGCATATTCCACGCTAACCAGCGAATCAGCGCATTGCTATGCGTGGTACGCGAGTTACGCAGCATATCTGACACCCTTGGACAACCGCCGTGCTCGGCCATCAAATAAAGACGCAACAGAGGTTGTCCCAGAAACACTGGCAGCAGCCAGTACCAGAACACGGCCGAACTTTGCATGAACATCGAAAGGGCGACAACAAGTGCGTAAGCCATCAGATAGCCGCGTGCTTCAGCTACGATCGCCGCGTGAGAACTTTCACCAATGAATAGCTCATCAACCCGACCGTTTGCATGTCGAATCGTCGTGCGCACGCGCTCAAACCAGTATGGCAATCCACTGGCTTGCCATAGATAGGTACGCCAGTCCGCCGCCTCGGGCTGCGTCAGCTCGGGATCTCGCTGTAGGTCTCGGGTGTAACGGTGATGTTCGAGATGGAACATTCGAAAATAGCGTGACGGTAACACCAATAAGAATCCACAAGCGCTCGCCACGAGTGTATTCAACCAGCGGCTGCGAAATGCGGTTCGGTGAATGCTCTCGTGCAATGGCGCAAACAGAAATACGAGCAACGCACCGTGCGCCCACAGTGCGAGCACAAACCACGCGCTATTCGCGGTCGACGTCAGCAACCACGTCGTGACCGCCAATGCTGCCCCATGTAAAGCGAGCTGAACCAGCCCCTTGCGGTCGGACCGCTGCGTCAGTATTCGCAGTTGCTCGGGAGACATCATGGTTTTGACATCACTGGACGTCACTTAAAACCTGCGCTTCTCCGCAATTCATACGCCACGTTACTGCGAAGCGTCCTCGGCGACAAGCGCAACCGGCGTCGGCTCGCAATTGCGGCCATGCTGGACACGTTTCTTAGTCCTTTTGGCTTGGCGCAGATTCTGTGCAAGCCCATTTTCAAGCGCAAGCTCGCGAATCCGTAGCCGCTGTGTCTGCGGGAATAGTTGGCCGCTCGCGCGCAAGCCAGCGTAGCGTGCCCACGCCATATACTTTTTAGTGACTTGGTGCGGTTGATAGTCACTCATATCGCACATCGTTATATCGTTTTCGATAGTAATGGCCCCAGCCGCGGCCGCGGCCTCCATTAACTCAAGGCCGGCGGCGGTACGAGCGATGAGCGCATTAGTACCGAGATCATCGTCCTGCCCTTCCCACGTAGGAGACCCGCCGGGCCAGGTGTCGGCGGCAGCAATGTCGGCGGCTTCGCCGATGCCATCGGGGCAAACGTTGCAGCGAAACGGCAGACTCCATGCGCTCTCATCCTCGCCCCAAAAATCGAGATAGTTTCGTTCTACGACGCGACCGTCTTTCGTCTCCATGCGCGTCGGTCCGGGGCAACCGAACCCGCGATAGCGTAACGCAGACAAGTCATCCATGGGCACGCCGAATTCCTCGAGGAAACGACGCATTGCCTTGGGTTCCATATAGCCGCCACAAACCATCACCAGTTGATACCGGCATAGCTCATCGACGCGCTTGTCATGCCGAGCATAGTTTCGGACCGCTGCGACATCGCAGGGCTTACCGATAAACGCAAACGGTTCGGCGCAATCCAAAACGGTATCGAGTTCGACCAGCGGGGCTGCCGGTCCGTAGCGCGATCCGGAGGCTTCAATCACATCGACTTGGCTAAAACTTAAGTGGCGTTTGCCACCGGTCGGGAATTCCTTTGACGTCGTCACCTGGAGAATGAAGTTAACGCGTTTACTTTGCAGCAAGTAGATCCCAAGGGCGGTGAGCACGCCGCCGGTCGATGCACGATGGCGAATATCGGGATCACTGGCAAATGCCCGCACCACGCGTCTATACGCCCCCCAAACGTTGTCATGCCGTGTGCTTGGGTCAACCAACCCGGCTGGCAACCCTTCAACACGAACGCCCGGGCATGCATCATAGATCTCGTCTACCGTCGCATGCTCGATGTCACCGACAATGACCGGACGTTCATAGCCATTCGGGGTCATCTCGACGCGTACCCGGTCCGGTCCGGCGATGGCCTGGCAAAGCCCGCAGCCGACACAAAGGCCTTGCTCGGAAATACGATTCAAGCGTTCGGCTGGGCTCATTGGGTCGACGCGTCCCCGACTGCTCGCTTAGCCACGAATTTCATCCGTCGAAGCCGCTCGTAGGCGCTGTTGTACCATCCGATCCGCGACTTGCAAGGCAGTTCGCCCGCTGTTCTTGGCACTTTCAAGCACCAATCGGGTGATGCTTCGAATACGCTCGACTGATTGCAATATCGCCTCTGGCCGATCATCGATCATTTCTTGATAGAAATCGATGACACCGCCCGCGCTCGCTAGATAATCCGGTACAAACAAGATACCACGGTCCGCCAAGTCCCGGTCGTGGTGGGCCGCATACAGCTGATTGTTAGCACCGCCACAAATGAGTTTGACTCGTAGGCGCGGAATCGACTGGTCATTGAGCACTGCACCCAAGGCGCACGGTGCGAAGATATCCGCGTCTTGTGAATAAATGTCTTCGATTGCCACCCCCTTGGCGGCAAATCGTTGCTTCGCTTCCGCTACTCGTCTGTCATTAATGTCGGCAACAATCAACTCCGCGCCGCCCTCACGCAGTGATTGACATAAGGGCATGCCTACGTTCCCCAAGCCCTGCACCGAGATTCGCAGTCCTGAGAAATCGGCTTTTCCGAATCGGTGCGCGACTGCCGCTTGCATACTCATCAAGACCCCGTAGGCCGTTACCGCCAAGCGTGCTTGGGCTGCGTTGGTAGCACCGGCAGTGTAGCGCGTCTGTTTCCGCATTACGGCTATATCAGCCAACGTCGTCCCGACATCGTCGGCAATGATATAGCGGCCGCCGAGACTCTCGACCAAACGCCCCATTGCGGCAAGGAGCTGTGGTGTCTTTTGCTTAGCCGGATCAGCCATAATCACCGATTTGCCGCCACCGTATGGCAATTCGCAGATGGCGGCCTTGTAGGTCATACCACGGGAAAGACGCAGCGCATCCGTCAGAGCGCGTTCGTCATCTTCGTAAGGCCACATCCGGCAACCACCAAAGGCGGGGCCAAGTCGTGTACTATGAAGGGCAATGATTGCCTTCAGACCCGTGGCTTCATCGTGAGCGAAAACGACCCGTTCGTGGCCGTCATAGTCCAGTTTGCCGAACATATCGGGAACCCCGCATAAGACTCGCCAGACATCGTTGGTTAACAAACGCTGAGTGAAGCTCGCCCGGCAGGCTAGCATACTAATTTATCGCTACGATAAATAGTTAGATAATTGAGTATGAGTACATATAAAATCGGCGCACGCTTACTCGTACGTGGCATCGGATACGCCTTTGTACCACCGACCTTTTTGATAAGCATGAACAGTTAGGAGAAACCACGCTGACTACAAGGCACCGACTCCGAAGGACCAAGGTAATAGCCACCGTTGGTCCCGCCTGTGATGATGAGAACACGCTTCGCGAAATGATCGTCGCGGGTATGAATGTCGCGCGACTGAATCTGTCTCATGGCAATCTCGAGACCCATGATGCGCAACTGAAGAAAGTCCGTCGCGCGGCCGAGGCAATACAAGCCAACGTTGCGATAATGGTCGACACGCGCGGGTGCGAAATTCGAACCGGTCTGGTAGATGGCGGGACGATAGAGCTTAAGCGTGGTCAGCAGTTTGCGTTGCGTGCCGATGACCGCATTGGCAATGTCGACGGGGTCTCGGTCTCACACAAAACGTTGTACGAGCACGTCAAACCAAAAGACCGGGTTT
Organism: Gammaproteobacteria bacterium; assembly: GCA_029861845.1. Taxonomy (GTDB): domain Bacteria; phylum Pseudomonadota; class Gammaproteobacteria; order Acidiferrobacterales; family SPGG2; genus SPGG2. Next base: position 11,302 of record JAOTYM010000045.1, on the reverse strand, counting down.
TGCTCGACGATGGGCTTATGGAGCTCAGGGTAATGGGTGTCGAAGATCGGGCGGTTCGTTGCCGCGTAGAGAGTGGCGGCACCTTGCGCAATAACAAAGGGGTAAATTTGCCTGACAATCCCAGCGTCTTCGATGGCTTAGATTCGCATAGCGATGACGACCTAACGTTCGCCGTTTCTCACGGTGTCGAATACATAGCGGCGCCGTTCATTCGCAGCGCCAGGGACGTCGAGCGCATTCGCGATAAGCTCAAGGCACTTAACGCCGAAATCCCGATTATTGCGAAGATCGAAAACCACAGCGGCGTGGATAACCTCAAAGAAATTATTGCAGTTGCCGACGGCACGATGGTGGCGCGTGGCGATCTCGGCGTCGAACTGGGCATGGCACGAGGCCCGACTATCCAAAAGCAGATCATTCGAACTACCGTGACAAACGGCAAGCCAGTCATCACTGCCACGCAGATGCTCGATTCAATGGAAAGAAACCCGCGGCCGACCCGCGCCGAAGTCAGCGATGTGGCGAATGCCATTCTCGATGGAACGTCGGCGGTGATGTTGTCTGGGGAAACCGCGATCGGCGCTTACCCGATCGAAGCCATTCGCACGATGGTGGCGCTCTCACTCGAAGCAGAGGTGGGCTTGCACGAATACGGGCATCTGCAGCAAATACTGCCGCATCCGTCTCACGTGGTCACGGAAGCCGTAGCGCAGGCGTCGATCACCATGGCCAATCACCTGCGGGCAGCTGCGATCATTTCTCTAACTGAGACCGGTTTCACATCACGTCTCATTTCAAAGTATCGCCCCGATTGCCTCATTCTCGCCGTTACTTCGTCGTTACCAGTGGTGCGGCGTCTGGCCATGAATTGGGGTGTGAGCCCAGTGCATTACCAAGGCGATGGTTCAGATGAAGACAGAATTCAGTTCGCGATTAGGCACGCTAAGCAACTCGATGATGTGCAAACCGGCGACATCATTGTTGTCACCGCTGGACACTCTCGCCAAGCCGGTAGTACCGACATGATTCGCGTGTTGACCGTGGACTAGCGCCACGTGCGCCTGACGACCAACTAATAAAACTGTTCATGCCATTCAGTGGAGAAACTATGCAACATCAACATCTAGTAACAACGATGCGGGCAATAACTGCGTGTTTGGTGATCAGCTTTATCAGCGCCGGATCGGCATTGGCGGATAGTGTTCGTTGGACTTTCGAAGCAACAAGCAAGGCACCACTATCGAATCCGCACGATATAAAACTCTCACCGGATGGGTCACGGCTATTCGTCTCGGATGTCGGAAACAACCGGGTGGTTATTTTGGACCCTCATTCGCTTAGCTATATGGCCAGTTTTGGGGCACACGAGCAAAATGGAACCCATGACGTCGATTTCGATGCCCGGGGTCGGCTCTACGTTGCCGATACGCACAATCATCGTACTGCCGTCTATGAGCTTGACGGCAACAAGGCCAAACTAATTGGCGAGTTATCAGAAAAGATTCGCGCGCCCGAGGGTGTGCTTGCGCACCCCAACGGTCGAGTCTATGTGACCGGAGCAGGCAGTGGGAATATTGTTGCCTATTTGTCAGGTCGCGTGGTGGCAGAACAAGACGGCTTATCTGCGCCCCACGACGTTGAGGTCGCACCGAACGGCAACATCTGGGTGGCCGATTCCGGCAACAATCGCATGTTACTGATGAGCCCAGATCTCAAAATCCTACGGGAGCTTAGCGGTGCGCCTTATAACTTCAGTGGACAACGCTATCTCGATGTTGCCCCCAACGGAACCTTGATTATCGCTGACAAGCATACCCATAGCGTCAAGCTGATCACAGCAAATGGTGCATTGGTGGCAACAATGGGCAATGGCCGCGCTGGCCGTGGGCCCGACCGTTTTCGCACCCCGGAAGGGGTTGAACTCGTTGGCGATACGCTTTGGATCGCCGACTCTGGCAACGACCGAATCGTGCGCTACAAACTAACCTTCGATTGACGTCCGGGATCGACAATGACCGGGCTATTCGCTACGATGTTCTACCCAGTTATCGGACTCAGCGTCACCAACCCCCGCCAAATTCGAAGATCTACCTAAAGGAGGTAGGATGAAAACGACGATAATTTTTTGTTTATCCATGGCACTACTCCCGCTTTCGGCCGGCACTTTCGCGCAAGAAGGCCCAATCAAATATAGAAAAGGTGTAATGAAGGCCGTCGGTGGGCACGCCACTGGCATTGCCCAGATCACCCATGGCGGTGTCGGACACAGCGCGCACCTGGCGACTCACACCGACGGTCTTCAAGCGTTGAGCAAAATGATAGTGACCGCTTTCAAAGAAGATGCCAAACCGACGGAAGATGTGACAACGCAGGCTAAGCCCGACATTTGGCAAAATTGGAGCGACTTCGAGGCAAAGGCCGAAGACCTGGTGCAAGCCACCGCCGCCTATGCGGCTACTGCCAGAACTGGTGATAAGGATATGACGGTGGCGAAACTGGAGGGGGTTTGGGATGCCTGCAAAGGTTGTCACAAGAAGTACCGCAAGAAAAAGGACTAGGGATGGTATGGCTTGACCCTGAATTACGCATGGGCCGAGCCGCTTCCTAGGACGACAGCCCGAACGCGAATGGCGTGCGCCGCGTTCGGGCTGTTCTTACTAGTGTCTGCGACGACGGTGACGGCGCAGACACTGCGCGAGCGCGGAGAGTATGTGTTGCGTGCCTCGGGCTGCGTGGCGTGTCATACCGACACTGAAAACGATGGCGAATATCTTGCTGGTGGCGTCGAATTCAACACGCCGTTTGGCATTTTCTACTCACCGAACATTACTGCTCATCCTGATCACGGCATTGGCAATTGGGATATTAATGACTTGATCAGCGCGCTAACGCGCGGCGAAGGCCCGGGCGGCGTGCACTACTACCCCGTCTTGCCTTATACGGCGTATTCAGGAATGCAACCTGAAGACATTCGGGCGCTTTTCGCCTATCTGCAAACGGTGCCAGCGAGCGCCCAACAGAACAAACCCCATAAGCTACCCTGGTACTTGCGATTCCGATTCATTAACCGAATCTGGAAGCGATTGTTCTTTGAGCCCATCGAGTCACCGACAGACCTGAGCGATCATGTTAAGCGGGGTGCGTATTTGGTAAATGTCCTTGGCCACTGTGGTGAATGCCACACGCCCAGAAACCTTTTCGGGGCCCTGGACAACGACCAGTATCTGGCCGGGACCCGCGATGGGCCGGATGGTGATCCCGTTCCTAACATTACGCCGGACGCCGATACCGGCATTGGCGGCTGGGGTCGGAATTCCCTGCGTAGGTACCTTAAACGCGGCGTGGATCCGAACGATGACTTCGCGGGTGGATTGATGGTGGACGTCATCGATGAAGGCTTGCGGTACTTGAGCAACGACGATCTCAACGCCATCGTCGACTATTTGAAATCTATTCCACCGATCATTAATCGCGTCGACGACGAGTGAACCTCGATCGCACTCTCAGGGCGTCACTCTAATCCCAAGATAGTTTTCCTTATGGCGTTTCAGCTTCCTCATTGAATCCGATCAAGTTGATGGATTCTTGACCCACATCAGTGAAGGTTAACCCCATCTGGTGTATACAGTTTTTGTTGTTGTGCTTGGCGGGTGATGGACGCCCAGCCGGCGTGCATTAAGCCTCCTGCTCCGCCCACCCCGAACGACCAATCGCTAATTCACCCGCCAGGGGCAGTGCTTTCGGCTTTATGAGGGGTGTTGCCCTCCGTCTCCCGTAATTACGGCTCGTAAACCGACAGCATTGATATGCGGAGAGGTAACAGCAATGGATGAGCAGATGATAGAGAAGCGCTACTGGCAGAACGCGCAGTACCAAAGGGCTATTCATACAGGCATCTGGCTTGGCAAGCGGATCAACCGCCTCCAGGCCCTGCTGCACCACGGGCACGCCAAGCCGCCCGCGGGGCCGATTCGCCCGCGCCACGCCTAGACGCACGCGTGCTTGGCGTGCTGAACCCACGCAGAAGATGGGTGGCGATATCGCCTCGACCCTTCTCTAGCGGGCACACTGATTATTAGCAGTGCGCTGCCAGTGGGAACCGCGCCGGCGAGCGATAGCATCGTGGTAACGCAGACGATTTTGCGGCCGCGGCCGTCTGTGGTAGGCACGGGGGGCAAACTGCGTTTCAAACATAGCGAGCAAGGAGATTCTGCCTTCCGACGCGGACAGGCCACAAGGATAGCCGGCTAATCGTGACGTGAAGCGGCCCGCCTCGCGCGGGCCTTTTTCTTTCCAACACGGATTGCCACCGTGCTGACGCAGCCACTTCCTGAACTCCAAGTCTGCCCTGCCGGGGCCTTGTATGATGTGGATTCGATCGTGGCGGATCCAGAAACCTACACAAAAGAAGAACTCGCGACCCTATACGGTCAGATCGTGTCTAATCTGGAACGCGTGTGGGGGAGATTACCGGTAGGCACTAGCCTAGGCCGAGCAACGGGAAAGAGTGTACACAGTCGGTGAAAAACGGGGAATGGTGGGCACTGTTAAGCTCACGCGGGAAACCGGCCTGGTCCAAGAGATAGTGCACGAATTCGTGCCGGGCAGTGTCAATCCACGACCATCCCTCGGTGATGAGGACGAGCGGAGGCTGGTAATAAGTGCGACCGATGGTATTCCCGCCCGGGCCGTCCACCGCCTCTGCAACCACGATGACGAAAGGGCCGGGTGCGTTCAATCCCGTGCACGCCTGGGTCTGGTCGTAGATGTCAGCGAGCACGGCAACGGTCACCGGCGCCACCACGCCGGGCGCATTCCGAAGGATGACGCCATTTGCGCCCTGGGCCTCGAAGTGCCAGCCAAAGCCGTGGTTATCTTTAAGCGAGGCATTGTCACCGTCGGCACCGCAGCCGGCGGCGGCAAGGCACACTACCACCAAGGCAAGGAAACGATCCATGCGCACCCCCATAATGGAGTTCACATGCAAAGAGCTTGCCAAACCAACCATACATTCAGGCGTCAGCCCGCGATCGAGCCTTTCCCGCCCCTCATCGCTATACTGCGCCGGTGCACATCGCATACAGGAACACCACCATGCCGTTCTACCTCACCCCCAAACAGGACGATTTCAACAAAATTCCTGAACTCCAAATCCGCCCTGCCGAAGCCTTATACGATGTGGATTCGATTGTGGCTGATCCAGAAACCTGCACGAAGGAAGAACTCGCAACCTTACACAGGCGATTAGATTCTTCTTCAGACGCGCCCATCCTAGAACAGCCTCGACAGCGTGGGGTTCATTGCCTCCCCGTTGTCTTCCTGGCGACGGCCAGAATCGAGGCGCCGCTCGTCCCATAATGGGCGCCGACGATGCGGGGGGCGCCGTCTCTGTGTAAGGCGGTGTTGCGGCCTGTTGTCCGCCGTGGATGGGGTCGGCATAGCGAGTCCTCCTGCGGTCCTAAGTCGTGATGTGATGTTGCTGCGCGGTCATACCCATCAATCCGAGGTCGCCGAGAACGATCTCGACAACACGAATCTCATCGTGTCCCAACTGTCGCCTTGGCGGCGGCCAGCGCCCTGGCGCCGATCGCCGCCTTTGGGATGCCACCGTAAGGTGCCGCGGCGATCGGGTTGGGACCGTCGCGGGGTGTGGCGGCGTTCCCGCCTTGTAGGTGCCGGGGTTGATCGCGGTCCCCCGAGGCTCATGTGCCCCCGGAGGATGTTGAGCAGTTGCGGTAATTCATCGATGTAGAGCCTGTGGATCACGGCCCCCACCCGGGTATAGCGGGCGGGTTCGGGGGGTAGGGCCCGGGTGCGAAATCTGAGCCGCGTGAACGGCCGACCGGTCTTGCCGATCCTTGGTTGGCGTTCAAACACCGGCCCCGGACTTTCGAGACCGACCAGGATGGCGGTGACGGCGATCACCGGCAGCGTGATGAGCAGTAAGGCACTGCTGAGGCCCACATCGAATGCCCGTGTGATGCGCTTTGCCAAGGCTGCTCTCCTCTGTGGTAAATCGTCGAACAAATAACACCACACCAGATCTAGGTTAGCAGTGGCATTTGTCACAACTTAGCAGTGGCATTTGTCACAACTGCCTAAACTCCCACGGCGGCATCGGGTTTCTTCACCTGCCATGGCAAAAAAAATCCCCGCACAAGGCGGGGTGAGTTGATTCCTCCAACTAAGACGTTGTTATTAAGCTTTCTTTCTGCGCTGCCCTACCCGTCCGAGACCAGCGAGCAAAATCGAATATTCGGTCATTGGTTCTCAATCTCTGTCCGAAAGACGCGAAGGGATTCTGATGCGGGACACCGTGTAGGTTGACACCTTCTCCTCCCACTCATCACCTGCCACCGGGGTTAGGGGTAAGGCAAGGTTCGTAACGAACATGTTACGTCCTACAATGACAATGCTCGCAGGGAACGAAAGCCCGCGGGCGGCGCCGTTTTTACTGATGCCGAAGAACTCGCCAAGCTCGATGCCTACACGACCATCCCGGTTGACCATCACTACCTGATCCGCTTGGTTTGCCGCGACCCAGAGGTTTCCGTGATAATCAAAGGCAATCCCGTCGGCCCCGTTGATGCTTTCAGCAAATATACTAATTTCGCTTGCCGATCCCTCTTTGTTCAGGTGTATCCGCAAAACGCGATCGTCACCCGTGTTAGCAACGAAGAGGGCGTCTTCATAAGCGTTGATAGCGATACCGTTGGCTCCAAAAGGAGGAAAGCCGGCAGTAGCTAGGAGTGGGTGATGTATGACGGTCTCTACCGGACAGGGGGGCGTGCAGCTGTGGGCATTGTCAATCCGGAAAATCGCACCCTGGAACGAGTCAGACACAAATAGAGCGCCATCGCTGTTGCGAAAAGCGAGGGCGTTAGGAACTGCGGCGAAATCGCCAAATACGATTGTGTCCTGGCTTGTGTCAGGGTTGTCTACGATGCGGGGGTCAAGTGGTGGGCCAATATCTGGAATAACCGCTACGTCGTCAAAGGTTGCCCCGTCGGTGAAGTTAGCAGCGATCCTTTGAATCGTCGACGGCACATTTTGAAAGTTGCCCACACTAGCTATGTAAACTTTGTCATCCTCTTTGTTAAAGGCAAGGCCGAGGAGCGGGATATTGCCTGAGAAGTCTGATATCACGTCCACCTTGCCATCCCTATTGAATCGAACGACTCCATTAGTTTCAGTGCCCGTGGTGTCAAACTCGAAGGTGCTGACGAAAATGTCGCCATTATATGGATTCGCACTAATGCCTTCGGGAAAATTTGCTATCTCCGGCATAGTAGCGAATTTTATCGCCGCAAACGGCCTGACGATTACGCGGTCCTCTGCCGAGGCCACGCCTGCGAACATAACGACCAAGAAAAACAGCACCGAAAGCACAATAGACCCTTTCATTTTCTTCCTCCTTTGTTTGGTGACCTGCGGGGATATAGCAGGTGTTGATTCGGATACCCCTGAGTCCGTGGTAGGTGGCAATGATTGCCTAGGCGGTTTCATCTCTGGAGTCGCTGAAGGGATTGTCAGTATCTCCCCTTCGTGAGGTGGGTGTCAAAGACCGAGAATTCTGCTGCTTGCTTACAGACTTAGGGTAGCCCCTCATCATCGTTGGATACGTTTTCATAAACCTGTTTGCGCCCGGCAACATCGATTCCGGCTAAACGGATTTTGCGTTGTTGATAATTGTCATCGATGACCTAGAGGGTATCACCGTCCGTTATCTTGATGACCTTTCCGGTGAGGGGATCGGCGAAGGCCGCTAGCGAGAGAAATACGAGGAAGCAAAGCGCAATGATACGGACTTCCGTTATCTCTGGAATCATATGTTTGAATGCTTCACAGATCATATTGTATTTGATGATCCGTATATTCTTGTTGTGTTCTTTGCAAGGTTGTGCTCTGGTGCATGCGTCTTGCGACGGGTGATGGATTTGTGGATGACTTAGTTTGCACCGAGGCCTTCCCGAATTGCGCGAACGCTAACAAAAATCCCTCACCAGCCGCCAGTTGTCGTCCTTTCGGTTTATGGGGGGTCTTACCCCCCGTACTTTGTACTCACCGCGTGCGTGTATCGCCCAGTGGTTGATGCGGTGATCACGCTTTGCACGAACAAAAAAGAGGAGATCACCATGAGCGAAACTCCGTGGATAGTATTATCTACAATGTTCCTCCTCACCGTTGGTTGCGCCAGTATCGTGGTCAAACCGAACCAGCCAGAGGCTTATACCAAAGAAGAGCGTGCGACCTTACACAGTCAGATGTGTCTAATCTCGAACAGGTGTGGGAAATAGCTTGCAGGAGCGAAGATTAAGTGCTGTCTACGACGATGCAGATTTTTACGCGGCGCGGTTAGACAGGAACCGAACAGACCTAGAACCCTAACTCTTGTCAGATATCTTGAGTACTCCTGCTTCAAGTGCCGTATTGTACACAGTCGGGTCCTTAAGCGCAGCGTCTAAGACACCGCTAGTCGTTGCCTTTTGGACGTAAACAAGGAATGTCCATGACGCCAGTAACCCCATGGCAGCCATCCACCATTGCGTAAAAAAGAACAGGGCGATACCAACGATCAACCCTAGGAATCCAATAGCTCTCCGGTTGGCTTGCTTTAAACGGATAGCTCTCGGCAGCAAGGACTGCAACCGATGACCAGCGGCCTTCTTATCGACATGCACTATGAGCGTTCCAGCGTTGTACCTGTCAAGGAACTCATTATGCTCCATAGCTCAACTACCCCGTCGCCACAGCTTACGGATTAACTTGGAATCTAGGCGTGTTCGACGCGCTACCCGGCGATAAGCATTGTTAACCACCCAGGCGTTCACAATCACGGGTGCGGCTAGAACCGATAGCCACACCCAGCTAGAGAAAATTACTCCTCCTGTCGCAGCGATAATCCCTAACGTCCAGGTTGTGTAGATGATCGACCTTGCTGCGCGCCTTGCCCAGTAGATTAGTTGTGCAACTTCGGCACGCTCCTCGAAATGTCTGGGTAACATGGATGATTATTACCTTTACGTCCACTACGCAGCGGGCAATCATACGGCGGGCAGTTGGCAACGGGTTGCTGGTCAAGACTACCCTCTACGAACATCGATTTCCCCCAGAATCAGTATAGTCCAGAGATATTCGAGGGGATGGCGAGGCGCTGTCAACACGACCAGCGGCGATGGTGCACAATCAGATTGTGTCGACTCTCGAACAGGCGCGGGAGCTATTAAGGGGGAGTTAGGATCAACTGCTGTTAGCCGCATCGTTAGAACGCACCACTCTGATAGGACTCACCGATAGAGTCGTCGATACTCCCAAGGCGAATTAGGATTATTCTCGCGCCACAGGCCTAGTCTGTCGTCTCGTGCCTGGTTTTCGGCCTCTGTATAGAACTATCTGTCCTCTAGGCTTTGTTCGTGTTGATACATTTTTATAGTGCCACGCAAATCCGACCTTAACGTGTTCAAGACAAGCATCTGCGCCGTTTACCAATAACTTTCCCACAATGCGGCCGTAGCGGATCCCGCTTTTGCTAATCAACCGTTATTCGTTGGCCCGCCACTCACTTCCCCCCCCGTGCTTTCGCTGGTAATTGTTCACAGTTTTCACGCGGCAAGGTTCACAGCATACCTACCTAGGATTGGCCTATGTTGCCAAAGACAGGAATTGCGCTAATCCACACCCGATCGCGCGCAAAAAAGGGAAGGGTCATGAATGAACCGTATCCATGGAGTCAGAAGTATACCCAGGCCCTGAACACCGGGGTTCGGATTGGCAAGCTGATTTTGCGGGCCGCCGCCACGGCCCGCGCCATGCTGCGCCGTGTCCACGACGTCGCCGCCAGGCGTTCTCAACGGTGGCAACGCATGCGTCAGCATCAGCGGCGAGGCGAGTTCGACGAGTCGATGCTTAAGGACACCGACATCGGCCGGTCTCTCATCTCCGAAACTGCGTTGGACCGTTACCGGGCGTCGTTGGCGTGGTGGGAGGGGTATTCGGAGACACATTTTGAGCTGACGGAAACGCTCGATCCACCGCCCAGAAGTACGACCGGTACCTGGGGGTTTGTGATCGTTACCTGCAAGGTGACCGGCGTCGAGCGGCGTTATCGTGCGGGACCCTTATTGAGCTGGACTGATGCATTCGATGCCGATATCAAGCGCGGTGTCTATCTCGCCGCGAGCCCTGATGTACCACCCAAAGTAGTGGTATTACACCCGCGCCGCGCTTCCGAATAATCCTACCCCGAAGTGCGCATCAATCCCGGCTACGCGGATCTTGTTTTGCGCATGATTGGCGTCGGAGACGTACAGGGTATCGCCATTCGTGATCTTGACGGGAGTGAGGATCAACTCCTGTCTACGATGTTGTAGATCTCGCACGTCGCGACACCACAGTTCAACAAACGAGAATGAGGGATGCACATAAACCTAAATCCACTAGCAACCGCAGGTTTGGTTATGATCGGGCTAAGTCAGGTGTCACCGGCTTTGGACTGCGCTCCAGCCTACACCCCAAGAAACACGTTTTCGGGTGGTGCAGGAGTTTCATAAGAAGCAGGCCCACAGGAGCGGTGACGGAGAGCGGGTTTATGTAGCTTTCATGGCGGGAGTCACTTAGGACAAAAAGCTTCGAGGTTAACGGGCCCCTTGAACATCAGCTCACGGACCCATGCCTTGCTACCTAGCCTGTTACCTATACGGGCCATGCAAATTCGCAAACAGTTTGGCCAATTTTCGGTGCATTACGTATCAAGAACTTGGCTATTCGTTTGCCACGTGTTTTTGCCACGGAATGATTGCGGGACAGGTCCAGAGAACAGGCGCTTTCATTCAGGTGCATCGATCCCCGCTAAACGGATTTTTTGTGTTGGCTATAGTTGGCGTCGAGGACGTAGCGGGTATCGCCATCGGTGATCTTGACGACTTTCCCGGTGAGGATATCGGCCAAGACCGCTAGCGAGAGCGAAAAATCTGTAAATTCGGTAATGCACGTTTCAACGCCTCAGCTTGCTTGTTCGTGACCTCCGTGCCGCCGACGTCGAGTTCTTGCAAGCCGGTCAGCTTCGCCACCGGCGCCAGGTCGCGTACTGGCGTGCGGGTGAGGTTGAGCGTTTGCAAGCCGGTCAGCTTCGCCACCGGCGCCAGGTCGCTCACGTCCGTGCCGGTGAGGTCGAGCGTTTGCAAGCCGGTCAGCTTCGCCAACGGCGCCAGGTCGCGCACCGGCGTGCTGATGAGGACGAGCGTTTGCAAGCCGGTCAGCTTCGCCACCGGCGCCAGGTCGCGCACCCCCGTGAAGGTGAGGT
>JAOTYM010000127.1 GCA_029861845.1 Gammaproteobacteria bacterium | reverse complement strand
GTGGCCATAATTCCAAACGATATTGGATTCTAACTTGCGTCCTTTGCCCCGCGTGCTTCGGATCATGATTATCGAACGCCCGTCTGGTAGCGCGTGGGCCATAGCGACGAAGTTGTATTGGCCGCCAACCCCGGTAATAACTTGACCGCTTTCAAGCCCGTCCGAGACCACCGCGCCCATCAGTGTGACTTTCATGGCAGAATTAATAAAGCGTGCCCGCTTACGTTGCAGCCGTTCTAGCTCTTCGTCACCGTAGAGTTGGTTCACCTTGCCTACGCTGGTCATACAGAAGTCCTGATGGGCTTCGTCACTCATGTTGGTGAGTGCATCGTAGAATGAAGGTGGTCCTAAAAAGAAGGCGGCATGCATTAATATTCCAGCCTTCAATCTATCGCCGAGGCAATGTTGGATGACCGCATTACGGTTATTTTCAACCTTGAGATCCACTGCGATCTCTTGACCATTAGATAGCTGAATGGTTTGACCCGTAAAGCGTAGATCCGACCTTAATACACCGAAGTGTTGTAGCAGTGCGAAATCTGTCGCCGTTAATTTGCTACTTATAGCACCGCTGGCGATGAGCAGTTCGAGCGTGGTACCCGTTACACGTTCAGTGATCTTACCATCATTGAGAGCTTGCTGGATAACGATGTGGTCATAGACTTTGCGTTTGAGTATCTGACTCGCATATAGATGGAGGAAACCCTCCATGAACATTTCGCTGGCCCCGTACAGGCCTTCATCGTAGCTGTGCGTTCCGCCGACTCGATCGATAACTAAACGGAAGTGATTCGTAATGTGGAGTTTATCCAAGATTTCACGATACTTTTGGTTTTGTTGGTGTCTTAATTGAGTGGCATAGACAAATGCGTCCCCAAGCGACCCGATGCCAATCTGTAATGTGCCACCATCTCGTATGAGCGCGCTGGCGTAGAGTCCGATCATATGATCGGTATGATTGATCGGCATATTGGGTGGCGCAAACGGCCTGAAATCTAACTCCGAATTGTCGACAATCATGTCGAAATAGTCGGGATCGACCATGGCGTCGTGATACATGAATGGCAAGAATTTGTTCACCTGACCAACGATGATGTGGTTGTCGCCATGGCGTTCACGCAACAAGGGAATCAAGTCCAAGGTGACATCTGGGTTGGAGCCAAGGCTGTAGCGTAAGCCCCCGGTCGTTTCTCTTTTGCTCACAAGTTGGAGCACGACATTAACGCCGAGATCCGCCATGTCCCTGGCCACATGGGTATAGTTGCTGCTTATATAGTTTTGCTGAACGCTGTCGACATTGAGAAACGCGCCAGCGCGGAGGTAAAACTCTAACACCTTAACGTTCGTTGGGCTGTCTCGACGTCGTAGGGCAGATAAATAGTCGAGATCGGGGTGGTCGCCAAACTGACGTTCTACAAATGGTTCAAGAAAACGTCGTTCGAGATCACTGGCGCCGACCGGGCGTTCGAGCGAGAGTGCGGTGATGATCGTCAGATTTAGGGTGGGGTCTCGTTTTGCTCTCTGGAAGAATGCATTGAGCAACTGATTGGGTTTGCCGATCCCCAGGGGGGTGCCGATAATGATTGTTTTGCCCACGCGGGCGATAACATCCTCAACGCAGGCATCTAGAACTTTATAGCGTACGGGTGTCTCGTCAGTCATGATAAGGCAACGGTGAACAGGAGAGCGATGCACCAACAATACGAAAAACGGCGTTACCCGCCAAGACGCCGCGAAATGGTCCTTAAAAAGGCGGTAATCGCCCCCAGGCAAACGATCTCGAGCCCCTTTTTTCTTGAAGTAAAGAAAAAGTTGTGGTGATATGGGTACTTACGATTATCCCCTTGTCACTAGAGAGGAGGCGTATCATACAATTCCAGACCTCTATTAAAACGCACCATATGGGGATAGTGCGTAGTATTCAGAAAGGAGTCGCAGAACGCCCGTTGCCTGGTTAGATAGTCTGTTATAGAAATAAGTTGGGGTGGTGCCGCATCGCTTTGTTGGCTTTATCTTGAAACCAACGTAGAGCTTAGTTGGCTCGGTGTGGCTGGCAAAAGTCGACGGCGCATCACGTTTCAGAGTAGGCCCAGATCTTCTGGAAAGTAGGTTTAGTATGTATCTCTCCTACTACAATTTGAAACGGAAGCCATTTCAAGTAAGCACGGATCCAAAATTCTTGTGGCTTGGGCAAAAGCACAAAGATGCCCTTGCCACGATGACGTACGGCATTCTGTACAATTATGGCTACATACTTATCACCGGTGATGTCGGCACTGGTAAAACCACGCTTGTAAATGCCCTGATCGAAGACCTCGGCGATGAAGTCGTACTTGCAAAGATTAATGATCCTGGACTTGAGGCCCTTGATTTTTTCAATCTAGTTTTGAGTACGTTCAAGGTAGTTGGACGTCACGCCACGAAGGGTACTTTTCTAGCCGCTTTCAATAAATTCTTGCAGGGCTGTGACTGGAAGCAAAAAAAGGCAGTGCTTATAATCGACGAGGCCCAGCGGCTAAGCCCCGAACTTCTCGAAGACATCCGGCATTTGTCCAATATAGAAAAGGAAGTTCTTAACATAGTGTTTGTGGGGCAAAACGAATTTAACGACATGTTGCTCGATGGTAGAAACAGGGCACTAAGGCAGAGAATCGGCATCAACTACCATATCGACCCTTTGACCGAAGAAGAAACACAAGAATACATCGACCATCGCCTTAAGACGGCGGGTTCAAGGGGTAGAAAATTCAGTGCTGACGCGATTCGAGAAATATTTCTGTTTTCTGGGGGCGTTCCACGTCTGATTAACATTGTTTCTGATCGTGCCTTATTAAGCGGATATGTAAAGCAGGAAAAGCTGCTAGGAGCAGACATCATCAAGGAATGTGTAGAGGAACTTCGACTGCCCGGGGAGAAGATCCCAGTCCTTGAGGACGAAATAGGGCAGCATGCTCTGAGGAGAGAGGAGAACGTATCTGTTGATTGGGATCTGTCCCCCAAAAACGATGAAGTACATACAGAGGAATCAGAACCACATGGCTTGAGGCCCGAGAAAAGATTTCTTAGCCGCGGTGTGTATGTAATACCGGTCATAGCGCTACTATTGATTTTGACAGGCTATCTGTATTATCCAGGGCTAGACAGCGATTTTATTAAGAGTTCTGAATTGAAGGCCGTGAAGCAGGAAATTGCCGGGGAACTTCCAAGTCTTCGCGCCGAAAAACCTGTTTTGGAGATATTGACACCAAAGGCCAGTGAACCGGTCAAGATGAGCAAGATCGAGGCCGAGGAAACGGGCTCTGATGAAGTAGGGGCTTCGGCCGCCTCTACAGAGAAGACGTTATTGGAACACGCAATTGTGGACAGTGCTTCGGAGCCGCCATCCGTGCCTGTCCCGCAACTGCCCCAATCACCTTTAAGTGTGGCGCTACAGAATGGACCGCCGGTGCTGACGGACGGACAAAAAGAACGATCGGTAGCGACGGCGCAAAAGACCGAATCTAAAGTGACGGTACGACGGTCATCATCCCCGCGCGAGGCGGCGCAATCACCTAGAACCGTGACGCCTGTAGCAGAACCACGACTGCCAGATACGCAGCAGCGAGCGAGACCGTCGCCAGCAAAGGAACAAGAGAACACGCCCGTACTTCGGCCAAAGACACCTAAAGACGAACCCTCAGTCCAGAGAGGGCCGAGCGGACCGAAGGACGTCGTGGCCGGCGCTACACCGTTACTACGCGAGGTCACGGCGTCACGGCAGCGTTCTTCTCCGCCCCAGGGTGAGAAGCAAGTGGCTTCGCCCGATTCATCAGCGACACTGTCCGGTACAAACATAGCCACTGCGCGCCCCAGGGCGACAGCAAAAAAACCAATGCCGGATAAGATCACACTAGGCGAAGTTAGTGTGATGCTGCGCACATTTATCTCTGGTTATGAGAAGGGTGATCTGAATCGGTTTATGGGCCTGTTTGCCGAGGACGCGCGCACAAACGAAAGAGAAAACCGTGACCAGATTCGCAAAGACTATGAAAACCTATTCCTGAGCACAGACATGCGTCGGATGGTGCTCCAGGATCTCAGTTGGGACCTGAAGAGCAATTGGGCGCTGGGCTGGGGAAACTTCGACCTGACGGTACAGAGTAAAGGTGAGCAAAAAGTCAGCACCTATAGCGGTAGCCTCACCTTTCAGATTGAGAGGCAGGGACAAGCGATCCGCATCATACGTCTCTACCATTCGCAAAAACGCGTGAAGGCTAATGAATAGTAGGGCGTCATCTGCAGCTTGCTTCGCTTGAATCAAAGGGCTATAGAAGTTTTCGGGGTCCTTGAGGGGATATGTGTTGTTGTGCTCGGGTAGCAGATATGGTTTGATATTGTGGCCGAAAATGCTAGGGCGCACGCTAGATACGTCATCAACACGATGGGCGAAAGAGAGAAAATCATGACACGAGTAGTCGGCCTATGCGGTTGCGTGCTTGCATCGGTAGCTATCGCCTTCGGCACGATGGCTCGCGCCGAAACGCTGGCTGGGACTCTCAAAGAAATGCAGGGGAAGGCACTGGTCAACGCTGGCAACGGGTACGAATCGGCCCAGCCCGGCATGTTGTTGAAGCTCGGAGACCGCGTGTTGACGCTGCAGGGTGGGAGCACGGTCATCGCTCAGGTTGACGGTTGTGTTACGCGACTGGCAGAAAATACAGCATTCACGCTTCAGCAACCGAGCATGTGCAACGGCGGCGTGAATACGCTCAGGCAGATCGGGCCATACTATGCACAGGCGATCGGTGCCCCACAACCCGGCGAAACCGAGACAGATGTTCCCCCTGAAGTGCCTGCGCGTGCGCCCGAAGGCGCCGAGCCTGAGGCGGAGCCAGAAGCCGCTGCAGAGGAACCGACAGCCGTCGCCGCGGAAGAGCCGGCTCCTGGCGCTAAGAAGCCAAAGAAAAAGAAAAAGGGACTCTGGTGGGGTGTGGGTATTGCCGCCTTGCTCGCAGCCGGTGGCGGCGGTGGTGGTGGCAGCAGTTCCAGTACGCCTGCACACTAATACCCGCCGCAGCAGGGGGGATCCCAAATGGCGCCGTTGCTCACTAGCGGGCGTTGGCAGTGCTTAGCCTGATTTGAATTCCCCCGTGTGATCGTAACCACCGTGAGTGATCACCTGCGGTCATCGCTGTGGGCGTTTCCGGCAGGTGTCGCCCCAGAGGATGCCTGGGCGCTGCACAAGACCTCTACACAGTCGAGCCTAACTCGGCAAGTCACGTTGCCTGATTTAAGCCGTTGAGGCGTTGCTTTGTTGCCCCAAGCCTCGGTAATCTATATCGGCCTCCGAATAACCATAACGAGCAAAGTCGAAACAGCAGGAATCCCGGCGCATCCGCTCTCAAATGCGATTCAAAGGTTTAACGACGTTGGGCAGAACGTCCGCGGCAACCCCAAAGTCCTATAGACCCCGCCACGTATATCTCACGTTACTTGTGCCGCTGTTCGCACTGCTTTTTAGTAAGAATGCCGCAGCTGAACCTAGCACCCTTGGCCAGACGGGCCTGATCAATATGCCGAGCGCGAGAATAGAAGAAGAGGGCACCTTGCGTTTCGGTCTTAGCACCTTTGATCCCTATGCACGGCTTTGGAGTAGCATTACCCTGCTGCCGCGCCTGGAACTATCAGGGCGGTATACCGAGATCGATGGGGTTCGCGGATTTGAAGACAACGATGATTTTGGTGACTTTAAAGACAAAGCGTTCGATGCAAAGCTCCTTTTGTTACATGAATCACGCTATCTCCCAGCGTTTACTATCGGAACCCAGGACTTCACCGGTACGCAATTATTTTCCGCTAATTTCATCGCCTTGAGTAAGCAGTTTGGCGATTTCGACGTCACCCTAGGTTACGGTGACGAACGCATTGATGGGGGGTTCGGCGGCGTACGTTACCGGCCATCATGGAACAAGAAACTCGGTTTTGTCGTGGAATATGATGCCAATGACTACGAAAATGACTTTCGGGCCGCCGAATCAGGCGCCGACGAGCGTGAGGGAGGCCCGACTTATGCATTCGAATACAAATCTCGCTGGTTTGGAACGCAGCTATCTTTGCAGAGTGACGTAGTCGGGGCAAATATCTATGCCTCGATTCCCCTAACAGTGCGGGAATTCGTTCCGAATATAAATGAGCCCGCGCCTTATACCAAAGTTACATCGCGACCAACAACGAGTGAATGGCGGCGCAATATAGGATACCCCCTCGATCTAGTTCGGGCTTTACAAAGGCAAGGTTATAAGAATGTCCAACTTAGTCTAAACGGTAGTACCCTCGAAGCAAACCTAACCCACTCGCGTATCTCACTAATGAGCCGGGCAGTCGGGCGCGCGGCTAGAACTATTTTCCTGTTGGGCCCGCGCGATATTGAATCTATCCGAATCACATACACCGTTAACGACTTACCTGTGCTGACTTATACGTTTAAGGATACCTATCTGCTCCAGTACTATTTCGATGGCCTTGTCTCTCAACAGCGATTAGCGGAATCCGTTGAGATTGTCTACAGTTCTCCCGAACATGTTGACCAGTCTGTCAACGACACCGTCGTGGTTCTCGACAATCTCGAGGTCGATGATCGCAAAATCAGGACCCTGATTGGTGAAGAAGGACATATCATACTTGTCAGAAGACAGGACGCTTTTCTCTCTGGTTTTGAACTCATTCCTTTTAATCTGCGTTTCTTTTTCAATGACCCTAGTGGAGCTTTTAGGTTCGATACTTTTTCCCTAGCTAAGTACAGTAAGCACCTTGGTAGGGGTTTCTTCTTCAACACTTCCCTCAGATTGACGCTCTTTGAAGATGTTAGTGACGTAACACAACCTTCAAATAGCCTGTTGCCTCACGTGCGCTCAGATGTGGCGCTTTATAAACAAGGAGATGACTTGAGGTTGGATACCCTTCTGTTCAATCAATATTTCTATCCTCGACGACGGGTCTATGCCAGATTATCGGCCGGATACTATGAGGAGATGTTCGGAGGTTTCGGTGGCCAGATATTGTACCTGCCAAGAAGAGGAAATTGGGCCATTGATCTCAGCGTGGATTCGCTCAAGCAGCGAGATCCAGATGATAGCTTTGAATTCATCGACTATTCAGTCGTTACGGTCTTAGGCGCTTTTCACTATCGGTTTCCAGCGCTGGGGCTGACTACTACCGCGCGAGCTGGCCGATTCTTGGCTGATGATGATGGTATTCGGTTCGAGCTCAAACGACGCTTCCGGTCCGGCGTGGAGGTCGGTGCGTGGTACACCGTTACCAACGGTGACGACATAACGTCACCAGGTAGTCCAGACGATCCTTATCGCGACAAAGGAATCTTTCTGTCAGTTCCCTTAAGCACGCTGCTGACGAAGGACACGCAGGCGCGGTCGAATTTGGCGCTCTCGCCTTGGACCCGCGACGTCGGCCAAATGGTCATATCTCCGGGCGATTTGTACGAGACACTGGAAAGGCCACTGATGCTAGGTAGCGACGAGCACGATCCCCTGACAGACCTCGAAAAATAGAATTAGACGGGCAATATCGCCACTTGTGTTGCCGGTGATCCGAGAGCAAAGCGCCGTACGTGTCGCTTCGCGACAGGGCCCTGCGTAGTGGCGCTGTTTCGGTGCTTGTCACACGTCATTATGGCACTGTAATATGCTGTTTTCTTGCATATTGTTAGAAAAAGCGCGCAGCAAGCCGCATCAATAACGAGGGTGGCATAGTGCACTTCGGTTGTTCTTCGGGCGTCATTCTCGCGTTTTCGCTTTTCTGGGTATCACTCCTATCCTTCGCCGCTACACCTGTCCTAACTCAGGAGCAGCTGCAAAAGCTTCGACAACTGCCCGCGGCTGAGCACGCGGCAATTCTACGCGCGCTCGAACGCGGCACGCCCAGTCCGTCAGCAGTATCTGCCAGCGGTGGCATTGAGTTAAACACAATCGAGGAACCGCCTCGAATCAAAGGTGGCGATACCATCCTGGTGACGTTTACGCCGATCCCGAAGACGGAGCCGACGGCTGGGCAAAAGATCTTTATCCTGGATCAGTTCGGCGCACTGGTTTTGCCCGATGGCCGCCGGATCATTTTGGCTGGGTTGGATGAGCAAGAGGCGACGGCGCGTCTGGCGGCAGAACCGGTCTTCGAAGAACTGTCTATCAAGGTAAAACTGCTGCCGGTAGAAAAAGAGCTGAAGGCCTTCGGTTATCAGTTATTCACTCGCGCGCCGGAGAGTTTCGCCCCCGCGACAGACATCCCGATCCCCGCTGATTATGTTGTGGGGCCAGGTGATGCTGTACTGGTACAGTTGTTTGGCAAGCAGAACGTTGAGTACGAACTGGTCATTACCCGTGATGGATTGCTTCTATTTCCCGATATTGGCCCTATACCAGTGGCTGGGCTCAAGTTCTCGCAGCTACAACGCCGGATTCACTCGCGTGTAGAAAGACAGTTGATAGGGGTTAAGGCCTCAGTCACGCTGGGAAGGCTACGATCCATACGTGTTTTCGTGCTGGGTGACGTGGAACGCCCTGGCTCTTATACAATCAGTGGCCTGTCAACCATGACCAATGCCCTGCTTGCAAGTGGCGGTGTTAAGAGGGTCGGCAGTCTTCGCGATATTCAATTAAAACGCCGGGGCAAAATTATCTCGCGAATGGATTTGTACGACCTGCTGCTACGCGGTGACACGCGCGCTGATGTGCGTCTGTTGCCCGGCGACGTGATATTTGTGCCACCCATTCGTAGGACGGCGGGGATCGCGGGATGGGTTCGTCGGCCTGCGATTTATGAGTTAAAAAACGAAATAACAGTGCACGATCTGATCACTATGGCCGGCGGCTTGTTGCCTGACGCTTTTCCGCAAGCGGCCCAGATCAAACGTATCCTGGCGAACGGTGAGCGCACATTGCTCGATGTAGACCTGACCCAGCGGG
>JAOTYM010000258.1 GCA_029861845.1 Gammaproteobacteria bacterium | reverse complement strand
ATTTCGAATTCACGCAAATCTGCCTCTTCATTTTCTGTCAACCACTGCAGGATGTTGTAGTAGCTCCTGATGTTGTTGACATACAGCACAGGCTCCCAGCCGCGCGCATAACCGAAGGGCACTCGCGAATACCATTTGCGCTGCGCGAGCAGCGGCAGAGCTTTGCTGAGATCCACCCAGGTATCTGGATTGCCGCCTTGCCACTCGACAATTTGTCGCGCATCTTTTATGTGATTGAAGCCAACGTTATAGGCCGCGAGTGCCATCCACGTACGGTCGGGCTCTTCGACAGTGTCGGCAACGCGTTCCGTCTGCCGCGCGTAATACTGTGCGCCGCCGAAGATGCTGTTCCTCGGGTCCACACGATCGTCCAGACCCAGGTATTCGGCCGTGTCCTGGGTGAGCATCATGATGCCGCGGACCCCGGTCGGTGATACCGCGCCTGATCGCCAGTGCGACTCCTGGTAGCCAATTGCGGCCAGGAGGCGCCAGTCAACGCCCCATTGTGCCGCGGCCTCTTCAAACATCGCCCGATACCTCGGCAAGCGGCTCTCGTAGTGGCGGATAAAATTTCGTGTGCCGACGTAGTCAAACTTCTTGGTATGACCGTAGTAGCGATCTTTGATCCGCGCCAATAAGCCGTCCCGATCGATATTGATCAGAAAATCGTCGGCGCGGCTCAACAGGCTGTCGCCCGCTGCTCGCGGAAACGCCCAGGCCAGCGGATCGCCGAGTTCGAGATCCAGCGCCACGCGCAGATCCGGGTAAAAGTGGCGCTGGATGTTGAATTCCGTGCTGTCCGCAATCGTAAAATCGACATCACCGTCGGAAACCTTGGCCAAAAGATCGGCAACCTCGACGTCGGCGTTCTCGATCCACGTAAGTTCCGGATAGATCTCTTGCAAAGACACGAGCATGTCGACATGACTCGTACCAGCAACGACTTCGATTGTGCGGCCGAGGACCTCGTCAACTGCTCGCGGCTTGCCCGTCCCCAGCTTGTAAATCAGATGCATGTCGACCTTCTGATAGGGATGGCCGAAATTCACGTAGTCGCGACGCGAATCGGTGATGGAAAGACCAGCCGCAGCCATATGCGCTTTACCAGACAGCAGGTAGGGCAGGACTTCCGAGACGCTTTGCACGGTCTCGACAACCAACTCCACGCCGAGCTCGTCCGCAAACGCCTGAGTCAGATCGTATTCGGGCCCGGAGGGGCCGTCCGGGCCATTGACGTATGCCGTGGGGCTGTCGCGCGTGACCACACGAAGTTCGCCGACATCTAGAACCTGGTCGAGTAATGGCGGTTGCGATGAGCAGGTGCCGATCAATGCCGCCAATGAAATGTAGAGCAAAAGGCGCAATCCCCTCTCCATGCTCCTTAAGTCCTGGCCGATAATTTTGCCACAAAGCAGCGCCCGGGGCTGCTGGCGCGGGGGAAACTCATTGCGTACAATCCGGACCCCGTCAGCGGAGAGGTGCCGGAGTGGTCGAACGGGCCTGATTCGAAATCAGGTGTGCGGTTAACCCGTACCGTGGGTTCGAATCCCACCCTCTCCGCCAAAATAAAAAAGCCCCTCAACGGGGCTTTTTTATTTTGGGAAGGGGTATGGGAATTCGGACCCTGTTCGACCAATCGGTCTGAGCCGATTGGCGACGCAGCCGCGCTAGCGGCAAGTCAATCCCACCCTCTCCGCCAGTAGCAGCATTAGCCTTCCTTAAGAAGGAAGCTTTTTTTCTCGGAAAGAGTATTACGGGTACCAGGGCGTTACCTGAAGAAGTTTCTCCAGTTAAGTCCGAATCGCCATACATCGTTATCGACTTTCTCGAAAGCGAAGGGGTCGAACGGTGTGAAGGTTTCCCGATCGCCACCGAACGTGAATATCGAAGGTCTGAAACGGCCGTTCACCCAGTAAGTCGGAAATGCTGCAAAGTCGTACTTGATGTCCGCCGGACCTAACGCGTTCCATGGGGGAGACGCTGTGCCCGCTAGCTCAAGCCAGTCGGCGCCATTCCAACTAATCTGAATATCCATCGGATTGGCGGGGGCGAATGGATTTGCAGGGTCCGGGCTGAGCCCAAAACCTCCAAAACAAACAAATGCGCCGAGCAGTACCTCGCACTGATGACCGGGACGTGGCGACCAGCCAGCCGAGGCGGTCACTTGTGTCCAGTTTCGGCCATCGACAGATCGCCATACGTCGTTGAAATAGGGTGGGCACCGTGGTGTCTGAGGATTGCAGACGAAGCCATCTTCGCCGCCCAGCAGGTACATGTATCGACCTCTTGATACGAGCACCGCTCCCGCTCTCGGCGCCCAGGGTGCGGCATCTGTCATCAATTCCCAGTTCTTTCCGTATCGCGATCGATAGACATCATTGAAATAAATTCGAGGTGGCCCG
>JAOTYM010000257.1 GCA_029861845.1 Gammaproteobacteria bacterium | reverse complement strand
TTCAGCGGTAGCCGACCCGTGGATCACAAAGTACATATTCCCAGGTGGCCATATGCCGAGCCTGAGCGAAATGATGAGGGTGTTTGAACCGCATCGGTTTTCGATCCTTGATGTCGAGAATCTTCGTCCGCACTACGCACGTACCTGCGCGATCTGGCTGGAGAATTTTGAAGCTGAGTCCAGCCGTATCAGCGCAACCTATGGCGAGGATTTCGTGCGCATGTGGCGCCTGTATCTAGCAGGGTCGAGCGCTGGTTTTCAGTCGGGAACTTTGCAGCTGTTCCAAATTCTGTTCACCCCAAAGGGTAATAACAAGGTGCCGTGGACCAGAAAGTACCAATATCAGCCAAAAAGACGGCTCTCTTAATATGAAACAGGCCGATGCCATTGTTGTGGGCGGTGGCCCGGCCGGATCGACCTGTGCCTGGAAGCTGCATGCGGCAGGCCTTGAGGTGCTGGTGTTGGATCGGGCGAGGTTTCCACGCAACAAGCTTTGTGCGGGATGGGTGACGCCGAAGGTGATGACCGACCTTGAATTGGATCCCCGCGACTATCCACATAGCTTTATGACCTTCGACAAGTTGCACCTGCACTGGAAAGGGATCAACAAGAAACTGCACACTCCACAGCACTCGATTCGGCGCCTCGAATTCGATGACTTTCTGTTGCGTCGTAGCGGCGCAGAAGTCCTGCAACATGAGGTCAGAGACATCGAAGATGCCGGTGGTGACTACATCATCGACAACGCATATCGCTGTAAATACCTGGTTGGCGCCGGGGGTACTCGTTGCCCCGTGTATCGCACGTACTTTCGCAGCGCCAATCCGCGTAACTACAAGCTACAAACAGCAACGTACGAGCAGGAAATCCCTTACCACTGGGACAATGCGACGTGCCATCTGTGGTTTTTCGACGGCGGGTTGCCCGGTTACGCGTGGTACGTCCCGAAAGCGAACGGATTCGTCAACGTCGGATTGGGGGGCATGGCGGTTCAACTTAAGCGCCGCAACGGTCATCTGCGGGATCACTGGGACAGGTTTGTCAGGAAACTGGAGGACTGCCACCTCGTTGACTACAAGCACTTTCACCCAACGGGGTACAGCTACTTCCTGCATGGCAATGTTGATCTCGTCCGCCAAGGTAATGCTTTTATCACTGGTGATGCTGTGGGACTTGCGACTCGCGATATGTGTGAGGGCATTGGACCGGCCGTAGAGAGCGGGCTTTTGGCTGCCGCAGCGATCGTCAGCGGCACCGAATACACATTGAGCGGCATCGCCGGTCTAAGCGGCAGCACCTTCGTCAGCCGAATATTGGGAAGCAAGTTTGCCGGAACGGGAGCGGATACACGCGTCCATTGAGCTCACTCGGTGCATAGATCGTCTTCGCTGTCGTGGATCGAGAGAACGACCGCCCCAAGACGTTGCTCAGTCTCAACGCAGGTATGCGCATCGGCTGCCTGAGACATCGGATAAATCCTATCCACGATCGATTTGATTTTTCCTCTCTCAACCATGTCCTTGAGCGTGTGCAGTTCTTCTAATGATTCCCCGGCAAACGCGAACCTGGCCGTTTTGTTGGTCAATCGGGTTGTGAACACCGAGCGAAGCATTACGGAAAGGCGGGGGTTGCCCGACAAATAGCGTCCATGGGGGTTTAGCGCTTCTATAGACGCGGAATAGGAGTTCCCCGAGACCATGTCTAATATGACGTCATACTTCCGTTCCGTGGTCGCAAAGTCCTCTTTCGTATAGTCAATGAAGTGGTCCGCACCGATGCTGCGGAGCATGCCCTCCTTGTGCGTACTATCAACGGCTGTGACTTCCGCGCCCATAGACTTGGCAATTTGTACTCCATGCGATCCGATGCTGCCTCCAGCACCATTAATCAACACCTTTTCACTCGCCTGGACGTTTGCCAGCCGCATAAAATGGAGCGCGTTTAGTCCACCCAGCGGCACCGCCGCAGCTTCTGCGAAACTCATATTGCCTGGTTTGGCGGCGATGGTGCAGCTCGCCGGCAAGGCGACATACTCGCCATAGGCTCCCAGCTTGAGGCCGGCCGAGCCGAAAACCTCGTCGCCCTCGGAGAACTGGGTGACGTCCTTTCCGACTGATTCAACCACCCCAGAGAAATAGCCGCCCAGGATTTGTCGCCTTGGTCGTCGTACGCCAAATGCAATCCGCATGGGTAGCCAGAACCACATCACCGCAAATCTAAAGCTGCGCATCTCACAGTCGGCTTTTGTCGCCTCCGCCGCCATTACCCGAATCAAAACTTCATCGTCCTTCGGTACGGGTTTATCCATCTCCTTGAGCTGTAGAACCTCAGGTGGTCCGTAGTTTGAGTACGTGATGGCTTTCATGTGTTTCTCGGTCTTGCGATGAACCAGCTCGACCGCCAAGCTTAGCATTGC
>JAOTYM010000044.1 GCA_029861845.1 Gammaproteobacteria bacterium | reverse complement strand
CGCGGTAAGGCCTTTTTACCCTCGAGCGATTCCAACATGCCGGTTTCCTCACCAACGATGTAGGAGCCGGCGCCCAGATGATTGTGCAGATCAAAATCCACGCCTGAACCCAACACGTTCTTACCCAATAGTCCGGCCCCATAGGCCTCTTGCCGCGCGTCTTCGCAGCGCTGGAATGGCTCGACAAATTCGCCACGTAAATAGTTGTAACCGACGGTCGACCCCGTGGCGTAGCCAGCAATAGCCATGCCCTCAAAAATGGCGTGTGGGTTATAACGCAGGATATCGCGATCTTTGTAAGTGCCGGGCTCGCCTTCATCCGAGTTACAAACGATGTACTTCTGTCCCGGTGCATTGCGCGGCATGAAGCTCCATTTAAGGCCGGTGGGAAATCCAGCGCCGCCGCGACCGCGCAGGGCAGCGGTTTTGAGCTCTTCAATGATTGCCTCCGGCGGCATCTTCTCCCTAATAACTTTTTCCCACATCCCGTATCCACCGGCGCCGCGATATGACTCTAGCCGCCACGGTTGATCGTCTTTGAGGTTTGCAAAACAGACTTGGTTAATCGCCATCTCTAGTCCAGTTTCGCCAGGATCTGGTCGACCTTCTCGGGGGTCAGGTTTTCGTGATAATCATCGTCAAGCATGAACATCGGTGCGCCGCCACAGGCGGCCAGGCATTCCGCCTCCTTGATAGTAAACTCGCCGTCCGCGGTCGTTTCGCCGAGCTTGATCCCTAGTTTTCTCTCTAGGTGTTCCACGATCACGCCGGAGCCACACAACATGCACGAGATGTTGGTGCACACATAGATCTTGTGGCGGCCTACCGGCTTCAAGTCATACATCGTGTAAAAGGTTGCCACCTCGTAAACCGCAATAGGTGGCATCTCCAGATATTCGGCGACCGCATCCATGAGCTCAGTCGTCAGCCAGCCGCCATTTTGCCGTTGCACGATATTCAATGCCCCCATGACTGCCGCTTGCTTCTGATCGGGCGGATACTTGGTGATCCAACGATCGATGCCGGCCCGTGAATCATCCGTAAGCAGCGTTACCTTCGATACGTCTTGCGCTAACGTCGTCACCGGTCAATTTCTCCGAATACAATGTCTATCGTGCCGATCACCGCTACCACGTCGGCAAGCATGTGCCCGCGGGTCATCTCGTCCATCGAAGCTAAGTGTGCGAAAGCAGGAGGACGAATCTTAAGGCGATAAGGCTTGTTGGCACCATCGGAAACGAGATAAATACCGAACTCACCTTTAGGTGCCTCGACCACTGCATAGACCTCACCTTCCGGGATACAGAAACCCTCTGTGAAGAGCTTGAAATGGTGAATCAACGATTCCATGTCGTCTTTCATCTCCTCTCGTTTGGGCGGCACCAATTTGTGATCATCAACGATCACTGGTCCAGGATTGTCTCGCAGCCACTTCACACATTGACGTATGATGCGGTTGGATTGACGCATTTCCTCGATACGCACCAGATAGCGATCATAGCAATCCCCATTAACGCCAACCGGGATGTCGAAATTTAAACGATGATAGACCTCGTAGGGTTGTTTCTTGCGGAGATCCCATTCGACTCCCGATCCACGCAGCATTGCGCCTGTGAAACCTAGTTGTAGTGCGCGTTCAGGCGACACTACCCCGATACCTACTGTGCGCTGCTTCCAGATGCGGTTATCAGTCAGCAGTGTCTCGTAGTCATCGACGTGCTTGGGAAAACGTTCAGTAAAGTCCCAAATGAACTCAAGCAATGAGCTTTGCCGATTTGCGTTGAGGCGCTTGACGTCCTTTTCGTTGTGCCACTTAGAAGGTTGGTATTGAGGCATGCTCTGCGGAAGATCGCGGTAGACACCACCAACACGATAGTAGTTTGCGTGCATGCGTGCACCCGATACAGCCTCGTAGCAGTCGAATAAGTCTTCTCGTTCCCGAAAACAGTAAAGAAACACCGTCATTGCCCCGATATCTAGTGCATGCGTGGCGAGCCATAGTAGGTGATTAAGGAGTCGCGTAATTTCGTCGAACATCGTTCGAATGTATTGCGCCCTAGGTGGCGGTTCGACACCCAAAAGTTTCTCCATCGCCAAGACGTAGGCGTGCTCACTACACATCATCGACAGGTAATCCAGCCGATCCATATAGCCGATACTTTGGTTATAGGGCTTGCTTTCGGCGAGTTTCTCGGTAGCCCGATGTAACAGACCGATATGCGGGTCGGCGCGTTGTATTACCTCCCCGTCCATTTCCAGCACAAGGCGCAGCACACCATGCGCCGCCGGATGCTGTGGCCCAAAATTCATCGTGTAGTTACGGATTTCTGCCACCGAATCCCTCTTCGCGAATGACGCGTGGCACCAGCGTGCGTGGTTCGATACTCACTGGTTCATAGATAACGCGCTGCTTCTCGGCATCGTAGCGCATCTCAACTTCACCGATTAATGGAAAGTCCTTACGAAACGGGTGGCCGATAAACCCGTAATCCGTGAGAATCCGGCGTAGATCGGGGTGGCCTTCGAATACAAAACCAAAAAGGTCGAAGGCCTCACGCTCGAACCAGTTGGCGACCGCCCAGATGTCCACAACGGAGTCAACACGTGGCCATTCGTTATCAAGGAAAGCGCGCACGCGCACGCGGCGGTTATGTTTAATAGACAACAAGTGAATGGTGACAGCAAAGCGCGGGCCTGATCGGGGCCCATCAGGGGCCTCGGCACGGTAATCTTGATAATCGACACCACACAGGTCGATTAGTTGTTCGAAACTAAAGACGGGATCGTCACGCAGAATTCGACAGACTTCGCGCAGGCGCTCACGTTTAACCTCCAATGTAAGTTCGCTCCTGGCTTCGATGATGTTGACGATCGAAGCACCGAACTTTTCCTTGGCATGCGCAGCGACAGCCGCCAGCGAATCAACCATAGAATAGATTCTCTTTCGTGCTTAGCGGGCGATAGTATTAGTGCGTCTTATCTTCTTCTGTAGCTGTATGATACCGTAGAGTAATGCTTCAGCCGTAGGCGGACAGCCAGGGACATAAACATCGACCGGTACAATACGATCGCAACCACGGACTACTGAATAGGAATAGTGATAATAGCCACCACCGTTGGCACACGACCCCATAGAAATCACCCAACGCGGCTCGGACATCTGATCGTAGACCTTGCGTAGTGCGGGCGCCATCTTGTTTACGAGCGTACCC
Organism: Gammaproteobacteria bacterium; assembly: GCA_029861845.1. Lineage (GTDB taxonomy): Bacteria > Pseudomonadota > Gammaproteobacteria > Acidiferrobacterales > SPGG2 > SPGG2. The sequence continues at coordinate 29,832 of JAOTYM010000044.1, read as the reverse complement.
GCCACAATCATGACATCGGACTGGCGCGGACTTGGGCGGAAGACAATCCCAAAGCGATCAAGATCATAACGCGAAGCGCCGGCATGCATCATCTCGATCGCACAACATGCGAGACCAAACGTCATCGGCCACATCGAACCTGTGCGCGTCCAGTTAATAAGCTTGTCGAGTTGCGTGGTCGCCCAACCGCCCGCTAACGCACCTTCTATTCCCATTCCAGAGCTCCCTTCTTCCATTCATAGATGAAACCGATGGTGAGAACGCCTAGGAAAATCATCATAGCGAGAAAACCAAAAAGACCGATTTCGCTAATTACCACCGCCCAGGGAAAGAGAAACGCGATCTCGAGATCGAAAATAATAAAGAGAATCGCCACCAAGTAATAGCGCACATCAAACTTCATGCGCGAGTCTTCGAAGGCCTCGAATCCACATTCATAGGGCGATAATTTGGTGCTGTCCGGCTTACTCGGGCCCAGCAGCCGGCCCATTAGCATGGGCACAAAACCGACAAGCAGACCGACACCGATGAAAATCAGAATCGGCACATAGTTCTCTAACATCCTTATCCTTATCCTTAGCCTTAGCGCTTCTTATTCGGTGGCACGATGTGCGGATTCTGGCTCAGCCTGCATTTCTTACCAACTCTCTACTGCGGCCGCGTATCTACCTGCATCTACGGCGTTGCACTTCGGAAAATGGCCTCAACCTACCCTCGAGTACGTCTCCGCATTTTCCTCGCGCGCCTTGTTTCCGCGGGCAGCTGCGCGCCCTCGCCACGACAGCCGCTAACTAATGCAGGCTTGCAAGTGCCCAGTAGCCGTACTCTAGGCTTTCGCCGGACGCAAAGTCAAGCCTCCCCCAACAGGCAACTTATTTTAATTCAACGGCTTACTAGCGCCCCCAGCCCCGAAGGTTGCATCTATACGCGCATGGTGCCGAAGGCGGGACTCGAACCCGCACGGCTTGCGCCACCGCCCCCTCAAGACGGCGTGTCTACCAGTTCCACCACTTCGGCATCGTAGGCCCGCGGCGCCCTAACCACTATCTCAGGGCAATCGCGGATTAACGTATCTTATTGGAAAACGTCGCCGACGCAACGCGCACCAGCACAGTTTCAGTTTCGATAACTCTATTTCGGCACTTCGGGCACGTCGGAAGGCGCTGGTCCCTCGGGGATCTCCGGTGCTTCTTGTTCAGTTGTGGATTCTGTAGTTGTTTGTTCAGTAGTTATCGCTTCTGTCACGCTGGCGGGGGTGCCGCCCCGGGACGCAAACACTGCTAATGTCAGGCTGGTAACAAAGAATGCGGCGGCCAGTAATGCGGTCGCACGCGTGAGGAAGTTAGCCGAACCGCGCGCCCCAAAAAGCGTCTGTGACGCGCCGCTGCCGAACGCCGCACCGACGTCCGCACCCTTACCCTGTTGCAATAACACTAGCGCCACGAGACTGACGGCAGCCAGCACGTGGATAACCAGCACCAATTCCTTCATATTAACCCCTCAGTGAACGGCAGCCCGGCAGATTTCAATGAACTCATTTGCATCTAGCGAGGCCCCGCCGATAAGGCCTCCGTCGATATCGGTTTCGTTAAACAAGTCGGCGGCGTTACTCGCCTTAACGCTGCCCCCGTAGAGTAGACGAATATTCGCCGCAACGTTCTTGTCTGCGACCGCCAGTTTGTTTCGGATAAAGTGGTGCACCGCTTGTGCCTGCTGTGGCGTCGCCGTGCGTCCTGTGCCTATGGCCCACACCGGCTCATAGGCAACCACCGCTTTTGCCATGGCTTCGATCCCGTGTTGTTGGAGCACCGCATCGAGTTGATCGTTGACCGTTTTCTCGGTCTCGTCCGCTTCGCGCTGTGCAAGTGTCTCACCGACACAGAGAATAGGCGTTAGGTTATTTTCGATGGCAACGCCAAACTTTTGCGTCACCACTGCATCGCTTTCGCCGTAAAGGGCGCGGCGCTCGGAATGCCCGACGATGGCGTATTGACACCCGTAATCCGTCAACATCGGCGCCGACACCTCCCCCGTATAGGCGCCCGCAGACTGGGTGCTAAGGTTCTGTGCCCCCAAAATCAAACCGTTGCCCACTGCCATAAGTTCGGCCGCCAAAGGGATAAGCACGAACGGCGGGCAAACGACCACTTCGATCGAATTCTTCCCGCTGATGCCCTGCAATAGCCCACCGATGAGCGCCGTCGCCTGCGCCCGGCTGCCGTTCATTTTCCAATTTCCTGCCACCAACGGGCGACGCATGGCTATCTCCAAACATAGTTGCGCTCAATGCAGTCTAAGCCGGCGCGATGGTACCGGCCACGGTCCGATAAAGCAATTTGCTCACTTCGCGTTGCACGAGTGGGATCGAATTAGGCAGCTTCACGGGCCGCCGATTTTACGGTTTCCGCCAACTGGTGACCGAGTCGCTCAACGAGCGCTGCATCAGCGCCTTCAACCATTACACGAATGACGGGTTCGGTACCGGAAGCGCGCAACAATATCCGTCCCTGGTCGGCCAGTTCGTTTTCGGCTTCGCGCACAGCTCGCATCACCTGGTGGGATCGATGGATATCGAACGGCGGTCGCCCGTCAGCCTGGGCCGTTTCCTTAGGTGACGGAATAGGAACGTTAACAATGATCTGTGGATAAACTTGCATGCCGGCCTTTAGTTCGGCCAGGCTCTTGTCGGATTCCATCATCACCGTTAACACCTGCAAGGCGGTGATGATGCCGTCGCCGGTCGTACTCTTATCGAGACAGATGATGTGTCCTGACGACTCTCCACCAAGTTCCCAACCCTCTGCTTGCAATAGACTGATGACATAGCGATCGCCAACGGGGGCACGCTTGAAAGGGATACTGTTGTGTAAGCAGGCACGTTCAAGCCCAAAGTTACTCATGAGCGTGCCGACGATACCGCCGTTTAGCCGATCGGCAACATGGCGTGCGAGCCCAATGATATACAAGATCTGATCGCCATCTACGCACTGGCCATTATTATCGACCATGATCACACGGTCGCCGTCTCCATCAAGCGCAATCCCAAGGTCGGCATTCCGCTCGACCACAGTCCGCTGTAGCTGCTCAGGATGAGTCGAGCCGCATTCGCGGTTAATGTTAAATCCATCAGGCTGATCGGCGATGGCCACCACTTTAGCCCCGAGTTCGGCGAATACCGCCGGTGCGATGTTGTAGGCAGCGCCATTGGCACAGTCCACCACGATAGTGAGATCGTCTAAACCCTGTCGGGCCGGAAATGTACTCTTGCAAAACTCCACGTAGCGTCCGCCCGCATCACTGTAGCGTTCTGCCTTACCCAACGCGGCCGAATCTACCGTACGCATCGGTTGGCCCATCACCTCCTCGATGGCCATTTCGACCTCATCTGGCAGTTTGCAGCCTGCGGACGAAAAAAACTTGATGCCGTTGTCATGATAAAGATTGTGCGAGGCACTGATGACAATGCCGGCACGCGCACGAGCGGTGCGCGTCAGATAAGCGATTCCAGGCGTAGGCATGGGCCCTAACAGGCTCACATCCATGCCCGCCGCAGACAAACCTGATTCCAAGGCAGATTCGAGCAGATAGCCAGAGACGCGGGTATCTTTACCGATTAACACGCGCCCACCCTCCTCACCGGCGCCGAGCACCCGACCGCTGGCCCATCCCAATTTCAGTATCATCTCCGGCGTGATCGGATCCTGGCCTACGCGACCACGAATACCGTCTGTACCAAAATAACACTTCTTCATTAGAACTTGCGCTAAACCCGGTGATGGCTAGGCGGCACGGTAGACCGCTTCCACCATCCGCACTGCTTCACGTGTAGCCGCAACATCATGCAGCCTGATTATGTTTGCGCCATTGCGCACCGCCAATATGGCAAGGGCTACACTTGCGTGCAATCGTTTATCGACTGGTAGTCCAATAGACTTGCCAATGATAGATTTGCGCGACAGCCCCACCAACACGGGCGCCCCCACCGACTTGAGTCCACTGAGATTACGTAATAACTCTAGATTATGTTCTAGAGTCTTGCCAAAACCAAAACCGGGGTCGATAAGGATCTTCTTCTCATCGATACCGGCATCAAGGCAAGCCTGGCGACGTATGCTCAAAAAGTTACGTACTTCGACCACAACGTCTTCGTAGATTGGGTTTGTCTGCATGGAGCGAGGCTCGCCTTGCATGTGCATAAGGCATACCGGCACATCTAGGGCCGCCGCCGTAGCCAAGGCGTTGTCCTCACGCAAGGCTTTTACGTCATTGATCATACCAGCGCCGGCCGACACCGCTTCGTGCATAACTCGCGGTTTGGATGTGTCGATAGAAATCGGAATTTCGAGTTCACGTCGTAAGGCTTCGATCACGGGTAGGACGCGGTCCAGCTCTTCCTGTGCCGAAATCGCCAGTGCGCCCGGGCGGGTAGACTCGCCACCGACATCAATGATGTCCGCGCCTTCATCGGCCATCTTCAAGGCACGGCCGACGGCCTGATCACGAGACATAAAAAGACCCCCGTCCGAGAACGAATCGGGGGTCAGGTTTAGAATTCCCATGACGGCTACGCGGCCCAGATTGAGTGACCGCCCACCGCAGTCCATGACCGTCGTGTTACCGCTAGTGCTCGCTGGCAGGGTCGCCAATACTGGGCTTCGCTCGTGGTTTGCGAGTTGATTTCTTAGGCTTGGGACCGGGTTCCCCAGAATCACCGTCCAGACCTTCCGGTGGACGCGGCTTCTTGCCCGCCATGATGTCATCGATCTGCTCTGCATTTAGGGTTTCCCACTCGAGCAGCGATTTGGCCATGGTTTCAACCTTCGCGCTATTGTCTTCAAGAACCTTACGTGCACACGCGTATTGCTCATCGACGATACGACGTATCTCTGCGTCGACCAGCTCCGCCGTCGCATCACTTAGATTCTTGTTCGTGGTCATGTCACGACCAAGAAACACCTCATGCTCGCCTTCGCCGTACACGCGCGTACCAAGATTATCGCTCATCCCCCAGCGTGTGACCATATTACGCGCTATCTCGGTAGCGCGTTCAAAGTCGTTGGCAGCACCCGTGGTCATCTGTTTCATGAATATCTCTTCAGCAATACGCCCACCCATGAGTACGGCAACCATGGCTAGCAACGACTCGCGATCCTGGCTGTAGCGATCTTCCTCCGGCAACTGCATGGTAACACCGAGTGCGCGGCCGCGTGGGATGATGGTCACCTTGTGTACGGGATCGGTGTTAGGCAGCACCTTGGCCACCACCGTGTGACCAGACTCATGGTAGGCCGTGTTCATACGTTCCTTCTCGGGCATCACAATGGAGCGTCGTTCCGCTCCCATGATCACTTTGTCCTTGGCCTTCTCAAAATCATCCATATCGACCATGCGCTTGTTGGCCCGGGCCGCGAAGAGTGCAGCCTCGTTCACCAGGTTGGCAAGGTCGGCGCCAGAAAAGCCCGGGGTAGCGCGTGCCAATATGTTCGGCCTAACATCCTCGGCGGTTGGCACATTGCGCATGTGCACTTTCAAAATAAGCTCACGCCCGCGAATATCTGGTAACGGCACGACCACCTGACGATCGAACCGACCCGGACGCAACAAAGCGGGATCAAGTACATCCGGTCGGTTGGTAGCAGCGATAACAATGACACCTTCGGTGCCTTCAAATCCATCCATTTCTACCAGCAATTGATTCAGGGTTTGCTCGCGCTCGTCATGGCCGCCGCCCAAACCGGCCCCGCGTTGGCGGCCGACTGCATCGATTTCATCGATGAAAATAATACAGGGGGCATGCTTCTTGCCCTGATCGAACATGTCGCGCACACGTGATGCGCCGACGCCAACAAACATCTCCACAAAGTCAGAACCGGATATCGTGAAAAATGGTACCTTGGCCTCGCCAGCGATGGCTTTGGCCAATAGTGTCTTACCGGTTCCTGGGGCACCGGTCATTAAGACACCCTTGGGAATGCGGCCGCCGAGTTTTTGAAACTTGGCGGGATCACGCAAGAATTCGACCAGTTCCTGAACCTCTTCCTTGGCCTCTTCTACACCCGCCACATCTTCGAAGGTAGTCTTGTTTTGCTCTTCGGTGAGCATGCGCGCTTTGCTCTTGCCAAAGCTCATCGCACCACGTCCACCGACGCCGCCTTGCATCTGACGCATGAAGAAAATCCATACGCCGATTAGCAGCAGCAACGGAAACCAATTGATAAAGATGGTAAGCAGCAACGATTGTTCGTCTTTGGGTTTGGCGTCGATCGCCACGCCGTGCGCCAATAGATCGCCAATAAGGCCAGGGTCGGCGGGTGCGTAGGTCTTGAAATTCCCACCCCCTTTCAAACTTCCACGAATGTTGCGGCCTTGAATAGTCACTTTATCGACCTGGCCTTGCTTGACCTGATCGATGAATTCAGAATATTCCACTTCATTTGCCTGCGGCTGTCGCGGACCAAAATTATTAAACACCGACATCAACACAACGGCGATGACGAGCCACAACAGGAGATTCTTGGTGAGATTATTCAAGCGATACCTCGTTTTGGCAGCAATACATAGCACCCACAGTGGGTCCAGTCCTTTGACTGATTAGACCAGGACCAATACCAGCGTTCCATTGTCCTACGACGATCGGCGCGTTACAACTGATCGTGCGTGTCGGAATGAAGCGTTAGTTGCCCAGAAAACCCTTAGCAAACAGATAGATCTCGCGACTCTTGGTGCGCGAAGCGCGGGGCTTACAGGTCACAAGATTATCGAACCGCCGCGCCACTTCGCGTCGCAATTCGTCGGCACCGTCGCCCTGAAACACTTTAAGGAGGAGCTGTCCGCCCGGGGCCAATATCATCGCCGCGACCTCCAAGGCAAGCTCGCCAAGTTGTACTGCTCTGGCTTGGTCGGAGACGCGATCACCACTAATATTGGGGCTCATATCCGATATTACAAGTCCCGCCGACGCGCCGGATAGACTCGTTATCAGTAAGTCTAGCACCGCTGAGTCACGAATATCACCGAGCAGGAAATCCACCCCAGGCAACGGGTCCATGGGCAAGATGTCCTGGGCCACGACGCGGCCACCATTGCCCACCTTCTGGCGTGCATATTGTGACCAGCCCCCAGGCGCGGCGCCAAGATCGACCACGATCATGTCGGGACGCAGCACTCGATAACGCTCGTCGATCTCCCGCAGTTTGTAGGCTGCCCGCGAGCGATAACCCTCTTGCCGGGCACGGCGCACGAACTCATCGTCCGCGTGCTGTCGTAGCCACTGTTTGCTATGTTTATGTTGGACCATGTTTGTACCTGCCAGGTCTCTAGCGGCTGTGGCAGTCGCTGACAACGTACGCGGCGGGGTTTAGACGTAGCGGACCGTCAAGATTTCGTAAGAGCGCACGCCGTCGGGAACATCGACATCGACAATATCGCCCTCTTTTCGACCGATAAGTGCGCGCGCTATCGGCGAACTGATCGAAATCTTGCACTCTGTGATATCAGCTTCCAAATCACCAACGATCTGATACGTGACCTTGCTGCCACCATCGCAATCCAACAGACCCAAGGTTGCGCCAAACACGACTTTACCGCCAGCATCGAGTGTAGTCGGATCTATAACTTGAGCACACCCAAGTTGCCCCTCAAGGTCTCTAATACGGCCCTCGATGAAGCCTTGTTGCTCCTTGGCGGCGTGGAACTCGGCGTTCTCCGAAATATCACCATGATCTCGCGCTGCCGCGATTTCCTGAATGATTCGTGGACGCTCTACCGTTTTCAGCTGGTGCAATTGCGCCCGAAGCTTTCGCACCCCGCCTGCTGTGATCGGTACTCTGTTCATTGGGCACTCTCTTTATGCAGATCCTGTAGACGGTTGATGGTAACTTGTTCTGCGGCGCGGTGCGCTTCGCGAGCGGCACGGGCGGCTGACAGGGTGGTGTAATAGGTTACCCGATGTTGCAGCGCCTCTCTTCGAATAGAGTATGAATCCTCGAGACTCTGTTTGCCCGAGGTTGTATTAATAATTATATCAACCTCATCATTCATAATCATATCAACGATATGGGGACGTCCTTCAGACACCTTGTTCACCGGGCATACTGGCACGCCAGCCGCTTGAAGCACGGCCGCTGTGCCACGAGTAGCCAGTATTTCAAAACCATTCTCGCTGAAATAGCGGGCGACTTCGACTACTGGTTTCTGATCCGGGTCTCGCACGCTGATAAGCATACACCCTGCTCGCGGGATCGCGTAGCCAGCTGCGAACTGCGATTTGGAAAACGCTTCGCCGAAACTTCGACCTGTTCCCATCACCTCGCCCGTCGATTTCATCTCAGGTCCGAGAACTGTATCGACGCCGGGGAATTTTATGAAGGGAAATACTGCTTCTTTGACGGAGTAATAAGAAGGTACCGTTTCCGCAACTATGCCCTGATCCTTCAGCGTGCGACCCACCATGCAGCGTGCCGCGATCTTCGCAAGCGGTCGCCCTATTGCCTTAGAAACATAGGGAATAGTGCGTGAGGCGCGCGGATTGACTTCCAGAATATATACCTCACCGTCCTTCACCGCAAACTGCACGTTCATCAAACCTATTACTTTGAGAGCTTGTGCCAGCTGCACGGTCTGACTTCGCAATTCATTTTGTACTTTCTTTGCAAGACTGAAAGGGGGGAGCGAACAGGCCGAATCGCCGGAATGCACGCCTGCCTCCTCGATATGCTCCATGATGCCGCCTATGACGACATGTTCACCATCACTAATGGCATCGACGTCCACCTCGATAGCGTCGCTTAAGTATTTTTCTAACAATACAGGCGAGTCTTCCGAGACGCTGACCGCCATAGCTACATAAGTTTCTAGTTCTTCTTGGCTGTATACGATTCGCATCGCGCGTCCACCCAACACATATGAGGGTCGCACTACTAACGGGTAGCCGATTTTTTTCGCCAGCGTTATCGCTTGCTTAAGCGTTCTCGCCGTACCATTGGGCGGTTGTAACAACCGATGACGTTTCAACAGCCGCTGAAAACGTGCGCGGTCTTCGGCCAAGTCTATGGAATCGGGATTCGTGCCAATAATAGGGACATCAGCAGCAGCAAGGCCCTCGGCAAGGTTTAGCGGTGTCTGGCCCCCATACTGGACGATCAACCCGGTCGGCCTTTCCACATGAATGATCTCGAGTACATCTTCGAGTGTCAGCGGCTCGAAATAGAGTCGGTCTGATGTGTCGTAATCAGTAGACACCGTCTCTGGGTTGCAATTGACCATGATTGTTTGGTAGCCGTCTTCCCTCAGTGCGAACGCAGCATGTACACAACAATAATCAAACTCTATACCTTGGCCGATGCGATTAGGGCCGCTGCCTAACACCATGATTTTCTGGCGTTCCTCGGGAAGCGCCTCGCACTCTTCGTCGTAAGTGGAATACATATATGCAGTGGTTGCCGCAAACTCGGCGGCACAGGAATCGACCCGCTTGTAGACCGGGTGCACCCCTAGTTTGTGACGCTGACGCCGAAACTTCTCCTCCGTCGTATGTAACAGCGTCGCAAGTCGTCTATCGGAAAATCCCTTGGCCTTCCAGGCCCATACCTTGTTGCCGGTAAGCTTACGGCCCGCGTGGCAAGCGATATCCCGTTCCATTTCCACGAGCTCAGACAGCTGCGCCAAAAACCAACGATCGATATGCGTAAGCCCGCAAACATCATCCAATGACATGCCAGCGCGGAAGGCATCCGCGATGTACCACAAGCGGTCAGCCCCCGGCACCCGCAACTCTTGTGTTAGACGTGCTTCCACCTGATCTGCATCGGCACCAGCATCAAGACAGGGCTCGAGACCGTAGCGGCCGATTTCGAGACTTCGCAGTGCCTTTTGCAATGACTCCTGGAACGTGCGGCCGATCGCCATCACCTCGCCTACAGACTTCATTTGGGTCGTTAGGCGAGGGTCGGCTTTCGGGAACTTCTCAAATGTAAAACGCGGTACCTTGGTAACCACGTAGTCGATAGTTGGTTCGAATGAAGCCGGTGTCGCACCACCTGTGATATCGTTCTTGAGTTCATCTAGCGTATAACCAATGGCCAGCTTGGCAGCGACTTTGGCGATCGGAAAGCCGGTGGCCTTTGACGCCAGTGCCGAGGATCGTGATACCCGTGGATTCATCTCGACAATGATCATGCGGCCATTGTCTGGATTGATCGCAAACTGTACGTTGGACCCACCAGTATCGACACCGATCTCACGCAAGCACGCGATACTTGCATTTCGCATCAATTGATACTCTTTGTCGGTAAGCGTCTGTGCCGGAGCAACCGTAATCGAATCGCCAGTATGGATGCCCATTGCATCGAAATTCTCGATAGAACAAATAATGATGCAGTTGTCATTACGATCACGGACCACTTCCATTTCGTACTCTTTCCAACCAATAATCGACTCTTCGATGAGCAGCTCGTTGGTGGGGGATGCATCCATACCACGCTCACAGATACTAACGAATTCCTCTTTGTTGTAGGCGATACCACCGCCACTACCACCCAACGTAAATGACGGCCGAATAATCACGGGAAAACTGATCATGCCCTGGACTTGATGCGCTGCTTCCATACTATGGGCGATGGCACCACGTACGGTTTCTAACCCGATCGCCTTCATCGCCTTTTTGAAAAGCTCCCGGTCCTCCGCCTTGTCGATGGCCGCACGGGTGGCGCCGATCATCTTCACGCCATGCTCTGCCAGCACCCCTTGTCGATCCAGATCCAGTGCGCAGTTGAGACCTGTTTGTCCACCCATCGTCGGTAACACGGCGTCCGGCTTTTCTTTGGCGATAATCTTGGCAAGGGTGACCCAGTCGATGGGTTCGATATAGGTGGCATCGGCAACGCCCGGGTCGGTCATAATCGTGGCCGGATTCGAGTTCGCCAAAATCACTCGATACCCCTCTTCCTTCAACGCGTTGCACGCCTGTGTGCCTGAATAGTCAAACTCGCACGCTTGACCAATGATGATCGGTCCCGCACCAATAACGAGAATGCTTTCTATGTCGTCACGTTTAGGCATGACGGTTGATAGTGATTAGAAGTACGGACACGGCTACTACGTACTGGCATTACACATTGCCTGCCGTATTGCGTTCCAATCCCTGGGCCTTGAAACTTGGCTTCTCTGTCGGCTTTTTCATCAAGCCAATGAAACAATCAAAAATGTCGTTGATATCTTGTGGGCCAGGACTCGCTTCTGGGTGACCTTGAAAAGACAACGCCGGCCTATTCGTGTGGACCAAACCCTGAATGGAGCCGTCGAATAAAGAGCGATGAGTCACTCGTAATGTTTGCGGCAAGTCGGCGTATGCGACCGCGAAACCGTGGTTCTGGCTGGTGATTAACACACGGCCCGTATCCAGTTCTAATACGGGGTGGTTCGCCCCGTGATGGCCAAACTTCATTTTTACAGTACGCGCGCCGGCCGCCAGTGCTAGTAGCTGATGACCGAGACAGATACCGAAGGTCGGAACACCCCGATTCACAAGCGTCGCGATCGACTCAATGGCGTAGGTACACGGTTCGGGATCCCCCGGACCGTTGGACAAAAACACCCCGTCAGGCCTAAGCGCCAACACCTTTGCTGCACTGGTCTTTGCCGGTACAACCGTGACGGCGCAGCCGCGGTCTGTCAGCATGCGTAGAATATTGCGTTTGATACCGAAGTCATAGGCAATTACACGAAATCGCGTCGCCGGTGCGCTGCGAAAGCCACGTCCAATCTGCCAACTGCCCTCAGCCCATTCATAGGATTCTTTTGTGCTTACAACTTGAGCCAGATCCATGCCTTTTAGTCCGACAAATGATCGTGCTGCGCGTAGGGCAGCGCGCTTGTCGATTCGGCGAGCCTGGCCAGCGGTAACGATACAACCATTCTGCGCACCCTTTTCACGCAGCAATCGTGTGAGTCGGCGGGTGTCAATACCAGCGATGGCGACCACTTTTCGTTCGCGCAAGAATGCCGCCAACGATCGATCAACCCGCCAGTTGCTATCGATGGCCGGCAAATCTCTGATCACGAGCCCCGCTGCGAACACCGCGGCAGACTCCATATCCTCCGCATTAGTGCCAGTGTTGCCGATGTGGGGATAGGTGAGGGTTACAATCTGTTTCGCATAGGAAGGGTCTGTAAGAATCTCCTGATAGCCAGTCATGGCAGTGTTGAACACCACCTCGCCCACTGATTGCCCGGGAATACCGATAGATATCCCGGTAAACAGAGAGCCGTCTTCAAGCGCGAGCGTGGCCGCCTGTATCAACCGTTAATCTCCTCGGCCGCACGACACAAAGAAAGGGGTCCCAAAGACAGATATACAAAAGCGGGAGACGCGTCTTGCGGCTCCCGCTTTGTCAGCATGCGTAAACGCTAGGCATAGTCTTGGTTGGCCGGGAATCTTACGTAACCGGCCGCCCAAAATCAACGCAAGTCGAGTACGTCCTGCATGTCGAATAGACCTTTGTCTCGATTACGTAGCCAACGCGCGGCCCGTAAAGCACCATTGGCGAACGTCATTCGACTCTGCGCCCGGTGTGAGATCTCTACCCGCTCACTATCATCTGCGAATAAAACCGTATGGTCCCCCACGATTTCACCCGCACGCAGGGTTAGGAATCCAATCTGTTCGCGCGGACGTTCGCCGGTAATACCCTCACGGCCATAGACGGCACATTGCTGTAGATCGCGCCCGAGCGCACTCGCCAGCACTTCACCCATGCGGATTGCCGTTCCCGATGGGGCATCTTTCTTATGTCGATGGTGCGCCTCGATCACCTCAATATCTACACTATCACCGAGCGTGCGGGCAGCAATATCCAGCAGCCGAAAACAAAGATTGACGCCCACACTCATGTTAGGGGCAAGCACGACAGCCATGTCAGACGCGGCGTCGGCGATTCGCTGCCGCTGGGTAGAATCGAAGCCGGTGGTGCCGATCACCATACATTTTCTGGCTTGGCGGCAATAATCTAGGTAGCCCAGTGTGGCGTCGGGATAAGAAAAATCTATTAAGACCTCAAAATCTCCGTCACTCACGGTGGTACTCACCGGTACGCCAATATGTCCCACGGCCGCCAGTTCACCGGCATCAACCCCGACGACGTTGCTATCCGGATGTTCGAATGCGGCGGTGATCTTGATATCTTGGGATTGCGCCGCAGCCGCGACCACACTGCGACCCATTCTCCCGGCGGCACCGGTAACAGCAGCCTTGATCATAGATGCCCTCGACGGTGGGTGTTGTGCACGAGCATAAATGATTTGCCGTGGCCACGCTAATTCGCACCATCCGACGGCCAAGCTAGATTATTTGCTCAAGAACGTCCTAATTTTACTGAGCCAGGATTCCTCGCGCGGATTATGGCGGCTACCACCTCGCCGCGTTAGGGTGTCAAATTCACGCAGAAGTGCCGCCTGCTTAGCCGTCAACTTAACTGGGGTCTCGACGCTCACGCGACAATAGAGATCGCCAACGTGCTTGCTGCGGACGTTCTGTACCCCTTTGCCCCGCAGTCGAAACAGGCGCTCGGTCTGCGTCTCGGCCGGAACCTTGAGACTGGCTCGCCCATCCAGGGTTGGGATTTCTAGCTCACCCCCAAGGGCTGCGGTCACGAAGCTCACCGGCATCTCGCAATACAAATCGTCACCATCGCGTTTGAAGATCTCATGTGGCTTGACGCGGACCTCGACATAGAGATCGCCTGGTGGCTGGTTGTGTTCGCCAGCCTCGCCTTCGCCCGCTAACCGAATCTGATCACCCTCGTCAACACCGGCTGGGACCTTAACCGACAGTGTCTTCGTATGTCTGACACGGCCTTGCCCGCGGCACTCGCTACAGGGTTGCGCAATGACCTTGCCGGCGCCGCGACAATTGGGGCAGGTCTGTTGGATGGAGAAGAATCCTTGCTGCATGCGGACTTGACCATGACCACCGCAGGTGGAACAGGTCTCGGGTGAAGTGCCCGCCTTGGCGCCGGTGCCATGACAGGTTTCACACTTATCTAAAGCGGGTACCTGGATTTTGACAGTGGCGCCCCTTACGGCTTGCTCCAAGGTTAGCGCTAGACTGTAGCGCAGATCAGCGCCGCGACGGACGCCAGCGCCAGCACGTCGGCTGGAACCAAAGATGTCGCCAAAGACATCGCCAAAGATGTCGGCGAACCCGCCCGCACCAGTCGTGTGAAACCCACCGGCGCCCATAGACGGATCGAAGCCGGCATGGCCAAACTGATCATAGGCGGCACGTTTCTGGGGATCAGTTAGGATCTCGTTGGCCTGATTGGCCTCTTTGAACTTGGCCTCGGAATCTTTGTCACCGGGATTGCGGTCAGGATGATGCTTCATCGCCAACCGACGATAGGCTTTTTTGATCTCAGCTTCTGAGGCGTTTTTCGGTACGCCTAAGACTTCGTAGTAATCCCGCTGTGACATAGCATCAATTGCGTCCAAAAAACAAATGACGGCATCGATCTAGAGCAGACCGTGCCACGCGAAATGTAGCAGCGCTTCGGGCGGGGCGTACGCAAACTATACACCAACCCGCCGACCGGAATTACTTCTTGCCTTTATCGTCCTTTACTTCCTCAAATTCCGCATCGACGACATCGTCATCCTTTGATTCGCCGCTGCTGGTTTCGGCCTCGGCACCCGCAGTGGCCTCTGCTTCACTGGCCTGTGCATACATTTGCTCGGCCATTTTATGGCTGGCCTCGGCTAGCGCCTGAGTCTTCTGCTCGATGGCGACCTTGTCATCGTCCTTCATCACCGATTCAAGGTCCTTGATAGCGGATTCGATCTTTTCCTTTTCGCTAGCGTCCAGCTTATCGCCTATCTCAGTCATAGACTTTCGCACACCATGAATCATAGCGTCTGCCTGATTGCGCGCTTCTACCAGCTCGCGTGCCTTCTTATCTTCCTCGGCATGGGCCTCAGCATCATTGACCATTTGTTCGATCTCGGCTTCGCTTAACCCAGAGCTCGACTTGATTACGATCTTATTCTCCTTGCCAGTAGCCTTATCCTTGGCCGACACGTGGAGGATACCGTTCGCATCGAGATCAAACGTCACTTCGATTTGCGGCAACCCACGCGGTGCAGGCGGAATCTCGGTCAAGTCAAACTTACCCAATGACTTGTTACCCACCGCCATTTCACGCTCACCCTGCAACACATGTACGGTGACTGCGGTCTGATTGTCGTCCGCCGTCGAAAAAGTCTGATTGGCTTTGGTCGGGATGGTGGTATTTTTTTGGATCAACTTGGTCATGACACCACCCAGTGTCTCGATGCCCAACGAAAGCGGCGTCACATCCAGTAACAGCACGTCCTTCACATCGCCGCCGAGCACACCACCTTGGATGGCAGCTCCCACGGCCACCGCTTCATCCGGATTCACGTCCTTACGCGGCTCTTTGCCAAAGAAATTCTTTACCGCCTCTTGAACCTTAGGCATTCGGGTCTGCCCCCCGACGAGGATTACGTCACCAATTTCACTCGCCTTAAGCCCGGCATCCTTAAGTGCAATCTTGCAGGGCTCAATCGTACGCACGACCAAGTCCTCCACTAATGCCTCGAGCTTGGCGCGTGTGACCTTTATATTCAGATGTTTAGGCCCACTGGCGTCAGCCGTTATATAGGGTAGGTTAACCTCTGTTTGCTGCGCCGATGACAACTCGATCTTGGCCTTTTCGGCCGAATCCTTCAGGCGTTGAAGCGCTAATGGATCGTTTTGCAGATCGATACCATGGTCTTTCTTAAACTCATCTACAAGATAATCGATTAAGCGCCGATCGAAATCTTCGCCACCAAGGAAAGTGTCGCCGTTCGTAGATAGCACCTCGAACTGATGCTCGCCATCCACGTTAGCAATTTCGATGATAGATATATCAAATGTGCCGCCACCCAGATCATACACCGCTAGCTTACGATCGCCCTCTTTCTTATCCAAGCCAAAAGCAAGCGCAGCCGCCGTCGGCTCATTGATAATGCGTTTGACGTCGAGTCCAGCAATGCGTCCTGCATCCTTAGTCGCCTGGCGCTGTGAATCATTGAAGTAGGCAGGCACGGTGATAACCGCTTCTTTGACTTGCTCCCCCAGATAATCTTCGGCCGCTTTCTTCATCTTTTGTAAGACGCGGGCCGAGATTTCAGGAGGCGCCATTTGCTTACCTTTTATTTCGACCCAGGCATCCCCGTTTTTGGCCTTTACAATCTTGTAGGGCATTAGCTTGATATCCCGCTGAACGACCTCCTCACCGTAACGACGCCCGATGAGTCGCTTGGCCGCAAATACCGTGTTATGGGGATTGGTAATAGCTTGCCGTTTCGCGGGCGCACCGACGACGACCTCGTTGTCGTCGGTGAACGCGACAACCGACGGGGTAGTACGATCGCCCTCGCTGTTCTCAATCACGCGGGCCTTACTACCCTCCATGACCGCCACACAGGAGTTAGTCGTTCCCAAGTCGATGCCAATGATTTTTGCCATGTTCGTTTCCTCTACAAGTTCAGGACCCTACCAAGAATCACCCAGGAGTTATGGGGATAAAATGGGGCCCATTCGGACCATTTCAAGTGTTCCCGCCCGAGCCCTCCGCTTCGCGCGCCTTGGCCACCAACACCATGGCTGGGCGTAGCAGGCGATCGTGCAGCAGATAGCCTTTCTGCACCACCTGGACCACATAGCCAGGGGCAACCTCGTCACTCTCCACCATGCTCATGGCCTGGTGTTTTTCAGGGTCAAATTTCTCGCCCTGGGGATCGATTACTGTCAGCGAGAACTTCTGGA
The DNA here is from genome assembly GCA_029861845.1 of Gammaproteobacteria bacterium. Lineage (GTDB taxonomy): Bacteria > Pseudomonadota > Gammaproteobacteria > Acidiferrobacterales > SPGG2 > SPGG2. Next base: position 13,010 of record JAOTYM010000044.1, on the reverse strand, counting down.
ACGCGCTGTCCATCAATTTGAGTGTGAGATCCAACCCCTCGTGCATCTGCTCGAGGGCAGTCTGGTTCTCGTGCTGGATATCGACGGTACGCGCCAGTTCGAGGCTGTCGCGAACCGCTAGTAGTTCGGCCGCAAATCGCTCAATACCGTACTTGCGCGCGTTGGCGATTTCGACCTGGGCGCGCCGCTGGACATTTTCTGCCTCTGCTTTGGCCCGCAGAAACTTATCGAAGTCCTCTGCCGCTTTTGCGCGCGCCGCTTCGAGTTCGGCCCGTAGCTGACTAATATCAGCCTCGGACGGAGTTTCGGCTTGGGGCCCAGTATCGGCCTCCAACCCAGCCTCCGCATCCGGTTGGGCCTGTTTCTTTGGCTTTGCGGTCTTGGGAACTGCCGACGTGTCCGCTGCTTGCTTTTTCCGGCTCATACAACCCTAACCCCCCTTCCAGGGACAGAATTATGTCTTATGGGGGCGGGCTCGTGGTTTTCAAGCATCGTCCCGCGCCGTCCTCGGTGCGCGGACGTAACAAGACTAGGGCCTAACGCCCAATGGAAGATAACGCGCCACCCAACAGCTTGGCGGTCACATCGACAAACGGAATGATTCGTTCGTAGGGCATGCGGGTAGGCCCGACTACGCCGAGGGTTCCTACTACCTGCCCATCAACCGTATACGGCGCCGTCACCACACTACATTCTTTGAGCGCCTCGTAACCAGACTCACGACCAATAAAAATCTTGACGCCACCCGCGCGCATGCTCCGATCGAGCAGGTGCAGTAGATCGCGTTTAGCGGTAAAGGTATCGAACAGCTTGCGCAGCTTTTGAATATCGCCAAGCTCGGGGAATCCCATAAGATTAGATTCGCCGGTCACTAGCAGATCATTGCCCTCATCGGCAGGCTCGACAAACATTTTGCGGCTCATCTCAAGTGCCAGCTCCATGATGCGCTGCATTTCTTCGCTGGTCCTTTGCATCTCTGCTAGCAGCATACGCTTGACTTCACTAATAGCCACGCCACCATACTTGTCATTGAAGTAATTGGCGGCCTGCAAGAGTTTGGCCGGCGAGTAGTCTTGCTCTGTATCTATGATCCGGTTTTGGACTTGACCGTCTTCCGTAACCAGAATGACGAGGACGCGGCCTCCTGAAAGACCAACAAAATCGAGTTGACGGAAAACCAACTGGTCTTCTCGTCGCGGCACCACAACAAGGCCCGCTAGTTCCGTCACTTCAGACAACAGATGGGACGTAGTTTCCACCAACTTCTGGGGATCGGCGCCAGCCGTGAATTCGCCCTCGACCTTGCGAATTTGTTCGGCGTCTAATGGCCGCACTGTCAGCAGGCTATCGATAAATACGCGGTAACCGAGTTGAGTTGGGATGCGTCCGGCCGAGGTGTGGGGAGACGTCACCAGCCCCATATCTTCGAGGTCGGCCATCACATTGCGGATCGTGGCGGGGCTAAGATCAAGCCCTGACCGTTTCGCCAACGTCCGCGAGCCCAAAGGTTGCCCCTCGGCGATATAGCGCTCTACCAGGGTCTTGAGCAAGAATTCAGCGCGTGTGGTTAAGTCTGCCATCTCGGTCTACGTGGCCTTTTCAAGATTAGCACTCTAGGCTATCGAGTGCCAAATCTCAAGCCGATGGGCGCCCTAAGGGATTGCCCGCGCCTTGAATCAATTTATCAGCCACGGTAGGGCGTGTCGCGGGCACCGAGGACGCATTGGCGCCATTGGGAGGGCTGATTGGCGCTATTAGCGACCCATGTTAGTTTAGCGCCCGAATCATCATGAGGCCGCCCATGCGTGCTGACATCAAAACTATCGGGTTGTTCGGAAAATTCGGCAGCCGAACAAGTGGCGATGAGATAACCCGGCTCTGCGAATTTCTACAGAGTCGAAAGCTCAATGTTCTGCTTGATGAAGCCACCGCGAAGCTCGTCGACAAGCCTGCTCGCGATAGCCTGCCAATTGCAGATATCGGCGAACACATCGACCTTGCGATCGTTATCGGCGGAGATGGCACACTGCTAAATGTGGCGCGAAATCTTGCCGACTGGGAGGTACCACTGATCGGTGTGAATCTCGGTCGACTGGGCTTTCTCACTGACATTCCGGCTGAGAACATGCTCTCCGACATTGGCAGAATGTTGGATGGTGACTACGAGACGGAGCAACGTTTCTTGCTTTCGGCCAGGATCCAACGCCAGGGCGAGATTGTGTACAGTTCTAACGCATTCAACGACGTTATCGTCAACAAGAGTGGACTAGCGCGTTTAATCGAGTTTGAGACCTACCTCGATGGTGAATTCGTAAATGGGATGGTGGCCGACGGTATTATCATTGCCACCCCGACCGGTTCCACCGCCTATGCCCTGTCTGCCGGTGGGCCGCTTTTGCATCCGACGCTATCAGCCATTGTATTGGTACCTATCTGCCCACACACACTTAGCGATCGACCCATCGTGGTAAGCAGCGACAGTGTGGTTGAGATTGTAATGACCCGCACAAAAGATCAGCGCGCCCATGTAACATTGGATGGACAGTTAAACTATCCGCTGCAAGACGAAGACCGCATATCGATTCGTCGCGCCCAGCACGCCATTTGTCTGTGGCACCCAAGCGGACGCAACCATTATGATGTATTGCGAGCGAAACTCCACTGGGGCGGTAAGTTCTGAATGTTAGGCCATCTCTACATCCGTGATTTCACTATCGTGCCGAGGCTCGAGTTGTCTTTCGATCACGGATTCACTGTACTGACAGGAGAAACAGGCGCGGGAAAATCTATATTGATCGACGCCCTTACTTTCGCGTTGGGGGCCCGTGCCGAGGTTACCAGCATCCGTCACGGTTGTGAGCGGGCGGAGATTATTGCGAGCTTTGATCTGCATCCACAACATGATGCTGCCGCGTGGCTCGAACAACATGATCTATTCACAGATGGGGAGTGTGTTGTGCGACGGTTGGTTGACACCAACCAGCCATCTCGCGGATCTATCAATGGTCGACCAGTGCCTATGCAGATGCTTCGCGAACTCGGTGAGCGCTTGGTGGATATCCACGGTCAACATGAACATCAATCTCTGCTACGGCGGGATGGACAACGTCAACTCCTCGATGATTATGCGAATCTGACCACATCGGTGAAGGAACTTTCTCAGCATCACCATACGCTTGGATCGCTTGCATCACGTTTAGAGACACTACAACGCCAGTCGGCCGATCGCAGCGCGCGGGTTGATTTACTCCGCTACCAGGTGCAGGAACTCGAAGAGCTTGGATTGCAGATCGACGAAATACAACAACTGGAAGAAGAGCAGACACGTCTCGCCAATGGCGCTGAGTTGCTGGGGGGGGTTCAAGCCATTGCTCATTCGCTTTACGACGACGAAGAAAGGGCAGTGTCGCTTACGCTCGCACGTGCGATCAATAGCTTGGAACAACTCTCCCGATACGACATGAATTTGCACGGGCTTACCAACTTGCTAAACGATGCCTCGGTGCAGATAGACGAGGTTGCTTCGCAACTGCATCGCTATCAGGACACGCTCGACCTCGATCCGCAGCGTCTGCAATGGATCGATCAACGCCTGGCCTCAATGCACGACCTTGCGCGTAAGCATCAGATACGGATTGAGGAATTGCCAGGGGTGTTGGAACAATTGCGCACAGAGTTGGATGATCTCGAAGATTTTGACCTGAATCTTACAAAACTTAATGAAAGTATTGAGACAGCGCGCACGACCTATATGACGCTAGCCGAACATATATCGAAGAAGCGAAAAGTGGCGGCTCGTGAGCTGTCAAAAGCGGTCACTGAACAAATGCAGAACTTAGGGATGGCCGGTGGCTGTTTCGAGGTACATCTTGAGTCAGTACCAGATGGTAGTACCAGCGCGGTCGGCCTAGAACGTGTACAGTTCTTGGTAAGTGCGAACGCCGGACATCCGTTACGCCCTCTTACCAAGGTTGCGTCTGGCGGCGAATTATCGCGCATCAGCCTTGGCCTTCAGGTGGTGGTGGCTGGGGCTGGGCGTATTCCATCATTGATTTTCGATGAGGTTGATGTGGGCATCGGCGGGCGTGTTGCCGAAATAGTTGGCCAACAACTGCGCACGCTCGGCGAAGCGCGCCAGGTGCTGTGCATAACGCATCTCGCCCAAGTGGCAGCCCTTGGCAATCATCATCTGTGCGTGAGCAAGACCAATCAAAACGCTACCAGCCTAACGCAGGTTACACAACTTTCCGCGGACGCGCGCATCGAGGAGATTGCACGCATGATAGGTGGCATAGAAATCAGCAAACAGACTATGGCACACGCCCAGGAAATGCTTGCTCGTGCCCAAGGTATCGACTGTGTCTCAGCCTGATACTCGCCGGCCGACGGAGCAGCTAGCGCCACATATACGCCCGGCCACGATCCCGGATGTACCAGAGATCCACGAGATGCTAGAAGTCTATGCAAGTCAGGGTGCACTACTACCGCGGCCTATGAGCGATCTTTATCGACACCTGCGTGATTTCTTCGTGGCTGAACTGGAGGGCAAGATCGCTGTCTGCGGGGCCTTGGAAATCTTCACGGAAAACCTAGGTGAGGTACGCAGTCTTGTTGTGACGGAGAACTTTAAGGGCCGCGGCCTAGGCCATTTACTGGTCAAGCGAATCGTGACAGAAGCGCGAACTATCGGGCTAAGTCGGCTGATGGCATTGACCTACGCACCAGGGTTTTTCCATAAACTCGGCTTCAGAACGGTATCGAAAGGTTTCTTGCCAGAAAAGGTGTGGGGGGTCTGTGTCAAATGCTACAAATTCAACAACTGCGATGAGACTGCGGTTTTGTTGGAGCTTAATCGGGAAGATTAAAGTCAGCTCATCATTGCTTAGAACATTTCCCCCGGCTTCTCATCCCCTCGCACACGCCGTACAAGTAAAGCGCGTGATCTTCCATCATGAACCCAGCGTTCTCCGCTACTTTGCGTTGGCGTTGTTCGATCGCACTGTCGCAGAACTCAAACACCTTTCCGCAGCTAACACAAACCATATGATCGTGATGCCCGCCATGGTTGATCTCAAACACAGAACGACCACCTTCGAAGTTATGACGGATGACGAGACCGGCCGTTTCGAATTGGGTGAGCACACGGTAAACCGTGGCAAGACCGACTTCCTCACCTATGCTCAACAACCTCTTGTAGACATCCTCAGCCGTCAGATGCGGATCTTTAGAGTCCTCTAGAATCGCGAGTATCTTTAGTCGCGGCAGCGTTGCCTTTAGGCCAGCCCGCTTAAGTTCAGCGCTACTTGTCATGGCATACCTCGTCACCTCGCGGACGCTGGTGTACGGAGAATCGTGTGTGGGCTATGATGCCTGAGTGTAAACCACCGCTGTCCGTAATGTAATGACCAAACCCCTGATTGGCATTTTGAGCGCTTTGCTCACGGTATGGCTTGTCACCGCATGTAAGGGTATTTACCGACCCGAGGTCCAACAAGGCAACGTGGTAACTCAAGAAATGATCGACCAGCTTAAGATCGGCATGTCCCGCCGACAAGTCCGCTCTATACTAGGTACACCGCTGATCGAAGATCCGTTTCACCAGGATCGTTGGGATTACTTCTATTTTCACCTGTCGCGTAACAAGGGGTCAGAGCGACGTATATTAAGCGTTTTTTTTAAGGACGACGCGCTAGTGGAAATTCGCGGCGACATTGCACCAAGCACAGTCGAAACCGAAAAGGAAACGTAGGCCTGCGTCGGCAGCTAACGCCGCTTATCTTTGCGTTTGCGCGTCTGGCCAGCACGGCGTCTACGGGCCTGCTTGGGATCGACGACCAACGGTCGATAGATCTCAATCCGATCTCCATTGGAAACCGTATCTTCTAAGCTTGCACGCTGGCCGAAGATCCCAACTGTATCGGCCCTGAGGTCGATGTGCGGAAAGCGATCTAGTATGCCTGAGACACGAATCGCGTGTTCCACCGTACTGCCAGCGAGAATGTCAAACAAAACGACCACCTGTTCGCCCGTGGAGGCTGCATAAGCGACCTCGATCGTCACGTTTCTACCACTCTTACTCACGACTGCCATACAAATCTATCGCTCTTTTCGTAAAACTAGCGACAAGCCCGTTGGCAACTTTTGTGAATACTGGTCTGACAGCAACATCAAGCATCTTATTGGAAAAAGCGAACTCTAACCTAAGTGAGATCTTACTTGCGGCATCCTCAAGCTCTTGAAACTCCCAAATTCCGTGCAAGTGACTAAACGGTCCCTTCACAAGGTACATCTCGATTACTTCGTCCCCCTTTCGTTCGTTGCGTGTCGTGAAGCTCTTGTGAATGCCTTGATAGGCGATGTCCAGACATGCAATTGTTTCTCTGCCATTCTGTGACAGAATTCGAGCGCCTTCACACCAAGGCAAGAATCTTGGGTACGACTCAATATCTACTACAAGCGCAGACATTTCCCGTGCGCTATAGGGAACAAGGGCCGACCTATTAATTGCAGTCACAGAAGTAGACTCTGAATATTGAGAAGTACGATAAGTATTAGGACCGGGGTAACAATACGCACACACCATAACCATGAATCATAAGCGCACGGCGAATGCAATTTGAGTTCAGTACGGGAAGAATCCGCTCCCAAAATCCAACCCGCAGTCAACGCAATCAGCATGCCACTCATCGGTAGCAGCAAGTCAGCTGTTAGAGTTTGCAGTAAATCGAAGGGTCCAAGATTCTTGGTTTCGCCCAAAACGGTGAAGGAAAAACGCCAATAATTAAAAGACAGAACCGAAGCAATCCCTAATGACCACGCACCCCCGCCAGTTACGATTGCCGCCTTTAATCTTGTGAAATGCCAACGTTCTTCCATCCACATGACCACCGGCTCCATCAGGGCAACACCGGAAAGCCAGACTGTCAGTGCCAGCATGAGAAAGAACAGACTGGCCATTACTCGACCCCATGGAAGTTGGTCGAAACTAAGCGGTAACGCCTCGAACACGAGCGCTAGCCTCGACTCCGGCTCGGCTACACCAACGAGCAGAACGGACATAATGACAAGACCGGCCACTATGCCTACCACGGTGTCGACACCAGCCACCGCCAACGCCGTCCTAGGTATACGGGCTTCCTTCTGCAGATAGGCAGCATAAGCCAGTAATACCCCCGCACCTAAACCTAAGCTGAAAAACGCGTGCCCCAAGGCCGCCAGCATGCCCGCGCGTGTAAGCTTGGTAAAATCAGGATGCAGTAGTCGGTATACCGCTTGATTGAACTCGCCAATTACGATGGCGTATAACAACAGCGCTAACAGCAATAGAAAGACCGTCGGCATTGCGTATCTTACGAGCGGCTCAACCCCGGACTTCAGACCGCGCGCGGCCACCATTATCGTCGACACCATGAAGAGGCTGTGCCAAAACAGCTGTTTCTCTGGTTCGTTGACAAACCGCCTGAATAGGCTCGCAAGCCCATCCGCCGTCAACCCATCCAATACGCCAACCATGGTACGAAACGCATAGGCCATGATCCAGCCGGCAACCACACTCAAATAAGAGAGAATCAGAAAGGCAGCGATTACACCCAGCCAACCGATTAGTCGCCAGTTGCGGTGGCGTCCGGCCTGTTCTGCCACCACGTGAATACTGTTGATCGGTGACTTACGTCCAAGACGCCCAATCGTTACCTCCGCCACGAGTAGCGGCATACCAATCAAGAGTACACACAAGAGATAGAAGACAACAAAGGCACCGCCGCCGTATTCGCTTACCAGCACTGGGAACTGCCAAACATTATTGAGCCCGATTGCGGCGCCACTCGCGGCCAGAATGAAGGTCCATGAAGATGACCACACGACGTCGCCGGGCTTCTCACCTACTCTTTTCTTCCGCTTTGCCATCCCAGGCTTAGTTTAGTCACAGGTTGGGGGGTTGCTACCTTAGGATCTGTGGAAAACAATGCGATCTAGATTACAAGCAGTTTAGCACGCACGCCAAAACAACATTCCAACTGCGCGTGCGTCCGAAGAATTCTTTTGGCGGTCAAATTGTGTTTGAATGTATGAGATTTAGTCGTGACTACTTCCATGAAGTCCAAAACCAACAAGGCATCGGGACACACCATCGCCCTCAACAAGAAGGCGCGGCACGATTATTTCATCGAGGAGCGATTCGAAACCGGCATTTCGCTGCTGGGCTGGGAAGTTAAGAGCCTTCGGGCTGGTCATGCGCAACTGAAAGAAGGCTACGTCAATATCAAAGACGGGCAAGTATTCCTCGTCGGCGCCCATATCTCGCCATTGTCATCCGCCTCGACGCACGTGAAGCCAGATCCCCGACGAACCCGCAAGTTGCTTTTGCACCGACAAGAGATTCGCAAACTGATCGGTGCCGTGGAACGCCGCGGCTATACACTAGTGCCGCTGGCACTTTATTGGAAGAAGGGTCGCGCCAAGCTTGAAATTGCGCTCGCCAAAGGCAAGCGGCAATACGACAAGCGTGCATCAATAAAGCAGCGAGAAACTGAACGCGAACAGCAGCGAGCGTTGAAAAGCATAAGCCGCTAGTCGGCCATCGACCCCCTTGCTTATAGCTAGTATCGCCCCTACCATAGTGAGGGAACCTGGATAACCACAGGTTGTCCATGACGAATACGGGGGCGACACGGCTTCGACGTGGGTCGCGAAACCTTCGGGGCATGCCGAGGTGCAGAGTTCCTCGTAAATCCAGCTGCACACTGATAGTTGCCAACAACGACAACTACGCCCTAGCGGCTTAATCCCCGCTAGCCTCTTTCCCGGTTTGTCTGTGGGCTGGGAGCCAAGGGGTCGATGCACGCAGAACCGCGTAGCGTTGTGCCTGTTAGCGCTGCGTTAGACGCAAGCGGGCTAAGCCGGTCAGCATTCCTGTCTGTTGGGGGCTGGCGGGTTAAATCATAGACAGACTACGCATGTAGAACCGGACGGCGGAGGACTTGCGGACGCGGGTTCGATTCCCGCCGCCTCCACCATTTAGGCAAATAAGCTCTTGATAAATAAGAGAATTATTTTCAGAGGCTTGTTGTACCCATAGGGCTACCCACAAGGCGGCGGTTTTCCACGTGGGTCAAAAGGCGATCCGAAGGCACGGATAGGCTAGCCAAAGCAGACATCCTCCTTGGAAGCAGATTCTCAATGTGGGAGGTCCAACCTTTTCAATGGATAAGTTCGGAAACTACAGGAAGTTTAACCAGTACGTCATCGCCGGTGGGGGCCTCCTCATCTACAGCACTGTCGTCCTTGCACACCCGGAGCACGCAGGAGATCCGCCGCCGCTATCACCCACAGCGCCGCAGGTAGCACCCGAAGTCATGGTGGCGAGTTCAATGATCGAGGTGCCTTATAAGTACACCCTGGCGCGGTAGTTGTGCCGTCCCTTCAGTCCAATCCAGGAGGCCGAGGAGGTGATTTCGCCATGTTCAATGTAGGCCAAACTTATCGAATCCGCATGATCGTGGGCGGAGATGAACAACAAATGTTCAAATGCCAAGTGATCGAGGTAGATGGGCCGGTCATCAAGATCCGGCAAGGTGACGACGACGAGCAGATCATCAACACCGCGTCGTCCAACTTCGTGTCTGCGGAGCCGGAGAAGTAGTTACGCAAGCGTAACGATCAGGGAAAGAAGACCGCACCGTACAGCGCGGTCAAGGAAATGGTTACGCATCGGGCGTTCGTCCATGATGGTGACGAGGTTACACAAGAACACAATCACGCTCGACGATCCCAACTTCACGCCATGGGCACGATCTCAAAAGCCTCAGAGACGAGACCCACCGCCGCCGGCAGACCGCCTGCCCGGAAGGCTGTTGTGGTTCCTGCTGTGGGTCTTGTTTGGCGGAGAGTAAGAAACGGGAGGCGCACTGGATCGCCCCAGCAAGCCCGAAGTCTCTTAAGGGAGCCGTCTCCCGACGTCGGGAGAAAACAAACAGCCTATGGTCAGAGGGGGACAACAATGCCTACGGAATCCACTGAATTTACCGCGCCTGTTTTTCGCGACGTTACGGCAGTAGATAGAACAATGGCAGGCAATGTCGTCTTGCAGTTTCGATCACATGACGAGAAAAATTTCCGAATCGAGATCGCGAAGAGAATCATTGGGGCCACGGTAATGATGATACTCGGGGCGTTGAAAGGAACGAGACCGGCCACCCTTGATACTGATAGGCGTCAGTCCGACGAGATCAAGTCTCTACGTCTGACGGGTCTGCGCCCGATGGTGACGCCAGCGGGCGCTCCCGGTCTAGCGTTGGTTCTTCAGAATCATCTAGAGGTTTCCCTTGAGTTGAAGCGGGAGGCCATACCGGCCCTAAAAGACGTACTCGACCAATTGGACACGTTAACCGCACCTCGTAAGGGCGGACCGGAACACTGATCCAACCTTTCGGGCGCCGGATCAAGGTCGGCGGCGTTCCTCTGGGCACAACTGCCATCTCTAATACGCCGCTTGCCAACAGTTTGGCCATCTCCTCGTCGATATTGTCAGCTTTTAACATGGCCTGGTGTTCCAATCGAGAAGTCGACTTCTGGCGAGCTTTTGGACCTCTTGCATCGTACGACTCACCCAGGCAACAGGACGGGGGCGGTTAGCCAATGCCAAGCGTGAAATAGAAAAGACGCTCCAACAAAGATTAGCAACAGTGTGACAACTTGATGAGCTCGATACCATCCACGGTAATGTTGCCAAGCAGGTGAATCGCCCGAACGTTCCTCTTCGTCCCGCAACGAACCCACAAAGTAAGTTAGTAAGCCCCGCCCCATGTTGTAGATCAACAGTACCATCACTAGACCAAAGTACCATAGTCCCTTGTCGAGCCCTAAAAGAAGCTCCCAGACCCTCCACTGTCGAAACTCTGCGTTCAACCACGGTCGATAGAGCACCTGTAGCCGCTGGGCATCTTGGCTCCACTCGTCTGTCCTTACATCTTTGGATCCAGCCAGCTTTGTGGCCTCCTCTAACAAATCATTGACCGACTGCAGAATCTCATCGTGCTTTTGCGTAACGAACCAACTGCGGAGGCTCTCAGACATGGCAGGTTCAAATCTAATGCTAAACTTAACGGCTTTGTCGGCCCACACCCGAGCCTTTGAATCCGGAGACTGCTTGAGATCATCAGACGCCTCTCTGATTGCAGTAATCGCCGTCTGTACTACGCTCGCTTCCATTCGGCTAACACCTGTCCAGAACAGCGTACGCATCGTGTAAGGTAGGAGAAAGATAAACAAAAAGAGTAAGTGGAAGGCGAACTGCGTACCAGTGTAATTTCTCCGCAGTACTGACCAGGGGTCAGCTACACGTGACGAAAATCTCGTGTTTCGGATATGAGTATCGTTGAGAATGAATGGGACACGGGAGAAGGGATATATGAAACGCTTAAATCCGCCAACCCCTACACCACGCAGATCCGCTTCCGCAAGGTTAGCTTGTCTCAGGTTAGCTCCCGAGAGATCCGCGCCCCGCAGGTCCACTCCCTTCAAATTGGCACCGAATAAGTTGGTGTTGCAAAGATTAGCGTCGCAGAGCTTGGCCGCGGGAATGTCGCGTGCGCCCACTCCCAATCCGCCGCCTGATCTACCTCCTGCGAAATCGGCTGCATTGAGGTGAGCTTCTGACAGATCGGCCTTAACAAATTGCGCTCCCCAAAATCTGCCTTCGGAAAGGTTGGCTTTGCGCAGATCAGATCTGGAAAAGTAACTTCCTGATGGGAGAGCCGCGACCTCAGTCTTTGAAAGATTGGCTTCTCGAAGGTCCGCATCCGAAAAGTCTGTCCCTCCAAGTTTAGCCTGCAAAAAGTTTGCGCCTCGCAGTTCGGATTTACAGAACTTTGTCTCATATAGTTCTGCTTCCGAAAAATCTGCACCCTGCAAATTTCCATTCGACAAGTCGCCCTTACGGAGATTCGATTTGGAAAAGTTGAGTGCTCCGGGATTTGAGTTGATCGACCTGGAAAGGTTTACAGAAATAAGTTGCGCCCCAGAGAAGTTGGTTCGCCCGAGTCTAACTCCGCTTAGATTAGCGCCTTCTAAATCTGCCTTAGAAAGATTTGCATGTTCTAGGTTTGCGTCTCGCAGAACGGCATTTGTGAGCCGCACTCCTGCGAGGTCCGCGTTCCTCAGATCGATTTCAGACAAATCACGATCAGCCAGGTTAGGTATATCATCGTCTGCCTGTTTGCGCTGATTCCATTCGCTGATACCGTCTTGGCCGCTTCGTAACAGTTCAAGTGCTTCGTTGGCTTCCATATCTCACCTTGCTCCACTTCAGCGGTCCGTATTCCTCGACGCTTCCAGTGGCGATCCGTGGCGATATCTCTAAACTACCACGCGAACACAACCGGATGGGCAAGTCGACCGGGAGACCACGCACAAGACACCTGTAGGTACACGTCACTGCCCATCTGTTCACGATGGACCTTAACGTGATATTCGTGCGGCGATGGTATCGGGTCTAACAATAGGGGCGAGCCATGAGGCAATGCCAGATCGTGCTCGCGGTAACTTTGGAAGTTAGTTTTGCCAACAATTACAGCGAAATGCAGTAAGCAATTGGTATCCGGTGCGCATCTATTCGGTGGGGGTGTCACAAGGAAGTCCCTGGCGCCTCTACGCGCCTGCATGAAAATGTCGCCCCGACGTTGGACATCGCTATCTGGCGTCTCCGCTTCAACGATGGTGTGTTCCTTTAGTAAACGGAATACTTCAACGCCCGAGATGCTCATCCCAAACCACAAGTAACGTCCATTTCCCAGGTCGCGTGTTATTGGCCCATATTGATGACGCCTCCGCGTTCCGGTTAGATGCCACTTTCGCAGGTCAGGCTCTAGTGTGATGTGGTCTATTTTGAATTGCCGAGAACTATCCACGGCGTGGCCATGACAGTAGGCGAGCAGACTCAGGTTATAGCCAGGGAAAAAGAGCGTGCGTCCCTTATAGGTAGTCGCGAACACTCCTAACCAACGGAGTTGGCC
>JAOTYM010000043.1 GCA_029861845.1 Gammaproteobacteria bacterium | reverse complement strand
CCTCGCGCTAGAACGTGCGCTTGTACGCTTCACCTTAGCGCCATGGGCGTGGCGCGACCGAGGATGAACATCGATCTCGGCGTGGAGCGTGGGAATCGCTTCTTTGCGTGCGTGGTGCTGGGCGGCCTGAATCGTTTTCGAAACCAGTTTCGCAATAGCTTTACCGATGACTTTTGTGCCCTTTGCTGTCGTTCTCGCCGCAACACTCAGACCAACTTTCATCGCTGGTATGACGACACTGGGAGGTCGAGGTCGACTCCGGCTGATCGTAACCGGACGGCTAATCTTGGCACTGCTTTTCTTTGGTAGCGGTTTCTCAGAGCTCGACTGAAGTGAATATAGCGCCATGATCTCGTTCTTGGGCAGCGGTTGCGTGTCTCCGTTTCGCCTCCACTCGGGATATCGCTTGGCTTCAGTGGCGGTCGGTGGTAACTGAATCCGGATGCCGTTACCGTCCTTGCCTACCCCCGATTTGATTTCCCATTTGCCCTTCTCACGTGCCCGAGGCCAAATTTGCTCATTGGTCGTCGCGGTAGGTTTGAGGCCTGCGGCCGGGTTCTTGATCGGTATTTTCTTCTTCTCAGCCGCTTGGACCTGCCGCGCCGTCAGGTATTCCTTATACAACCGGTCGTCCTCGATAACTTCGGCTACGCCGAATCTGGCTACGGGCAAGCCGCTTGCGGGTTTCTTGGTCTCGATGGGTACCGCACCGACGATCAGTTCTGCCTTTCGGGCCGCCTCCGCCGCTTTGGCCGCTTTCGCCTGCTGTGCCGCTAAGTCGGCCTTCGCTTTTTCGACCGCCTCTTGTGCACGTATCGCCTCGATGGCCCGACGCTCATTATCCATCTCGACATCGGCTGCATGTGCCGCAACGGTGGCTTGCTCGATCGCTTGTGCAACCCGTGCCGCTAGGTATTCTTGAAACAGTCTTTCCTCTTCGGCTATCTCTTGCGGCGATGGACCCGAACCGTGCACGTCGTCTGTGTTAAAGATAAACCCACAGGCACAGCGAATTGCGCCGGCCGCGCTATAGGCCGTACACTGCGGGCAGGCCTTATCAAAGATTCCCAAGATTCGCCCCTAAAAGCGACTCGTCCATGCTACCTACGTCACCAATTATTTTTTGCTAATCTAACTGGGAGAGGATCGGAGCAATGCGTCACACCGGCGGACACTTGCTTCCCTACATAGCAGTAGGTTTCCTCCATGAAACTCGTCCCTAGTGGTCTATCTATAAAGCTACATAGGGGTTGGGCTATCCGATAGGCGCTTCAGACGATCGCCTAAAATCCTCGGATGAGCGGTCGAGGTAAGCGATCCAGTCCGGCGCGGACCTCGGGCAATGTCAGGCTGGGTTCGCAAGCCCTCATTTGATCCTGGGTGCATGGCCGTAATTTGCTCACGGACCGAACCCGTCACCACTTCGCAGTAGGTAAGGCGCTGAAAAACAGATACTTTTTGCGAAGACCCGATTGGCACGGAACGTGCGTTTGGTACTGAGTCATCGAGCCATCGGTTGCCCTCCTGGCAGGGAAAGCAGGGCTCGTTAGCGGCAAAACGCGCAGGAGAAAGCTTGGATATACTGCCTGACTTACTAGTGCTGTTTATCTCCGTCGGGGCCACATATCTGCTGGCACGGGTGTGGCACTATGCAACCTCACGTCCAGCAGCACCCCAGGTAGATGTCCGTGATCGCACACAAACACTCAACAAAGCTATTGACGCTATCAACGAGCACGACGATATCCGGGTGAAGTTATCTCAGGTACAGCGAGCGATCGAGGCCGCAAAAAATCTAAACGAGTCGGAGCTTCCTTATAAACTGCCCCAACTCGAAGAGATGCGAGTTGCGTTACATAACGACGCAATGCGCTTTAAGCTCAATAAAATGTTAGACAGTCTACGTAAGACAGTCGACAACAAAGACAAACTTGCACTTGGTCAGGAGATGCTTACTTTCTTGGACGACGAAAGCAAAAACCAAGCCGCAGATCCACGTTTGATCGTGCACTACAAAGCAGTGATGGAGGAACACGTTGAACAACTCGAACGCGCAGCCATGCCTACCGAGGAGCTTGAGGATGAAAGCTATCACAATTATGTCAGTGAGTTTCTCGATACTCACACCAGCTTGCTCGATTTCTCGCTTGACAACGATATACCGGAAGGGGTTAGATTTTTTGATCGTACCGAGATAGCAGCGTCGGCTACCTGTGGTCAAGACGAACTAAGTGTTGTCTTTGAGATAGAAGGTCATACAGTCGATCCCGACGAACTCGACAACGCGTTTGGGAAGGCGCTCCTTCAGACGATCTACCAATCTATCTCCCGACGCGTCGGACCAACTCGTTGCCCACGCCATGGAACAGCGCCTGGCATTGTGGTTCGCGGAAATTCGCTATCGGAACTTTCGTGGCAAACGCCAAGCTGCTGTCAGCAATTGCGAGATGCAGTAGGGGCTAAACTCCACAACCATTAAGCACTTGCCAATGGTTGACGATTCAACCTATCCTGTCCACGTGTTGGACTGCTAAAGCAATACGGGATTGGGTGCAACAGATCACCAATGAAGATGTTCCGAACACCACGACGGGTAGTGCCGGTGCGTGTGTTGCTAAACGATGGTCGAAAATTAGAGGGCGGGCTCTATGCGCCGGGCGCCCGTGCTGACGGTACCCCTGGTCGTCTTGTCGACCGCCTGAACGACGACACCGAAGAGTTTCTGCCGCTCGCCGGTCGCTATGAAACCTTGTTGAATAAGACCTGCATTATCAGCATTGAGCTCGCGACTGGCGAAGAACAATCAGAGGGAATCGAAAGCGAGGTGGCCCGTGAACAGCGAGTAGAGATTGCCTTGATCGGTGGCACCATCGTTTCAGGATGGATTCGTTTTCTGATGCCAGAGGAGCGTGGTCGACTACTGGACTACTTGAATGTCGCATCGCGATTCATCCCCGTGATTGGTGAGAACCGGGTTACCCTGGTGCATCGTCGGTTTATCGTCAGCGTGGAAGAACTGACCGGCGTATCCAAGATCAAGTAGGCACTTGGTGCTGTGGATCTTCGGCAGAAACAGCGATAATACCAACCCTCGCTACAAGCCATTTAGGACGACCTATCGTGAAAGCCAAGCGTCGGCGGCAACAACGCGTCGCAGTCATTTCCACTGGCGATGAATTGGTACAAGGCCGTACCGTCGACACTAACGCTGCGTATATCGCTGATCGCCTCGGCACCATAGGCATCGAAGCCCAGTCCGTCGTTACCGTCGGCGACTATCCCGATCAGATTGAGTGGGCTTGGCATCACTCATTAGCGCGGGCAGATATTGTCATTTCCACCGGTGGGCTTGGCCCAACCGCCGATGACCGCACCACCGAAACACTCGCTCATGTGGCGGAGGTAGAACTTTACGTCGACGAGAAACAAGCCGAGCGCGTTAGACGATTCTTCGAGGTACTCAAACGCCCAATGCCCGAGAACAACCTAAAACAAGCTAAGTTTCCAGTAGGCGCAGACATAATTCCTAACGAACTTGGCACTGCGCCCGGCTACCGTTTGACCGTACCCCAGGGACAGCGTCGACCCATTGCCGTTGTGTTGCCCGGTGTACCGCGCGAGATGAAGGTGATGCTCGACACGCATGTTATCCCCTGGGTCCTGAGTCAGTCAGAAGACGATCGAAGCATTGCCTCACGCACGTTTCAGACATTCGGGATGAGTGAATCGGCGCTGGATGAAGCACTGGTGGGCGCTATCGACCCAGACGAGGCGCGCCTTTCGTTTCGTGCAAGCTTTCCCCAAGTCTCCGTGCGTATCGCGGTAACCGGTAAACAGAGTGAGGCCGAACATAAACTCGAGGCGTTGTCCGAGATCGTACGGACGCGTCTCGGCGACGCAGTGGTCGCCGAGGGCGATGTGAGCATGGAAAAGGTTGTTGGCGAGCTGTTGAAGCTCCATAAACAAACCCTAGCTACGGCAGAATCGTGTAGTGGTGGACTCATCGGAAACCGCATAACCAACGTGGCCGGGAGCAGTGAGTATTACCTCGGTGGCGTGATCGCCTACAGCAATGAACTAAAACAGAAAACGTTATCAGTAAGCCCTAAAACACTCTCCCGCTTCGGTGCCGTAAGCGAAGAGACGGCATGCGAGATGGCGCTCGGTGTACGTAACCTTAGTCAGGCCAACCTTGGCATAGCCACCACTGGCATCGCCGGCCCGGATGGCGGAACCAAAGAAAAGCCGGTGGGTACGGTAGTCATCGCACTCGCCGCCGATGGGCTAGGCCCGGCCAACGTACGTGCACGCACCTATCAACTCTGGGGTAACCGCGATTGGATTAAGATACTGACTTCGCAGGTTGCACTTGATTGGGTTCGACGGCATTTGCTTGGCCGTGATCCCTTGGCATCGGATTTTGGCTTACGTGGCAGTCGCTGGCAGTCTCGTTCCTAATAAGATCTCGGCAAACCTAATACGTGCTCAGCGATGTAGGAAAGAATCAAATTCGTAGAGATGGGTGCCACCTGATATAACCGTGTCTCGCGGAACTTACGTTCGATGTCATATTCGGCGGCAAACCCGAAACCGCCGTGCGTCTGAATAGCCGCATTGGCTGCCTCCCAAGAAGCGTCTGCTGCCAAGAGCTTCGCCATATTCGCCTCTGCACCACATGCTTGACCAGCATCAAATAACTCGGCCGCCCGAAAGCGCATGAGATTGGCCGCTTCCACGTTGATATATGCGCGCGCCAAGGGAAATTGCACACCTTGGTTCATACCGATCGGTCGACTAAAAACTACCCGCTCCTTGGCATAACCGCATGCGCGCTCTACAAACCAGTAGCCGTCACCAACGCATTCGGCCGCGATTAGTATTCGTTCCGCGTTCATGCCGTCGAGAATGTAACGAAACCCCCTGCCCTCCTCCCCGATAAGATTCTCAGCCGGAATCTCCAAGTCATCAAAGAATAATTCATTGGTCTCGTGATTCATCATGGTATCAATCGGCCTAACCGTAAGCGCATCGTCATCCACTTCACGCAGGTCTACCAGGAATACAGACAGGCCCTCCGCTTTCTTGTTGACCTGGTCAATCGGTGTCGTCCGCGCCAGTAACAACATGATGTCAGAGTGTTGCACACGAGATGTGAATACCTTTTGACCGTTCACGATATACCGATCGCCTTGGCGTACCGCTGTGGTCTTGAGCTTGGTGGTGTCTGAACCAGTGCCGGGCTCGGTGACCCCAAAGGCCTGAAGCCGTAGTTCACCCTTCGCGAGCTGCGGCAGGTACTTGCGCTTCTGTTCGTCCGACCCATGGCGCAGCACCGTACCCATAATGTACATCTGTGCATGACAGGCACCGGCGTTGCCACCGCATCGATTGATTTCCTCCAGGATCACCGATGCCTCCGTGACCCCAAGCCCAGAACCACCGTAGTCATCGGGGATCAACGCCGCTAGCCAGCCCGCTTCGGTCAGCGCTTGTACAAACGCTTCAGGGTATTCACGTTTCTGATCCAGGGCGCGCCAGTATTCACCGGGGAACCGCTGGCACAACTGGCGTATCGCCGAACGTAGTTCTCCAAAAGACTCGTCAGACCGCATGAACCACTTCTCCAGACATGGCCAACCCCTGGAAATTGATCAATTTTTCGAGTGAGGCCATCGATTTTCTGTCCAAACTCGCAAGAAAGCGATTATTATTCTAAATAGTGGCTAGCGACAACATAATTCGACCGACACCGACCAACTCGACGTACGCGTATGGGGAATAAATTACTCTACCCAGTGGTGGGAATTGGTGCCTTCTTTATTCTATTTATGTTAGGCGCGGTTGTCGCCTATGATCTCGGCTTTTCCGGCGGGTTCATAACGCTGACCGGCATAGCGTCTGGATCGGCCGGCGCACGTTTGATCGTCGAGCTCGAGCGCCGCGACTCCGACCCCTGAGTACTATCCGCCGGTCACGGTTTCCGACTCTCTGCGCGCAGACTTCGGTTCCAATCGCGGCAGCTCGGACGCAACCAACGTTTCCTTGTCGAGCAAGAGTTTCGCGCCCTGATCGAGTTGCTGGCGATAAGTGCTGAGAATCTGCATGGCTCGCTCACGCGCGCTATCAGTCAGTTCGCGCACCGCACAATCGATCTCTCTCGCCGTTTCCTCGCTATAGTTACGTGCAGTCAGGCCCTGCGCCTGACCCAGAAATCCTTCGCGCTGCTCTTCATAAGTCATCTGGCCTAGCTCTTCCGACATGCCAAATCGCGTAACCATATTGCGTGCGATATCCGTGGCTTTATCAAGATCGTCAGCCGCGCCGGTAGAAATTTCCTCGAACACCAGCATCTCGGCAGCGCGCCCACCCAATAACACTGCCATCTTGTTCTCCAATTCCTGACGCGTCATCAAGAACCGATCTTCGGTGGGACGTTGTATCGTGTAGCCAAGCGCCCCGATTCCGCGCGGTATAATCGAAATCTTGTGTACCGGATCCATACCTGGGAGCGCCATGGCCACCAGCGCATGGCCCATCTCGTGGTAGGCCACAGTTTTTCTCTCGCGCGGGTTGAGCAGCCGATTCTTTTTCTCCAGCCCAGCTACAATGCGTTCGATGGCGTTATTAAAATCATCCATGTTCACCGCGTCGGCACCGCGGCGTGTGGCGAGCAGGGCCGCTTCGTTTATCAAATTAGCTAGATCGGCGCCCGAGAAACCCGGTGTCAAAGCCGCAATCTGCTCGGCTTGAACATTATCACCGATCTGCACCGCTTTCATATGAACCTGGAGGATGGCGATACGACCGGCCTTATCTGGCCGGTCAACCAGAATCTGCCGATCGAAGCGTCCAGCGCGCAATAGCGCCGGGTCAAGAATCTCCGGTCGATTCGTCGCCGCGAGCAACACGATTCCTCTTTGTGGATCGAACCCATCGAGCTCGCTCAACAGTTGGTTCAGGGTTTGCTCTTTCTCGTCGTGGCCGCCGGCCATCGGGCCGATGCCGCGCGCACGGCCGAGTGCGTCAAGTTCGTCGATAAAAATGATGCAGGGCGCGGCCTTGCTTGCCTGATCGAAAAGGTCGCGCACGCGCGCGGCACCGACACCAACGAACATTTCCACAAATTCGGACCCACTAATGGAAAAGAAAGTCACGCCGGCCTCACCGGCAACCGCGCGCGCCAGTAGTGTTTTACCGGTACCCGGCGGGCCCACGAGTAACACGCCTTTGGGTATGCGGGCACCGAGACGTCCATATTCCTTCGGCTGCTTGAGAAACGTGACGATTTCCTTGAGCTCCTCCTTGGCTTCGTCAACACCGGCGACGTCTTCGAACGTTACCTTAGTATCTTTCTCGACATATACCTTGGCCTTGCTTTTGCCAACGCTCATCAATCCGCCGAAACCACCCTTCTGACCAAGACGGCGTAGAAGGAACATCCACAAACCGAAAAAGAACAGTACCGGCAGAATCCATGAGAGCAGATCCCGGAGGACGGTACTTTCAACCACGCCGGTGAACTTCACGTCAAACTCGCGGAAGCGTTCCACCAGTTGTGGGTCGACGCGTGTGGTTCGAAAAAACTCACGTCCTTCCGGCGACGGCTTTCTCAGCTTACCTTCTAATTGATCTTGACGAACATAGATCTCTTCAATTTGTCCGGCCTCCAACAATTCCTCGAACTGATTATAAGGAATAAGCTCAACTTGTCGGCTGGCGGCCCACCAGTTCTGGATCATCAAGATTACTACCATAGCGATGATCGCGTACCAGACGTTGAATTGTGTTTTTTTCTCCATCATCTCTCACCCCTAGTGCGCGCCTAGACGCGACTACTTCCGGCGGGTCTCTACCGCGGTGCCGTAAGCCAATAATTCGGCCGAGCCCTGCATCACTGGTGACGTCGTGAAGCGCATACAAACAATGGCGTCAGCACCGAGCCGCTCCGCTTCTGCCACCATCCTGTCGATCGCCTGTTCGCGCGACTCCGCTAGCATCTTCGTGTACTCGGTAATCTCACCGCCAACTAGGGTGCGAAGACCGGCCAAAATGTCCTTGCCGATATGACGGGCGCGAATCGTGTTTCCGCGAACAAGCCCTAGTGTTTTTGTAATCTGGTAATCTGCTAGCTCATCTTGAGTCGTGATTAACACCATCTGTTATCTCTCCACGTTCTTGCTGTAGTGACTGTCTTCTTTACTCGCCAAACGCTCCCGTAGGACCTTGATAAACAACAGACCAATGCCGACAAAGGCGATGAGCCCGACAATCCCGTAGGGCCAGGCTATAAACATGCCGGCCAGCATGCCGAGTAGCCACACTACGGCAACGATTATCAGCAACGCATATCCGAGTTTTTCCACCATATTACCTCCGCCGTCAGCCGTTCGGCGCGGGTCCCCGCGCAGATACCGATAATAATGCCACAACCGCTGAAACTAGCGCCAAGCCACGTGCCAACCAAGACTGGGGCCAGTGCGTTGTCGATGTCAACCGACACTGGGCTCGCGCGTTTCTTCTCTGTAGGTAACCAGAAAACCGAGGTATGAGGTTGTGGAAAAATGGGGGGTGCTATTGTTAATGGCGGGCACGCTGTTGCTCGCAGCTTGCCACCAGCCGCGATATACCCACCGCCAATATCCCGTTCACACAGAGATCGTCGTCCACAAACCGCCGCCGCCTATGGTGGTCGTGCGCCCGACCGCTCCATCGGCTCACCACGTGTGGATCGGAGGGCGCTGGGCCTGGAGGGCCCGCTGGGTATGGGTCGATGGCTACTATATAAGGCGTCCCTACGCACATGCGCACTGGGTGGCGGGGCACTGGAAACGCAAGCGTCACGGTTGGGTGTGGATTCCGGGCCATTGGCGGCGGGGTTAAAAGCTCGCGATGCACGCAATGCGAGACGGCGCCAAAGGCCACCTAACGCGCCCGCCGACTCGAAAATGCGACTGAGTATCAAGACCTAAGCGGCTAGTTATTAGGTTTCCTTGTTCCCTAATAATTTCACCGGCGGGGCCAACTAAGATCCGGAAATCTATGGCTTCCGCAACGGTAGGCCTGGCACCTTCCTGTCGTCTGATTACAAGCTAGGTGTTTGTCGTGCGACAAGCATTATCCAAGGCCCGCACCGTATCCTCAAGGTCATCACTCGTATGCACGGCTGACACAAATCGCCTGACATTGGGCAGGACGTACAACCCTTGTTTGAGTGAGGCGAGATCCAGTGTCCGTGCTGCGGCCACATCAGACACCATCACGTCCGCATAGCTAGTCGGTGCCGTCTTGGTGAATAGGATCTGCCAGAAAGACGCCTCACCGGCCGCTATTGCCGGCAATCGATGTCGATCGAGCACGCCCTGACAGGCCTTACAGAACTCATCCGCCTTCTCATGCAGTGCCTTGTAGAAGCCTGGTCGTTTGAGTTCCGCCAACGTCGCCAAACCGGCGGCAGCCGCGATGGGGTTGCCGTGCAATGTGCCGTTTATATAGGTCGCGCCCTGCCCGCGTATTACCCGAACCAGTCTATGATGCACAAAGTGCGCGTGTGCGTGTATAACTGAAGAATTACTAATAGTTAGGTCTCGACCCCGCCATGGATTCACCGATTCCCGCCACCATGCACGCCGCCTATCTAACCGGCCATGGGGGCCTAGACAAATTGCAGTATCGGGACGATGTGCCCGTGCCCAAACCCAAAGCAGACGAAGTACTCATTAGAGTCGGTGCCTGTGGGATGAACAATACCGATATCAATACGCGTACGGCGTGGTATAGCAAGAACGTCTCTGACGGCACAACGGCAGAGGGTGGGACGATCACGGCCGGCGCAGCGACCTGGGGCGGTGGCTCAGTGTCCTTCCCCCGCGTCCAAGGTGCCGATATCGTCGGCCGCATTGTCGCCGTCGGGGAGGATGTGGCCCAGGACCGCATCGGCGAACGCGTACTGGTTGAGGCATGGGTGCGCGACCCCAAGGAACCAGAGAACCGCAATCTCGCCGGCTACGTCGGCAGCGAGCGCGACGGTGGTTATGCCGAGTATGTCGCCATACCCGTAGTCAACGTGTATCGTATCGAATCGACCCTCACAGATCCGGAGCTTGCCACCTTCCCCTGTTCTTACTCGACAGCTGAGTACATGCTGACCCGGGCGCGACTGGGTGAGGGTGAAACCGTACTTATTACGGGCGCCTCCGGCGGGGTTGGTTCAGCCCTGATTCAATTGGCCAAACGTCGGGGCGCCGAGGTGATCGCGGTGGCCGGCGCCACCAAGGTCGATGAGATTCGTGAACTCGGTGCGGACAGCGTGATTGCACGCGACACAACTGATCTCGAAGCGGCAGTGCGGGCGGTGGCAGCTAGCGGTGAAGTCGATGTGGTGGCTGATATCGTTGGCGGTAAGCGGTTTCCGATCCTCATAGAACTGTTGAACCGGGGTGGCCGCTACGTGGCCGCCGGAGCTATCGCGGGCCCCATCGTCGAGCTCGACCTCCGTACTCTTTACCTAAGAGATTTAGAGCTTTGGGGCGCCACCGTCATGCCGCAGGGAATATTTCAGAACCTTGTCGGCTACATCGAACGTGGTGAAGTTCGCCCGCTGCTCGCCAAGACTTTTCCGTTGGCAGACATACGTCAGGCGCAAACCGAGTTCCTAAAGAAACGCCACGTCGGCAATTTCGTACTCATACCAGGCTAGGACTTGCGCATGCGCATCAGCCGCATCAGCGTTTATCAGTTGGATCTGCCTTATGTAGGGGGCAGCTATGACTGGGCAAAGGGAAAGTCAGTAACGATCGCTGATAGCACGGTCGTACGCATCGATACCGATAGCGATGTCTATGGCGTTGGTGAAGTGTGCCCACTGCCAGTCTATCTGCCCTCATACCCGGGTGGTGTGCGCGCAGGTTTGGCCGAACTCGGTCCACAGCTTATTGGACTCGACCCGACCAAGGTTGGATATATCAATACCGTAATGGATGCGTGTCTGTGCGGCCATAACTACGTTAAATCGGCGATCGACATCGCCTGCTGGGATGTGCTCGGTAAAACCGCGAACTTGCCGCTACACACGCTGCTGGGCGGCAGACAAGTGGATGCTATGCCCATGTATCGTGCCGTTTCTCAAGACACATCCGAGGCGATGGTTGAAGCGATTCGGGAATATCGAGAAGACGGTTACCGACAATTCCAACTCAAATCTGGTGGCTACACGGCCGATGAAATCGAACGTATATGCACGGTCGTTGATGCGCTACTGCCAGGAGAACTCATGATCGCCGACGCTAATACAGGTTGGCGCCATGATGAAGCACTGCAGGTTGCGGCAGCAACACGAGGTCTCGACTACTACATCGAACAGCCCTGCGAGCGCTATGAGGATTGTGTAGCCGTCGCCCGCCACGCCTCACAGCCCATCAAGCTCGATGAAAGTATGCAAAGCGTACGCGACATACTGCGTGCGCATCACGATGATGCTTTCGACGTCGCATCGATCAAAATCAGTAAGTTTGGTGGTTTGAGTAAGGCCAGGCTAGCGCGTGATGTCTGTATCTCCATCGGTGTGCCGATGACCGTCGAAGATGTTTGGGGCAGCGATATCACAACCGCGGCATTGGCGCATCTTGCCGTCAGTACACTGCCTAAGTTTCTGATGAATACCACCAATCTAAATAAATATGTGACGGTGTCGAATGCTGACAATGGGCCGGTGGGCGAAAACAGCTACCTACGTGTCAGCGATGCGTCAGGCCTTGGCGTCGAACCCAAGAATGACGTGCTCGGGAAGCCAATTGCAGTTTACGAGTAAGGCAACATGAAAATTAGCAAGATCGTTGTCTACCAGATCGACCTGCCCTGTGGTGACACCTATTACATCTCTGGCGGCCGATCCTTTAAATCTCTCGATAGCACCATTGTTGCCATCCATACCGATAGCGGTATCACCGGCTGGGGCGAGGCCTGCCCCTTTGGCCCCTACTACACCGAGGCCTTTGCACGCGGTGTCAGGGCCGGTATCGCCGAACTCGCACCGAGTTTGCTGGGCCAAGACCCAGGTCAGGTCGAACACATTTACCAAATTATGGATGCAACGCTTCGCGGTCATGGCTATGTGAAGGCAGCGATCGATGCCGCCTGTTGGGATATCCTAGGCAAGGCCACCGATACCCCAGTTTACAAACTGATGGGCGGTAAACTCACGGAAGAACTAATTCTGACGAGCTCTGTACCTTCCGGCACACCGGAAGATATGGCCGCCAACGTCGCGCGCTTTCGCACTCAGGGCTATTTGCAACATTCGGCTAAAGCCGGTGGCGACCCTGAGATGGACATCGCGCGCTTTTCGCATGTCGCCTCGCAACTTCAGGCCAAAGAGGTATTGGCGGCAGATGCCAACTGTGGTTGGCTGACGCATGAAGCGATTCGCGTAGCCCAAGCACTCAAAGGGGTAGATATCTACTTTGAACAACCTTGCGCCACCTTCGAGAAATGTGTGTCGGTTCGCAAGCACATCGAGCAACCGCTGATCCCCGATGAAATCATTATGGATGTGAATGACGTCACGCGTGTACACCAGCATCTTGCCGCGGATGTGATTAACCTAAAAATCACCCGGGTCGGTGGACTCAGCAAGGCCCGTCAGATCAGAGATCTGTGTACATCGCTGGGGATCGGTCTTTGGATTCAAGACACCGGCGGCAGCCAGATCGCTAATGCCGGCATTGCCCACCTTGGACATTCGACCCGTGAAGAAACCGCATTGGGTGTTTGGGATTGCACGGAGTTGGCGCACATCGCCGTGGCTGATCATGGGCCGAAACTCGCCGACGGCCGCATGCGCGCCCCAGACCGGCCTGGGCTCGGCATCGAACCCAAGCTTGACGTGCTTGGTGAACCCACGATGACTTTTGGCTAGCTTGGTGAGGTGATGCACCGGGTTTGCGTCTACCAAGTAAATTGACCGCTCAGTTCGAGAAGACACCCGAGCGGTCGCAACCCGCGTTGCGAACTAACCGTGTCGTCTTTACTGGTAACGGTCGGCGTTAGAATTGAAAACGAAGTCGCCACCAGGCGCCGCCGTATGGCAGGCAATACAACCCTTGGGTTTGCCCTTCGCCACTTTACCGGCCAACATCATGCCGGCTGGGTTCTTGTCCAACGACCCATCGGGCCTATATTTCACCCAAAACCAATCGCGCGTCTCGGGATCATAGCCGTTGCGCTTGAACATGACGGTGATCGCTTTGAGGTATTTCCCGGGATTGTCGGCGACCGCGTTCTTGCTAACCCCCTCACCACCATAGTTGCGTTTGACGATCACCACCCCTGAATCGCCCTGTACCCGTATGAAACCATCGATGGTGTCGAGGATGGCCCCGTGGGGATGCTGTCCAGTATAAGGTGTAGACATGTGGGCGGCGCGGCCAACGAGAGTGGATTGCAGGTTATTGCTTATTTTGTGTGCAGAGAAGACGTGACGCTACACTAACTACCTGACCGGCATCTAAGGCAAGTTCTTTCACCACGGACATTGTCGCTCACGCCAGATCCGGGCAGGAAACGCTACTGCGCACCACTGCTTTGCAGCAGCTGCGCGACCTCATTATGGCCGGTTAGCCGTGCCCAACTCAGTGGCGTATTACCGAATGCGTCTCTCGCATTAACGTCACTGCCGTTGCGGATTAGTAGCTCGGCCACGGCCTTATTGCCCCTTACCGCCGCCCAGTGCAATGGTGTGTAACCGTTATTGGCCTGCAGATCGAGTTTCGCCCCTTTGGCAATCAATAGCTCAGCCAAGATGGCGTTGCCATTATAGGCGGCCCAGTGCAGGGCAGTGAGGCCATCCTTGCCTTTTTGGTTGACCTTAGCGCCGTCAGCGATGAGCCGTTTTACGGTGGCAACATTATTTTCCTTGGCGGCAACATCAAGTGGTGCCGCCCATGCGGGCGGTACCGTCAACATCGTAGCAAGCGCCAACATAACCAGCCAGTAGCCGCGACAATCCATCGTTTTGTCTCGAGTTCAAGGGGTTCCGTAGGTGCACCCGCATAAAGTATAGCTTTCTTAGCGCTGTTTTGACCGAAACTACCAACGCTAGTAACCACGCAAGGTATTTCGTATACCGTATGCCAATTGCTGCTGCGGCCGCAAAACAGGCATCATTGGCATCGTCAATCATGAAAAAGACCAATCTCCTCCTCAGCCTATACTTCTGTCAGGGCCTCCCAGGTGGATTTCTCGCGGTTGCACTGCCGGTAATGATTCGCGAAAGCGGCGGCAGCTTCACATTGGTGGGATTTTCTGCCCTACTGAGCCTGCCCTGGTTGCTCAAGTTCCTGTGGGCGCCACTCGCCGATCGGTATTTTGTACTCTCCTTCGGGCGACGCAAGACCTGGATCGTTCCAGCCCAGATTGGCATGGTGGTCATTACACTGGCACTGGCGCTCCTCGTAAAGGAACACGACCTTTTCGTCATCGCCATACTATTTCTGGTGCTCAATCTATTTGCGGCGACTCAAGATATTGGCGTTGACGGTTTGGCGGTCGATGTGTTGGACAAAAAGGAGCTGGGCGCGGGCAATGCCGCACAAATCTCTGGCTTTAAGCTTGGCAATCTGTTTGGTGGTGGCGTACTTCTGGCGCTAGCAGGTGTGATCGGTTGGCGTGGGGATTTTTTCATTATGACCGCCTGCATCGCCTTGGCAATGACGTTTCTATTATTTACCCATGAACACAGTCTGTATGTGCCGGACCCGACCCGAGATAAGAAACCTAGCCAGATGGCAGATCTAAGCGATGCATTTAAAAAACTTGGGCTAGGCTTTTGGTTGTTTCTTTTCTACGCGAAGTTTGGTGAGACCTTTGGCGGCGCATTGGTTAAACCACTGCTGGTGGACCTAGGTTTCTCGCGCGAACAGATTGGACTCATGGATGGAGTTATCGGCGGCATTGCCACTATCCTAGGCGCGATTGTGGCTGGATTGAGCTATCGCCGTTTCGGCCTACAGCGAACGTTCGCCTCTTTTGTCGTGCTACAAGGTGTCTTCCTAGGGCTATTCGGCGTCGCCAGCGCAGGACCACTTAACTTCGCATCGGCAGCCCTGCTTAATGGCATCGAGAACTTTGCCGGTGGCGGTGTCGGTGTCGCCGTATTTGCGCTCGCCATGTCCACGTGCCGCCGTTCGATTGGCGCGACGCAATTCACGCTTTGTCAGTGCCTGTACATATCTGGCGCCTTTGCCGCTGCGCCCATCAGTGGTATTACGGCGGATGCATTGGGACCCATGCCGGTCATGCTCATGGGCAGCCTCATGGCGATATCATTGGCGCCGATAATCATGCGCACAGATTGGTCTAATGTGGGCCTGCAGAGTCCTTCCTTTGCCAAACATCAAACTGAATAGCTCGCTGTATAATTTCACTCATCATGCAATGCGCAATCTATAAATCGAACAAAAAGGCCGATACCTATCTCTATGTGCAAGAAGCGGGAAACTTTTCGCGGGTACCACAAGATCTTCTACGCCTGCTAGGGCGGCTCGATTTGGTGATGACGCTTGAACTGACTCCAAATCGTACATTGGCGCGGGCCGATCCCGAGCAGGTGCGCCGGCAACTAGAAATGCAGGGGTACTATCTACAACTGCCGCCCAGCAATATCACCGAGTCCCCAAACTAACGGTGGGTCAGTAACTCGGGTCGTTATGCTGCGCATTAAGCATCGTAATGTGTTCGATCAATGCCTGGTGGGCCTCATCATCATCACGCTGTAGTTGCTTAATGGCTTCACGAAATTTGGTGACCTGCTTACCATGTTGCTTCAGCAGGCCTTCTAGATAAATGCTCTCGGCTACGGTACGAGAGCCACCATGCTTATATTTCGTTTCCAGCTGTTCCAGATAGCTGAAGTGTTTACGCTTGCTCTCTTCCATCGCGCGATAGATGCGCCAAACGGGTAGCGCCTTTTTGGGAAGCACTTGTTCCATCAAAACAACCTGTCAACCTTCGACAACGTTCAACAAGGGTTGGTCGGCTAACCACCGATCGAGATTGTCCGTAAAGAACATAGCAAAGCGTCTTGGCCAGTCGCTTACGGAATCAGCCATGTGCGGCGTAATGAATAAATTGTCAATGTGCCATAACGGGCTGTCGGCGGGCAACGGCTCGCTATTGAAGACGTCAAGATAGGCAGCACGCAAATGGCCTGAACGCAGCCCGTCGATCAATGCCGACTCTGCCACCACCGGCCCGCGTGCGGTGTTGATTAATATCGCGCCCGGCTTCATCTTGGTGATCGCCTGCCTATCTATCAAATGCGTCGTTTCCTCGTTCAGGCGAACGTGTAGACTTACTACATCGGCCCTCCCCAAGAGGTCGGGTAATACCTCAGGGACATGCATTTCATCCACGGATGGATGCGAAATCTTTGAACGACGCGTCCCTAAGACTCGCATACCTAGGGCCTTAGCGTTGTCGGCCACACAACCACCCACCGCGCCGACACCTACTATAAGTAGCGTTTGATTACACAACGGTTGAAAACCATGTTGCCGCCAAACCCGTTCCTGCTGTTGCTTAAAATAGGTGAGAAAATTGCCATTAAGCATCAGCAGTGCAGCGGTGACGGTTTCGGCCAGAAAACGACTCAATACGCCGGCACAGTTGGTCAACGTAATACGCGTTGCGTCCCAGCCAAGAAAGTCCTCATAGCCCGAACCGCCTACCTGTAACCATTTCACACTGGGATGCAAGATGATCGGTCTGTGGGCGGGACCAGGGAAGCCTGGATGCTTGATCGAGAAAACAACCTCGGGATCAGCCGCAGCCAACGCCCCTTCTACATCGCCGGGGCTTGTCGCATAACTAAAAACGATATCAGGAAAACGAGCTTCCAATATATCCCTAAATTCTTCGGGACGATCATAGACAACAAGCACGCTTGTCGCGTTGGCGTCGGGCATGATGAAACCTACGCGCTGGTCAACGACACTTGGTAGCCGACACGCGGAAAGTGCACGATGACATCGCCAACGCGGTCGTGACTGCGACGAATGGCAATCTCATCCGCACTTAGACTAACGATCTCCCCAGTCACGGCCGGATCACTGCCTATCCCTGATGGCACTACCGCCACCGATAGGCCGGGGGCCAAGCCCTCGGGGTCGCCGGGATCTGCGCGCGTTTCGGTTTCTGAGGTCGCGGCCTTAGCGATGGCCAATGCCTCGTCGGCCGTCATGTCGCTTGGCTGTCCGTGGCCAATATCGCTTACGCGTTTTTCCCATGCCACCAGATTAGGGAACTGACTCAGAAACTCAGGGCCGCCCGCATAGCGTCCACGGATAAACCAAACGAGATGATAACAAAGCGCATCGGGAAGACTGGGTTCGTTACCGAGAATAAATGTCCGGCCAGTAACAAGACGTTGCTCTATCCAACCCAGTTGCGCGCGCAGTTGCGTCAATATTTGCGGCAGTTGCCGCTTCATGGCCTGCAGGTCGTAATCAGGACCAAAGTAAAGTCGGCCTCTGTCATCGGCGAATTCTTGCGGCAGCTCATCCGCTTGCGCGCCGAACACTAACGAAACCGCTAGCGTAAACAGCGGCCCATCCGTCCAGCGACTCACCCCCCATACCATGCCAGCACCACCACCCGGATATAACGTTGGCTCAGGGAAACGCCGCTCGAGTTCACGGATAATACACTGGCTATCGCAATAGACATCTGCACCGATCTGCATGACCGGTGTGCGACGATAGCCGCCGGTCAGCGGCATCAGAGCGGGCTTGGGCGGGAGACGCGGGATTTCAACCGAACGCCAATCCAGTTGTTTGATCCCCAAAACCACACGCACCTTCTCCGACACCGGTGACTGAGGATAATGATGTAGGATCACGGACGACATACGGATCACTCGATGCGAACGACGTGACAGTATCTAACACCGGAATGCCAGTGAAGTAAAGTGGCTCGGCGACGAAAGCTCTGCACGGCCAAACAAGGAAGCTACACTGTAGAAAAGATCATGGACTGATGAGCATGTGTAAGCGAATTCTGTGGCAACTTATTATCATAGCCTCTCTAACCATAGGTGCTGCGAACTGCGCCGGCGATAAATCAACACCTGATAGTCCTGGGTTTGCAAGTATCGTCAAATTTTTCGATGTCAAAACTCGCAAGGCCTTCGGTAACTATCGACAGGAGATTACAAAGCACCGCAAGCCGACGACGTTGCACGAACAAGGAGAGAGCTATCGAATAAAAACGTGCGCCGAACTCTTAGAACTGCTTGAGCAGGGTCTTTCGCTCGAGGAAGCACGGGTCGACCGTGTTTTCTCTGGGTATCAGACCTGTCTAGTGCTTAGTATTCTAAGGTATGCGCAAAGCCCACGAGTGTCGTACTTTAAACACCAAGCACTTGGTGATCAGATTCTGAAACACCTCAACCTCGCGACACTACGCTCTTCGCTTTACCCTCGGGCCAAATCCCCGAAGCAGGGCTTCACTTTCTCGGACTTCAAGTTTTCCTCAATCGAAACAACACCCCATGCCCTTGCCGTCGAGGATGAAGGCTGGCGTTATGGCGTGAATGTCCTCGCAGCCAGTGATTTTAACGGCGACGGTATCGAGGATGTAGTAGCGACCTTCTATGACGACGCTAAGACTGGCACCTATTTCAGTATCACCACTCTGCTTTTAACTCAGACCGAGCCAGATGGCCGCATCGCGGCAGAAGACGCGGGCGGACTCGTCCGCGGCTCTGGGGATTACTAGCCAAGACTGTCGCACCTTTGCCCGAGTCTACTGTTCCAGAGACACGCGAAAAGTCCTTGTTTATTTGACAGATTTCTTGCCCCTGCCCAGATGCGGTGGTGTAATGTCGACGATGGCAGGTGATGGACGTGCAGTCGGCTTGCGATACTGCTAAGCCCCTTGTTTTGCCCACGCCAAAAACTAACCGCCAACAATTCGCCATTGGCAGTCCTTGCTGCTTTCTGGGGGGTCTTCCCTCCTGTCTTTGGATCGCTCATACAGGCATGGAATGCCGCTGCTATCGCGTCGTGTGTTCGATGCGCTATGGAATTCAACCAGAGAGCACGCAATGCATACTGTAGACCTCATTTTGCGATTCGCAGCCATCACCCAGCTTGCTTTGATTGCCGTACTTTTATTGAAGGATCATCGCGACAAACTTGGCGGCATACTTGCTGCGCCTTTCGCGCTATCCATCATCTGTTATCTTCTTGCCACCCCCGCCGTTAGATATTGGCAATGGGGTGCGTGGAGTTACCCGTTGGTTGCGGGCGCTGGCGCCGCCCCCGTGCTCTTTTGGCTTCTAGCGAAATCCTTATTTGAAGACTCATTCCGTTTCCGGTCGCACCACGTATTCATCCTGTTCATCGTCGTAGCTATCGATGTTGGAATGGAGTTGCTAAAGGAGGTCAACAATACTGGTGTCCAAGCGACAGATCGGGGGCTCGCCGATCATGTGAAAGTGCTAATTCCACAGTCGCTCGTATTGACGTTTGTTTTTTTAGGTCTGTTTTACACAATAAAGGACTGGCGTACAGATCTGGTGGAAGGTCGGCGACGGTTTCGTTTTGAAATGCTGGCAACAACAGGGATCTACATGATCGTTATTGCCGCCGGCACGCTCGTTATCGCCGGATCAGGCAGACCGGCACCAATCAGCGTGCAAACGCTTAACGCCGCCATCATCTTCATCATCGTGTTCATCTTTAACGTACGATTGTTAACTCTTCATGCCGGGTTTTTGCCCGCTGTCGCCCGTAAAAGCCGCGTTTCTGATGTTTCGAATGATGACAGGTCTAAAGACATTAAAGATTTGCAGCGACTAATGGAAGAGGAGCACGTATTCATCGAGGGAGATCTAACCATATGCAAGCTGGCCGAGAAACTAGGCCAGCACGAATACAAACTCAGGCAGCTTATTAATGCCTTCCTCGGCTATAGGAACTTCAATGACTTCCTCAATCAGTACCGCATCGCGGAAGCTGCCAAACGGCTGGTACACGCAGACAGTCGCCGCCTGCCGGTGCTGACAATTGCCATGGATGTCGGCTATCGCACGTTACGACCGTTCAACAAGGCATTCAAAGAAATTCACGGTGTCACGCCAACCGAGTACCGGAGATCTAAGGCGTCACCTGCGTCGAACCCACAATCCGCTGACACCGCGTGATTTTGGCGCGCTTTGCCAGCTGATAAGTACTCTCAATCCCCTATTCCTAACAATTCAATGAAAGCAGGTAGATTTCGAAATCTACCAGCATTCTTCAGATTGTATAGGAATTCGCTTTGCCAACTGGCTTAAATGTGCGTTGTCAGCACGAAATCCCCAAGCGCATCGTGTCGATCGTCGGACAATACAGACGATGGGAGGTGAACCATGAAAAACGCGCATTGGCTTTTGATAGTTGCAGTCTTCTTACTTGGGGCCACTACTCCGCCTGTACATGCGCAGGATAACGGCTGGTATGTCGGCGGTGGTTCCGGCAGTTCTGATAACAAGGGTCTCGGCGAGGGGGAGAACGGCTTTAAAGTGTTTGGCGGCTACCGACTCAACAAACGTTTGGCACTAGAAGTCGCCGTGGTCCAGCTTGGCGAGTTTGGTGCCGAAGCGTTCACCAGACAAGGCACTGCATGGGAGGTCCGCGGTACGTTGCCGGCCGGTAATCACTTTGAGCTTTTTGCCAAGGGTGGGTTCTTTATCTGGTCGGTAACGGTTGAAGAATTCCAGTGCTGGAACATTTTGGGATCTACAGTCTGCGACGAGTTTGACAGTATGACCGACGACGGTATCGACCTCACGTACGGAGTTGGGACGCATATTCATTTCACTAGAAGGTGGAGCGCGCGACTTGAGTGGGAACGGTTTCTTGATGTCGGTGACGGCGATGTTGATCTTGGGTCGCTTGGCATGATGTACAAGTTTTGATTGAAACGACTCGACGAGACAGAAAGGAGCAACGACAGATGAATATCAGACACTCTCTTTCCGCCGCGATTATTCTACTCATCGTTGTCACGACCGCCCCACTTGCAGGTGCCCAAGAGGGCGAGTGGTATGTCGGCGGTAGCCTCGGCAGCTCAGACGATGACGTGTTAGATCAAACAGGCAGTAGCCTTAAAGTATTTGGCGGCTACCGGTTTACCAAGAACGTAGCCGTAGAAGCCGCCCTTGTCGATCTCGGCGAGTTCGATTCCCTCGGTCTCCCGAATGCGCTCGAGCAGTGGGGCTTGGCCTACGGGGT
The DNA here is from genome assembly GCA_029861845.1 of Gammaproteobacteria bacterium. GTDB lineage: Bacteria > Pseudomonadota > Gammaproteobacteria > Acidiferrobacterales > SPGG2 > SPGG2. The sequence continues at coordinate 11,796 of JAOTYM010000043.1, read as the reverse complement.
TGTCGGCATATTGCCTATCGGTGATAACGGTTCGGTTTTTGCTAAGGCCGGTTTCTTCGATTGGAGCATCGATTTTCTTAGTCGCACCGTCGATGAGGGCACAGATCTGACGTTCGGTGTCGGCGGCGAATATACCTTCGAAAATTGGGGCGTGCGCGTCGAATGGGAATGTTTTAGCGATGTCAGTGACGGAGATGTCGATTTATTCTCGGCCGGCGTTGTCTATCGTTTTCGCTAAACCAAGGGCTGGCAAGCCGGATCGGGTTTGTCATGTTTAGGATCTTTGGATTTGTGGCTAAAGCGGCTGGGGGGCGGCCCTGAGAGGGGGTAAAACATGAAAGCAACGATGTTTACAGCCAGTGGTTACCCAAACATCGTATTGAACTTTTGGCATCAGTGTTGGCTTTCTTCTGGACGCACACGGCGCTGTGGTTCCGCCGGGAGTACAAAGACCGCAAGCAAGGTAAGAACAAACTACATGTTCAAATGGACGAACTGCCGTTAGCAGAAGAGAGATACGTCAGACGCTGGGCCCCAATGTGGAGGCTCGCCCACCTTCTGCTCACGCTCGCCGTGATGACGCTCGACATGCGTACCCTTTATCTAAAAAACTTGACGCTGATCGGCTGCACCGCCTGGGACCAGCCGGTTTTCCCAAACCTTATTTCCTACATCGAGGGCGGCGAATTGCGGCACTTCCTCGAGTCGACGCCTTCATGGGCTTGACCAGCGCCAGGCGATGAGCATCGAACGGCGTTATTGCAAACTGGCGTAGTAATCAAGTAGCGCTTTAATATCCGCCTGACTTAGTTTCTCCATTTTACGCTTCATGTTCTCTGGCATCGGGCGCTTGCCTGATTGGTACTGCTCGAACGTGAGCTGCAAATACGGCGCCCACTGTCCGGCCAGTATGCCTGCATCGTCGTCGGGCGAGCTGCCACCATCTTCGTGACATTTGTAACAGTGGCGGGCATGAATCTTTTCGCCTAGCTTTGCTTTCTCCGCATCGAATTCTTGTTTACGAGGAACAAACGTCTTCATAGCGAAAAATTCCGCTATCGTTTCGATTTCATCATCTTTCAGGTTTTTGGCAAAAAGGCCCATGGTAGCCGAAGGACGCTCGTCAAGTTTGTAGTTAATCATTGAATCGATTATGTATTGCTTGGAGTAGCCAGCGATCACCGGTGCACTGGGAACGATACTCACACCATCCTCACCATGGCAGGCGACGCACTGTTGGACCAATTCGCTAGCGCATATTGCCGCTGTGCTGTATACCAGGCCGCAGAGCAATAACGCATATCTAATAGGGCTTTTTCTCATTGCTTCATCTCCTAGATGATCACCGAATGCTTAAGCGCCACAGCTCGGATGGGCGAAGTGTGCATCGCAAATACAGACCCTATTATAAACATACCAGCTAAATAGCCTTGACCTAGGTCAAAATCAAGGCAGAAATTGTTCGGGCTCACTAACTTGGGAGCACGTTTTCGGGTAACGGGTTGGAGTCGAGCGCGGATAGCAGTTCCTTTGATCTGGATCAATTACCTCGGCAGCTTATTGATTCAGATCAATGACCTGTATTGGAATCAAATGGCATTTTCACCTATACATATCTTAGGGAAGTGCAACTCAGTATGGATGGCAAAATATTATACTCCTCCGTGGTTCGCCGGGGGGCAAGGAGAGTGACGTGAATCACATAACCAGTAGTCTTCCTAATCCCATCAGGTTCTTGGTCGCCGCCGTGTTGCTCTTCGGGCTAAGCGGTTGTGGCAGCGATGGCGACGACGGCGCGCCCGGTGCGCAAGGCCCGGCCGGACCGCCTGGAGGGTCCGCTGTCCCGATCGATGCGCTCAACATAACGATACAAGGTGTATCGATGCAGAGCCCACCGGTGGTGACTTTGACGGTTACGGACCAAGACGGCACGCCCCTCACCGACCTCAGCGCCTCAAACCTGCGGTACACCATAGCCAAGCTGATTCCGCCGGGCGCGACGGCCAGCCAGTGGCAAAACTATGTCCTCTCCGGCGCAATACCCAAAGCCACTGATCCGGGGACGGGTCCGGGCGGGACACCAGCGCTGCTGAACGGCGCGGTGCAGGGAAGTCGGCGCAACTGCGCCACGCTAACGCTGATCAACGCCAGTATCGGCCAGTATACCTGCACCTTCGACATCCGGGATGACATCGTGGCCAATAATGGGGCCAGCTGTCCGAACAATCTGGTCACCAGTGGCGCCGGCTGTAAGGATGCCGCCGGCAACAATCTGGATCTATCGTATGTCCCGAATCTCACCCACCGCGTCGGCCTTGAGGCGCGTAATCTGCCAGCGACCAACAAGACCTATGACTTTATACCCAACACGGGGGCACCGCCGGCCGACCCGAACGATCCGGATTTCAACCGCGACATCGTCAAGACGGCCAACTGCAACAACTGCCACGGCAAGCTCGCCGTGCACGGGGGTGGCCGGGTGGACACGAAGTACTGCATCACCTGCCACAACCCGGGGAGCACAGACCCGAACAGCGGCCGCACGGTGGATTTCAAGGAAATGATCCACAAGATCCACTACGGTGCAGAGTTGCCGAGTGTCAACTTGGGACCGGATCAGACGGCCAATAACGGCGATGAAATACCGTATGTCATTTGGGGATATCGCAACACCCCGCATGACTTCTCCGACGTCCATTTTCCTGCGGATGTGAGAAGCGCCGCTAAGAGCACTGTTGTCGCAAGCTGCGCCAAATGCCACGATCCGGAAGACAACGAGACGCCGCAGGCCAACGACTTTCAAACGCCGACCCAAGCGGCCTGCGGCTCGTGCCATGACAACATTAGTTTTGTTGTACCGCCCGACCCGGATCCCAATCGCATGGTGCCGCATTCGGGCGGACCGCGATCGGATGCCGAGTGTCTGACATGTCACGACGCAGGCTCCGGGCCGGGCTTGCCCGGCGCCGTCGACAAGACGCACATCATTCCCGAAAGGGCCGAAGCGGCCAAATTTGAATTCAACATCGTCGACGTGACGGGCGGTGCCACACCGGTGATCCAAATCTCGGTGACTGATCCCACGAACAGTGATGCACCATACGATATCGTGGCCAATGACCCATTTACGGGCGGAGGCACACGTTTGGCCGTGATCATCGGCTGGGGTCCAAATACCGTCAGTCCGCTCGATCCCAACATCGTCCTGGCCGACTTCAATAATACGGAGGGCGCAACTAACACTGGTTTTCCAAATTTTCAGACCACTGCGGCGCTACCCCTATCCATCAACCCGATAGATGCGTGCGACGGCACGCCGATCGCGGACTGGACGTGTACGGTCGCTTCGGGTGTCTACACCCTCACCAAGCAGACGCCTCTGCCGGCGTCCGCAGCGGGCACGGGTCGGGTTGGCTTCGAAGGCCATGTGGCCGCCGACTTTGATGGCGATACCAGCTTTGACGACGAGGTTCCGGTCAAGAGCGTGGTGAAAGACTGGCTTATCAGCGGCACCAGTCTGGTTGCGCGCCGGGATGTGGTGGATATCGCCAAGTGCCAAAATTGCCATGATCTCTTGAGCCTGCATGGCGGCAATCGCAATGACGAACCCAGGCTGTGTGTTATGTGCCACAATCCCAATGCGACCGACATCGGCCGGCGTCCCGCCGGGGGTGTCGGCACTGCCGATGGTAAGGCCGAGGAAGCGATCGACTTCAAGCGCTTGATCCATGGCGTACACGCAGCATCGGTCGAGAACTTCGATGGTACGATCGCTCATGGCTTCCGCAACCAGGGCCTGGTCGTTTGGGGATTCCCCGGCTCGCCGTGTGACTGGTTCAACCCGGTCGCGCCCCCGAATGATTGCGAGCACGACTTCAGCCATGTGCGCTTCCCCGGTGTCCTGGCCGAATGCGAGAGCTGTCACTTGTCCGGAACATATAAGCTAGAAGGCACATGGGAGCTGCCGACGCAGAACGGCATCCTGGCGAGCACCGTCACGACAAATGCTTCCACAGGTGCGGCGACCGACCCGAATGACGATGAGAACATCACGCCGACGGCGGCGGTGTGCTCGTCGTGCCACGACAGCGAGGTGGCGCAGTCGCACATGGAGCTTAACGGGGCGTTCTTTACGGCAACCCAGAATGCATTGAACAGCGTAGTCGAGTCCTGTGCCGTATGTCACGGACCTGGAAAGATCGCATCGGTCGAGCTGGTACATGAAGACGGTTTCGGGGAAGAGATCCCGTAACCCTTGACGCGCGCACAATCTTCGGCAGACACCGGCGACATCGCCGCCGGTGTCTGTTTGTCGGCGCAGGGGCTTAAGGTGCGGGTGTAAAGGCTTGACGACAGCACTCGGGCCGCCCCGATAGTCTGTAGCCAATGAATATGAACAAAAACCGCTGGCTAATCACTTGTCGTTTGGGGCTTCTCCTAACGCTGTCTCTGGGCGTGCCGGCATTCGCTCAGGACGCGAAAGAAGGCAAGGATACGGATGAGACCGCCGCCAAGTACTCGCGCCGAGGAGCCGATACCTGCCTGAAGTGCCACGACGAGGAGTCCGAATTTCCGGTCTTCTCGATCTTCAAGACCAAGCACGCGGTGCCGGCCGATAAGCGCACGCCCTTTGCCAAACTGCAGTGCGAAACCTGTCATGGACCGATCGGTGAACATGGCAAGATGATGCTGCGCAAGGGCCAGAAGCGGGCGCCAATCCTCAACTTCGGCCCTAAGTCTGCCGTGTCGTTCGAGCAGCAGAACGAGATCTGTCTCGGCTGTCATGCAACCGATGGTCGCATCGGTTGGAAGGGAAGCAGCCATGACCAGGTCGACGTCACCTGCACGAGTTGCCACGATATCCACGCCCCGCGCGATCGGGTATTGGCCAAGAACGAGCAGCCTGAGGTTTGTTACAATTGCCACAAGCGCGAGCGCGCCGAGTTCTATAGACCCTCGGTCCATCCCGTGCGCTTCGGGGAAATGGCGTGCAGCGAATGCCATAATACCCACGGCGCATTCACAGCATCGTTGCTTGCAAGGCCCAGCCTTAATCAAACCTGTTACGGCTGCCATCCGGAAAAGCGTGGGCCATTCTTGTGGGAACACGCACCGGTCCCCGAGGACTGTGCGCTCTGTCATGCCCCGCATGGGTCCATCCATCCAGCCTTGCTAATCAAGCGACCGCCTTGGCTTTGCCAAGCGTGCCATTCTCAGGCCGGGCATCCGAGCGCGGGCTTGACCGGCGCCGGCCTACCGGGCGGTACGCCCTCGGCGTTCCTGCTCTCAGGCGCCTGCACCAACTGTCATTCACAGGTGCACGGGTCTAATCATCCTTCGGGTGTGAAATTGATGAGATAGGTTTTGGGCACGCCGTGCCACGGCTAAGCATTCGGTGGCGCTGCTGCTGACAGCGCGAATACGAGGGAGTCTACTGAGATGAAAACGCCCACCAAATCGATGCTGCTGATAGTGCTCTTAGGCGTGGCGCCCTGCGCGACCGCCGCCGACAACAACGCCCCAGAATTGACGCTTCCCGTGGACACATTCAAGTGGAAATGCAAATTTTGCACTTTCGAGGAAGGCCATAGCGGCTATGCAGAGGGCGGGATCGGGCATGTTGATGACGACTCGTTCAAGTTCGGGGAGTACACCGGGCTGAATGAGGACGGCGCATATTTTATTGGCGATGCGCATTACCGCTATCGCGGAACGGAAGCACACTACTTTGATCTCGACGCGCGCAACCTTGGACTCGATTCGCGATCCGTTGAAGTGGAAGGCGGCCGCCAAGGCAAGTACGACCTCTTTCTAAACTACGACGAGATACCGCACTTCATCTCGGACTCTGCCGTCACACCCTTTATCGGCACGGGTGAAGACGTTTTGAACCTTCCACCGGGCTGGGTACGGGCACCTACGACTACCGGCATGACCGCCCTGCCCGGTAGCCTGCGCCAGGTAGACATCGAAACTCAACGCGAGCGCCTGGGCCTCGGCATAAGATTCATCCCGGCGCGCAAATGGCAGTCCTCCATAAACGCCCGTCACGAGACCAAAGAGGGCACACAAAGAATCGCCGGCGCGTTCCAGTTTGATGCCACGCAGTTTTTGCAACCAGTCGACTACACGACCGACGAGTTCGACGCATCCGCAACCTACACCGGGCACCGCCTGCAGGCGCGGTTCGCGTACTACGGTTCACAGTTTAAAAACAGCGACGAATCGTTGACGTTTGATAATCCCTTCACCTCACTCTTTGGCGCTGATGCCGGCCAGCTTGCGCTGCCACCAGATAACGACTTTCATCAGCTACTGACCTCCGTCGGCTATGAGATAAACAAAAAAACCCGGCTCACTGCTGACCTCGCGGTTGGCCGCGGAGAGCAAGACGAGAATTTTCTCGCGCCGACGGTGAATCCTGCCATAGTAGTCCCAACGCTGCCGCGTGGCTCGCTGGATGGCCGTGTGGATACGACGAATGCGAATATCAGAATCAACTCGGCATTGACCGATCGTTGGCAGTTTAACGCGGCCTTAAGACACGATGACCGCGACAACAAAACACCACAGGCGACGTACGCGTGGGTCAATACGGACAGCGTCTTAGCAGCGTTGCGGACGAACCTGCCTTATAGCTTTACGACAGACGAGCTCAACCTTAGTGCGGATTACCACCTTGCCAAGCGCACAAGAGTGTCTGTCGGCTTCGATCATGAGGAGACCGAGCGCACGTTTCAGGAGGTGGAGGAGACAGAGGACAGGACTTTGTGGACCAAGATCAGCTCCCAGGCGCAGGACAACTTCTCGCTGCTTATGAAAGCTGAGCTCTCTGACCGCAGCATTTCTAACTATATGGCGGTACCGGAAATCTTTCCGCCACAAAATCCGTTAATGAGAATTTACAACATGGCGGATCGGGAGCGCGTCATGTTCGGCATGCAAGTCATGGCAACTCCACGAGAGACAGTATCTATCGGTGCAGGGGTCGAGCACGCGAAAAACGATTACGACAGATCCGTGATCGGCTTGCTCAGCAGCGATGAACTCAGCGTTAATCTGGACGCCTCGATGCAGCTTTCCGAAAAAACCAGTCTCTACGTCTTTTGGAACCGCCAGCAGATCAGCTCGAAGCAAGCAGGAAGTTCCACCTTCTTTTCGACGCCCAACTGGCTTCAGGACGAAGACGACACGTTTAATGCTACGGGTATCGGTTTCAGGCATACGATCGTCAAGAACAAAATAGATATCGGCGCAGACTACGCATACGTCAGATCACGGGGCGAGATTACTGTCAGCACAGTCGTTCCGGATCCATCATTCCCGGACCTCGAAACGAGGTTGAACAGCTTAAAGGTGTACGTCGATTACCGACTGAAAGAGAACTTGTCGCTCAAGGGGACGGTGTGGTACGAAGATTACGACACTGACGACTGGCAGCTCGACGGCGTGCAGCCGGACACGATTCCCAACGTCTTAACACTGGGTGAGACGAGTCCTTCTTATGATCTTTATGTGGTAGGGCTTTCGATACGCTACAGATTTAACACCACGATGCAGAAGTAGGACTGGGACAGTTCCTTTGGGCGAAAACCCGCAATCCATCCGGCGTTACCAGGACGTGTTGTTCGGCGATCTCTCGGCCATCACCCAGTTTAATCGTCTCCCGGGGCTATTCACCGAACTCGTCAAGCGTAAGGACTTGCACCACCGGTTGCTTGACGGCAGCGATTATCCGCTGCCCGCCATCAATATCATTATGCAGACGCACGCCTGAGTTCGCCGCGGGCTCAGCACGCGGGAATATCTTTCAGACACTTCGCCATTATTTAGGACCGCTTGTTCTCGAGCCTAAGATGCAACTGGGCTTTGTTATCTTCATGCTCAAATATTGACCTATATCAATACTCTTGGACGTGAAGGGACTTAACATCCACATGGATTTCCCCTAGAGTAAAATTGAGTGGTGGCATCGTCCTGTTCGAAACTATCGACAGGGTGGCGATGCGTCAAGGGAGGCGTTTGAAGACAATGCATGCTCTTAGATTTTCAGGGTGGGTTTTCGCAAGTGTTATTCTGTTGGCAGAAGTGCCGGGGGATTGGGTAGCGGAAGCCAAGGCCCAGGCGGCTCCCAGCAACGCAATGTGTCTAGGCTGTCACGGGATTAAAGGGTTTGCTGTCCCCGCGGGTGATGGACAAATGCGCCAGCTGCATGTGATCCCGGATGAGTTCGCACGAAGCGTGCATGGAAAGCGGTCTTGCGTGGAGTGTCACAAGGACATCACTAAGATTCCGCACCAGAAAAACGTGGACAGAAAGGTCAGTTGCGTTCGCTGCCACCGGGACTTGTGGGACGCCGCTCAAAGCGAGGGTAAAGCGGCGCAATACGCAAGACTAGGCATGGTGGTGAAGCAAATCGACAGCTATATGAGGTCAATACATGCCCGGCCTAATATAGAAGACCAGTCCAGGACGAATGCAACCTGTTACAATTGCCACAACGCCCACTATGTTTATCCCGTCGGCAGCAAAGGCCGCGCGGAGTTCCGACTGACGATTCCCGACGTGTGTGGAAAGTGCCATTCTACGCAAAGGGACGAATATCTAACATCGGTACACGGCAAGGAATTTACGCAGAACGCCAATCCGAAAGCGGCTGTCTGCATAGACTGTCATACTACGCATGACATCGAGTCCCCGAAAATCGAGTCGATCAAGCTAGTAATTACTCAGAATTGCGGAAACTGTCATAGCAAAGAACTGAAAACTTATACCGGGACCTATCACGGCCAAGTGAGCACTCTGGGCTATGCCTACACGGCAAAGTGCTATGACTGCCACGGACATCACCAAATCCAACGGGTGGATGACGAAACGTCGAAAGTACACCAGGCTAACCGTCTCGAGACCTGCCAGAAATGCCACGAGGAGGCGACAGAAGGATTTCTCACGTTCCATCCCCACGGTAATACCCGTGACTTCGATCGCTATCCCGGCATGTGGATCGCCTCGAAGTTTATGATTGTACTTTTAGCATCAGTGTTCGCTTTCTTCTGGACGCACACGGCACTGTGGTTCCGCCGGGAGTACAAAGACCGCAAGCAAGGTAAGAACAAATTACATGTTCAAATGGACGAACTGCCGTCAGGCGAAGAGAAATACGTCAGACGCTGGGCCCCAATGTGGAGGCTCGCCCACCTTCTGCTAGCGCTCGCCGTGATGACGCTGGTTTTGACGGGCACCGCGGTCCTTTACGCGGACAGTTTCTGGGCGCCTACAGTCATGAAGTGGCTTGGAGGGCCGCAAACAGCTGCCATAATACATAGAATTGCGGCGGCTACATTCATTGTTTTATTCTTCGGGCATCTGATTTATTTTGCCGTCCTCATAACTCGAAACAGGAAAACATTCAGGTGGTTCGGGCCGAATTCGCTCATACCTAATCTGCAGGATTTCAGGGATATAGCGGCCATGTTTAAATGGTTCTTCGGCACAGGGCCGCGCCCCATTTTCGACCGCTGGAGCTATTGGGAGAAATTCGACTACTGGGCCCCGTTCTGGGGTATGGCAATTATCGGTTGTTCCGGTGTAATGCTGTGGTTCCCGGAGCAGACGGCCGCGCTTCTCCCTGGATGGGTGTTCAATGTGGCGACCATCGTTCACGGAGAAGAAGCGTTCTTGGCCGCTGTGTTCCTCTTCACGGTACACTTCTTTAATTGTCACTTCAGGCCGGACAAGTTTCCGCAAGATATTGTTATGTTCACAGGGGTTTTGCCATTGGAAGAATACAGGCGCGAGCATACCGTAGAATACAGGCGTTTTCTGGATAGTGGCGAGCTTGAGAAATATCTAGTGGATGCCCCGTCGCAGCCGATGACGCTTGCTTCCAAGATATTGGGGGCAACTCTGATTATTGTGGGATTGGTGCTATTAACGTTAGTTCTATTTGGTTTCTTGGGACATGCTGTTTGAGTAAGCCGTCGTCTACAGGGCTTGATGCGGGGAGGACCTTGAGTAGGGTACTCGGAGCCGCCCCGCCGAGGCCCGTTTGGCATCGCGACATGGAGAGATTTGTTATCCCAGCGAAAACGAACGCCGTGTCGAGGCGATGTGCATGGGATTTCTTTGGAAAAAGGCCGTCGAATCGCCCAGGCCAGGGGCGCTTTGCATTGCAGGAGACTGAGACTAGATACTCATTCGGTGTTCAATTATGATTAAGATGTTTTTTGCCGCATCGAAACTTGCCTGCGAGCGCGTAATTATCGACTGGTGTGTTAATCCTCGAGGTTGTCTATGAGATATCTCTTATTAGGCGTACTAGTGTCGGTGGTTTTGACCGGTTGTACGGATAAACAGGAAGCAGTGGCGCCTGATATCAGTGCTGGCAGAACCATCGCAGAGGCTAATTGCGTCGGATGCCATGGCTTGGATGGCAGGGGCGCTGCTCCCGGTATCCCGCATTTGGCGGCACAAGTAAGCGAATATCTGCTGGCGTCATTGCATGACTACCAAGAGGGAACACGGACTCATGCCGCACTCAGGGATCTGACCGAAGCCATGAGTGATGCGGACATCCGAAACGTCGTCGGCTACTACGCCAGCCTACCGCCAGTTAAGGACACCACTATGAAGGAGACGCAAGAGACTGCCCTATCTCCGTTTGAAAAGGGTAAGGCTAGGGCCGCGGTCTGCGCCAGCTGCCATGGCGAAGGTGGCCACAGCAAAGTTCCCGGTACCCCCAGTTTGGCGGGCCAGCAACCACTTTATTTTGTTGCGGCCGTGCGGGCCTATTTGGACGGGTCGCGCAGTATTTCAACAATGGAGGCCACGTTGCGTGGACTGAGCAACCTCGATATGCAAAACATGGCACTGTATTACGCATCTCAGACCCCAATACAACGCGACCCACCCGCTTTCGGTGATGCGGTCGCCGGCGAACCGCTAACCGCCAGGTGCGGTGGTTGCCATGGCGCTGGGGGGGTTAGCCACGATGCGGCGACGCCAAGCCTTGCCGGCCAGGACGCGCAATACTTGGTTAGCGCGATCAAGGCCTACCGCGATCGGACGACTCGCCACGTTGATGTCATGCTCGTCGGTAGCAGCGATAAGCAAATCGAGGATATAGCCGCGTTCTACGCGGTGCAGAAACCCAAAGCAGCACAGGATAAGCCGATATCTGCGCAGGAACTCGCCAAGAAATGCGACCGTTGTCATGATCCCGCTGTCGAAAATCCCGCGATGGCGGTTCCAAAAATTGGCGGGCAAAACAAAGATTATCTCTTAATGGCCCTGAGGGCGTACCGCGATGGTAAGCGCGAAAGCTCCATGATGCATAATATGAGCTTACCTTATAGTGACACTCTCATAGAAAGTGTCGCTTCCTGGTACGCAAGTCAGCCTGCGAGATAAGCCTTAAGACGGATTTCTCACCACACGCCGATTGCAACACCGGCACTGCGGCTTTATAGCGAGCAGGCGCCATTTGTTCGATTAACGAGAGTCCCATCCGTCGTGTCAGTAGTGAATTGGAAGCACGACCGTCATCATCTCTGATTATCGAATTCCGCTAATGAGCCCGAGCTTGGCGCCGTGATTCGTATTCCAGCTAGTTCGCCTCGGGATTCGAGTGCAATGACGGTTGGCTACTCGTGCCCATCTCCGGTACGGCGGGAGTCACGTCCGGCCGTACAGTGTCCGGGGAAAACAGTTTAATCTACACTAACCAGTTCGAAAGTCTTGGATCAGTGTATATGACTCTCTTATTCAAGTGCGATATGACGGCGCCGGAACCCTGGC
>JAOTYM010000042.1 GCA_029861845.1 Gammaproteobacteria bacterium | reverse complement strand
AAGATGGAACCGGCGACTTCACCACGCATGGCACCAACGCCGAGAAACTCGATGATTCGTTCCTTGACATCATCCAGACCCTCATGGTCGCGATCCAACACTTCTCGTGCATGCTCGAGGTCAAGATTGTCTTCTGAATATTTGCCCCACGGCAGTAACGTCAACCAATCGAGATAGTTTCGCGTAACACCATACTCAGGCGACCCGACCTCAAGTACAGACATCTTTTGAAGTTCTTCGTCGATTTGCTTTTGTGCCTCCTCCGGCAGTGTGACATCCTTGAGTCGAGCGCGAAACCTGTCGAGCTCCGCCGTCCGATCATCCTTGGCGATGCCAAGCTCTTTTTGGATGGCCTTCATCTGTTCGCGCAAGAAAAATTCACGTTGGCGGCTTTGAATGCTCTCCTCTACTTGCTTGTTTATGCGCATTTGCGCCTTGGCTACCTCGACCTCATTCTTCAACAAGAGCAACACCTTCTCCAGGCGATCGAGTATGTGGGTCGTCTCCAAGACATCCTGGAGCTCTTCTTTACTAGAGGTAGTTAGGCTAGCGGCGAAGTCGGCCAGACGGGCCGGCTCTTCAGGACCAAAACGATTGAGGAAAAACTTTAACTCTTCGCCGTATAACGGGTTTAACGGCAGAAGTTCCTTTATGGTATTGATAACCGCGACTGTGTAAGCCTTGAGTTCGGTTACGTCTTTGTAACTGGTTTCCGGGAAGTACTGCACCCGCACGACAAACGGTCGTTCTTTGGAAACCCACTCCTCTATCCGAAACCGTTGAAGTCCTTCAACATAAACCTGTACCTTATCTCCCAGTGTTTGGATTTTATGAATTCGGCATGCAGTTCCCATGGAATGAAAATCGCTGGGCCGTGCCGCCAACAGATCGTCGGTACCAGCAAGCACCAGTCCGAGCAACTTCTGACTAGACTCGACTGCCGCTTCGATAGTGCGCAGCCACGGATCTTGTTCCAACACTAGCGGAACCATTTGCGCCGGAAAGAAAGGCCGATTTGCCAGTGGCAATACGTGCAAGACGCCGGGCAAGACCTCAGACGGTCGCGCAAGAGAAGTCGTCTCGCCGTCAATTAATTCGCCATCCTGTGGCGGTTTTTCGACGTCGTTTTGTTTTTCGTAGGTTTCGATTTCTGTCATACGACAACCATTGAAACTACCAAAAGCGATCAGTTAGCAACTAAATTGGGGCGGTGAGCCACCATTCAAGCTCCTCACGAAACTGTATTACGGTCTTTCCGGCTAACGGGCCGCTACTGCGCCTTAGCCAAGGCGGCAAGCTCTTGTTTGAGTTTATCGCGTTCTACCTTGACTCTTACGAGTTGTTGCGTAAGCATTTCGATCGAAATCTGGCTTTGTTGCACCTTAAATTCGGCCTCGCTTAGCGCATTTTTCACCTGCATCAGTTCTTGCTCCAGGCGAGTGACACGCTTGTCCGCCGCCGACTCACACCCAAACACGAGTGACGCAATCATGGCGAGAAACGTTACCCGATACGGCATTCTGACTCCTTGCGCTCTAACCGCGACTGCCACCAGCATACCTTACCCGCCCGCGCCCGTATTCTAAAGAACCCGCCGTTTCGAGCCGATATCGAAATGACTGTCTGGTTTCTTGTCTAAGCGAATATCGGGCTAAATCCTGAATAAACCCGTTTTTTGTTGCAATGCGGGATATTTGTGCCCAATTCTTGCATAAGCTAATAAACAGGTAGAATATTTAATAGAGGTTGTGTCTATGCGACTTCCGACGCTAAACCAGTTTTTTCGCCATCAGCTTCAACATGGGTTCGGCAAACATGGCGTGGCCGAACCCGCCACCGTCGAATATGTAAGCGACGTGTTGACACGATTTGCCCATACGCGCTCGCTTTATGCGCTGCATGATCGAGCCGGCAGACCACTTTACCATGTGGCCGATATGCTGGCCGAATGGCACGGAAACGGTTACGAGGACACCCCAGATAGACACCGCCAGGCTTCAGTCGCGAGACACCTTGGCGAATATACATTGTTCATGAGCGGGCTGTTTCGCGAACGCCTAAAATCACGTGGCGAGCTCGATTACTACATGGACAACGGACGTAACGCGTTTTTACATTGCGCACACTACGAACTTAACCCCAAGCGACAAAGCCTGTTCCGGGTCTTGCACTTCAATTTTGAACCGATCGCAAACGCTCTGGATCACGTGGTACGAATCCAATTTCCGTTCTCGTCGAACCCAATTACGGCCCACACTCTCATAACATCGCTCTGGCGAACCTGAACAGTTAAGGATTCGTTCTCGTATCTCTGCCATCGCGGGTATAATGCCGAGCGTTCACTGATTCCACTTGTTTAGGTATGTTCCACCACCGACAAAAGCTACGTTTTCGATGTACCGGCTGCGGTGCTTGTTGTATCGGCAACCCAAATCATTACTACATCGCCGCCAGCTGCGCCGACCAAGCTAGGATCAGGACATTTCTAGGCGTGTCAAAAGCCTGGTTTCGACGTCGATACATCGTCAAAGTCGACGCCGACACCGAGGGCATCCCCATCGAAAGCGACGGTCGCTGCACATTTCTAGACCGCGCAAATCGGTGCCGCATCTACCGAGTCCGCCCCAAACAGTGTCGCACGTATCCCTTCTGGCCAGAGGTCTTGGCCACCCGCTCAAGCTGGCGATCGGAGGCCAACACCTGCGAGGGTATCGGTCATGGGGCAGTGATCCCATTGAAACGTATCGAGATAGCACTACAGACGTCAGCCGACTAGGCTTAGACCTGGTCTAGCCAACCTACCCTTGCCGATGCGGCGCTGAGGCCGGAATGTGGCCACGGTGTCAACCGATCCCAACCTCGCGCGTTAATCCACATGTTACAAGCCAACAAGCGTGTGGAGGTATCTCAGATGATGACCAAGACCTGGGTAACAGCAAGCGTAATCGCGTTAATAACGGCGCTTCCGGCCTTTCAGGCAGCGGCCGATGCGGGTGATCGTATCGAAAACAGATTGGATAGACGTGGTGATCGTATCGACCACCGGCTCGACCGGCGCGGCCAGCACATCGACAATCGCCTTGATCGCAAAGCCGCTCGTGCCGCGGCAGCCGGCAAGCCCATGCTCGCGAGAAGGCTTGATCGCAAGGCCAATCACATCGAGAACAGCCTGGACCGACGCGGTGATCGTATCGATCGTCGTCTTGATCGACGTGGCGATCGTATCAACAACCGACTCGACCGCCGCGCCCATCGCCGGAAACGACGCTAGCCGCAGGAAAGTCTAGCCATGAGCGTGCGGGTGAGCTACGAAAATAATAGCGACACCCTATCTGTGGGAGGGCACAAGACCTGGATTCCTCGCGGGCACTGGATCAATTCTTGGCCAGCGTCGAAAGACGCGCGTTGGTCATGGCGCGTACCGCTACTGGCGACAACGACGACGCATTGGATCTCGTCCAAGACGCGATGTTGCAACTGGTTAAGCATTACAGTGCCCGGCCGGCGGCCGAGTGGGGGCCGTTGTTTCATCGTATCCTGCAAAGCCGTATCCGTGACTGGTACCGACGTGAACAGGTGCGCAATCGGTTTCGAGTATGGTTCGGTCGCCGCGATGAGCACGGGTCTGGCGATGCGGTTGAACAGCAACCGGATCACCATAACCCATGGCCGGACGCGAACATGGTGAGCCATCAAGCCATGGTTGCCTTAGAAGCGGGGCTCCGTAAACTTCCCTTGCGGCAACAACAGGCCTTTATGTTGCGCGTGTGGGAAGGTATGGATGTCGCCCAAACTGCCCACGCCATGCGTTGCTCTGAGGGTAGCGTAAAAACACATTACTTCCGCGCGCTGCGCCGCCTGCGCGGACTGCTTGAGGATTACTGGTAATGCCATCGGACAACGATCAAGCGTTTACAAAAGCGGCCAAACGTTCACTCGACCAGGCTGCCGATAACCTCGACGCCGACACGGTGGCGCGGTTACACGCGGCCCGCAAGCGTGCCATCGCCGCTCACCGCCAACGCCGTAAACCGCGGATCAATGTCTGGGTGCCCACCGGCGCCCTCGCGGCCGGCCTCGCAGTGGTGGTGGCAACATTCATGTGGTTCGTGGTGCCGACCAGCCTGCCGCCCGCTGGCATTGAAGATCTGGAGCTATTGGTGGCCCACGAAGGCATTGAATTCTACGCGGATCTCGATTTCTACGATTGGCTCGCGACTCAAAACGATGCCGGTTGATTGGTTAGTGATGGGGTTCGCGGCGATGATGGCGTTCGCACAACCGGACCCGGTAGATCCAGATCTGGAATCGGATCTCGAATTACTGGAGTTCCTAGGTAGCTGGGAGACCGATGACGGTGAGTGGATAGACCCCACTATGTTGGTAGACGAACCCGAGATGGATGCGCCAGCGAACACCCGAGAGAATGATTAAGGCAAAATACATGCAGGTTTTGTCCACGCTGTGGTTGTTGCGGCGCGCGGCGATAGCGGTGGCGCTGGCCTTGCCTTTGGCATGTTTCGCTGCCGAGCTCGATTGGGATCAACTCAGCATTGACGAGCAACGGTTGTTGAGCCCATTACGTGATCGATGGAGTGATCTCCCGGCTGAGCGAAGACAACGCTTACGCAAAGGCGCAGCGCGGTGGGCAACGATGACTCCCGAGGAACGCCAGCGCGCACACCAGCGACTTAAACGTTGGCGACAGTTAACACCCGAACAGCGTAAGCGCGTGCGCCAACGCTATAAACGTTTTCGACAACTTTCACCAGAACGACAACGGGAGATACGTCGTCGCCACAAGTGGTTTAAGAGTCTATCGCCTGAGCGACGACGGCTGCTTAGAGATCGCTGGCAAAATATGTCACCCGAGGAACGTCAAAGATTTCGCAAGAAACGGCAACAGGGGCGACGTCCCTTAGCAGATGAACAGCGACACCATTTACGCGCATACAGACGCGATACGTCACCGGCACAGCGCAAACACCTCAGAGAACAACAACGCAAACGTCGGGCTACGCCGGCGCCCTAGATCGCGTACCGGCCTTTCCTCGCACCTCGTCGGCAGGATATTTCTTCTCGTTAAGATCGATCTTGCGCCATGTGGCAGAGATTAAATCGACATCGAGTTTATCGGCTAGGCGCAGTAGGTAGATGAACACATCGGCCATTTCCAATGCCACTTGTTGGCGCGTCTCGGAGGACAGGCTGGCGCTCTGCTGTTCGGTCAGCCACTGAAAATGTTCGACCAGTTCTGCAGCCTCTACGCTTAACGCCACCGCCAGATTCTTGGGAGCATGAAACTGATCCCAGTCGCGTGCTTGCGCGAACTCTCGCAAACGCTGCTTTAGCGCCGTCAATGTATCGAGCTGTGAACCCACCGGCAAATCATCGATCATCGTAAGCTGCCAGTCGCTTGCGAGCACGTTGGATCGCTTGGCGCACTTGCGCCGGTGCGGTGCCGCCAACGTGACTACGTGCATTAACGGACCCTTCCAGCGTCAGTATATCGAAAACGTCTGATTCGATTTCCTTGCACATGCCCTGCAGTTCCGACAATGACATCTGCGAAAGATCCTTACCTGTATCCATACCTAGACGTACAAGCTTGCCAACAAGCTCATGGGCATCGCGAAACGCTACCCCCTTGCGTACCAGGTAATCCGCTAAATCGGTAGCAGTAGGAAACCCATCTTGCGCTGCCCTCAACATCGCATCTCGATCGAGTTCCATACCCTCAAGCAGTCTCGCGAATACATCGAGGCTCGCGCCTACAGTATCGACCGCATCGAATAAAGGCTCCTTGTCCTCCTGATTGTCTCGATTATAGGCCAGCGGTTGTGCCTTCATAACCGTCAGCAGCGCGACCAAAGCGCCGTTCAAACGACCGGTTTTGCCACGGATCAATTCGGCCACGTCCGGGTTTTTCTTCTGCGGCATAATCGACGAGCCGGTACACAAATCATCACCGAGCTCGATGAATCCAAACGCACTCGACGCCCACAATATGATTTCTTCACAAAACCGAGACATATGAGTCATGAGTAGGGCTGCCGCAGCGACAAACTCGACAGCAAAGTCGCGATCGGAAACAGCGTCGAGCGAATTCTCGGCCACCCCATCGAACCCGAGTAGACGCGCCGCATACTCACGGTCAATTGGATAGCTTGTGCCCGCCAGTGCCGCCGCTCCAAGCGGCAGTATATTTACGCGCTTACGGCAGTCCTTCATACGCGCGTGATCGCGCGACAGCATCTCAAACCAAGCTAGCATGTGGTGCCCGAAGGTCACCGGTTGCGCCGCCTGCAAGTGGGTAAATCCAGGCATGATGGTTTCGGTTTCACGTTCGGCCATCGCCAACAGTGCCGCTTGCACGCGCGCAATTCGTTGGCAGAGAGCATCGACACTGTCACGCAAATAGAGTCGCATATCTGTGGCGACTTGATCGTTACGCGACCGACCTGTGTGGAGCTTTTTCCCTACGTCACCGATTCTCTCGATGAGACGTGCTTCGATATTCATGTGGACGTCCTCAAGTTCCGACTCCCAGGGGAACTTGCCAGCTTCGATATCTGTTTTGATAGACTCTAAGCCTCGGATAATCGCGTCACGTTCCTTTTCGGAGAGGACTTTGACATGCGCCA
This sequence comes from Gammaproteobacteria bacterium, assembly GCA_029861845.1. Taxonomy (GTDB): domain Bacteria; phylum Pseudomonadota; class Gammaproteobacteria; order Acidiferrobacterales; family SPGG2; genus SPGG2. The sequence continues at coordinate 26,614 of JAOTYM010000042.1, read as the reverse complement.
ACATATGCGCATGCGCAATTGAGCCGGCAATATCGTAAGCGAATAGACGTCGATCAACGTCGATCGAGGCGGTGAACGCCTTTACCGCAGCATCGGTGGGTCGCGCGAATCGGCCACTCCAGGGTTTCTCCTCAGGCATAACTCACACCGAATTCTCTTCGCATACCGATCTACATCTTAATCTGTCACTATGCAGTTTGCCCCCGGCAAGCCAGAATATGGACCGGAATTCGGCCGCTTGCGGCCGCCGGGGCCGCCCATCTGCAACCGGGCTCCGACCGTCGGTAACTACCCTCTGAGACGTTGTTGTTGGCCAATTCTCGAGGTATTTTTAGTGTTGCCTGGTTCGGTTTGTCCTTTTGTGCACCCCCACCCCGAATACCGAATCAGGTATTTGAAACCCCCCAACCTTGGGGGGTTTTTTATTTCCAACGCAGGCAAGAAGTATACTCGCCGGCCAGCGCAAAAACAGCCAAAGTGCTGCGCTAAATAAATGACAGCACAATACCGATAACCTGCCGGATGAAGTCAATCTTGTCTATATATTGAATACGGCCCCTGGATCTTGGTACAAACGGTCGATTCCAGGGGCGCCCATTAGTGCTCGTAGCCCCGAAAGGTTGATACTCAGCCACCTTGCTTACGCTGCGGGCTTCGCGTAAAAATGAATGGCCATTCGCCTAGTGTCCTAGAGAGATAACCGATACTAAACGCCCTTCGGCCTTAAATGCGGACCGGCAACATATAAGGAAGCATGCGCCCACTTACTACACGAGCGGACGGGTCGGTGTCCTCCAAGGCGCCCGATCAGGAACGTCACTTCCTGCCGGATTTCGGTTCCTTTGGCATCGCCATACGGATCATTCTGCTCTCAGAACTCATCGCCATCATCATCACCCTCGGGCGCAATCCCTTTTTCGATGAACGTGCTTGGCAAGAATTCAACATTGTCTCGGCGTTCGCGTTGTTGATATCACTTTGTAGCGTGATCGCCCTAAAACTTACTTCGCCGTTCATCCGGCGTATGTCGGCATTGGGTGGATCTATCATTGTGTTTCTATTGTTGCTGTGCGTAACAGCACTGGCAACGGAACTGATGGTCTACATGCTCTTCGAGCTAGGGCTAATCGCCGAACGCTGGCCACAGTGGCGAGAATCGTTATTGGTGCGTAGCCTCATAATTGCGGCGTTAATCGGGATTCCGGGATTACGATATTTGTTTCTCAGACATCGCGCCGAAACCGACGCACGAGAACAACAAGAAGCCAAATTACAGGCGCTACAGTCTCGGATTAGGCCACACTTCCTGTTTAATAGTATGAATAGCGTCGCCAGCCTAACTCGCAGTGACCCCGATAAGGCCGAATCCGTCCTGCAAGATCTGGCCGATTTGTTTCGCGTGTTGTTAGCGGATGCGCGCAAGCTTGTTCCAATATCGGCGGAGCGTGAGATCTCACGGCAATACCTGGAAATCGAAAAAATGCGACTAGGTGACCGCCTAAACGTGAAGTGGCATGTTAGTAATGTCCCACGCTATGCCATGATACCGGCGCTTACGCTGCAACCACTGCTAGAGAACGCCATCTATCATGGCATCGAACCGCGTTTTGCTGGTGGTACGGTCAGAATCGAACTGTGGACCGAAGGCGATACGCTACACGTCATGATCAGCAACCCGCTGCCGGACGTGCCCTCTGCCTCGCACGGTCAGGGCAACAAGATAGCCCAAGACAACACCCGCCAGCGGTTGATGACTCAATTCGGTGACCGCGCCACCATGCAGGCATTTGAGCAGGGCGGTCAATACCATGTGAAACTGGGCATGCCTATCGTCAGGGGATGATGTGGAGCTGCTAAACAAAGAGGCGATGCGTGAGTGGGTACGGTCAGCCGCTAGACAGCTGGACCACGACACGGTGTTCTCACGCGCAGACGTGGAAGGCGAAATACTGCCCAACTTCTGTGAGGGGCGCACCATATTCAGCGTCGCGATCGTGGCGCAGATGCTGGCAATCCTGATCACGTTGGTGACGCGGCGAATATCTTTAAATCTATTCCACGATCTGCTGCTGATCTCACTCTTTGTGCAATGGATCGGCCTCGCCAGCGCGGGGGTATTGTGCGTCTCGCGTAAATACCTAAACCGACTTAACAATTTGCGGGCCTTCGGTATGGCCTATTTATTGTTATTGTGCGTGACCTGGTTGGTAAGCGAATCGGCGGTGTGGCTCTTATTCGGCTTCGGCAAGATCAATACGCCCAGGCCTGAGTGGTATAACTACTTCCACGTTCAGAATATATGCATGAGCGCAATTATCAATGCACTAGTATTGCGCTATTTCTTCGCCAAGCACGAACTGCGAGTGCGCACACTTTCGGCCGAACGCACCAAGGCGCGGGCTATGCTCTCACGGATTCGGCCGCAGTTCGTATTCAGCAGCATGAACATTATCGCCAGCCTCACGCGCAGTGATCCCGCTAAGGCCGAGGCGGCCATCGAGGACATGGCCGACCTGTTCCGGATGATGCTTAGCCAGGACGAGACGCTGGTACCCGTAAAGAATGAGATCGAAGTGGCCCAGAAGTATCTGGCTATCGAGGGACTGCGCCTGGATAATCGGCTGCGGGTAGATTGGGACATTGGGAAATTCCCGCGAAAGGCGGTTATGCCGGTATTGACCCTGCAACCACTGCTAGAAAACGCTATTCGCCACGGAATCGAGCCAATGACGGCGGGCGGTGTTGTCATCGTCCGACTTTGGGAACACGAAGATAAGATCTATATTAGGATCATAAACCCGATTCCTCGGACCCGGGCGAAACGAGTGGAGGAAAGCCACAGTATGTCATTGGAAGACATTCGCCTTCGCTTCCAGAGTCACTACGGGGATACGGCAAAGCTGGAATTTGGTAGGCAAGATGAGCAGTACATCGTCAACGTTGTATTGCCCACTCGCAAGGAGCCGACGTGAGAGTACTAATCGTAGATGACGAGAAACTAGCACGTGACCGTTTACGTGAATTACTGTCGGATATCGGTGGTTACGACGTAATCGGTGAGGCCATGAATGGCAATGAGGCAGTCGAAAAGACGGCCGAGCTCAATCCTGACACGTTGCTAATGGATATCCGTATGCCAGGCATGGATGGCCTAGAGGCGGCCATGCACCTAATGGGCATGGAGGCGCCGCCTAGCGTGATCTTCACCACTGCCTACGATCAGCACGCGCTGGATGCATTCGAAGTCAACGCAGTCGACTACCTGTTGAAACCCATCCGCCGTGATCGGCTTGCTAATGCATTGACCAAAGCGCAAAAACTCACGGCACGCCAGTTACAGGAAGTCAACCAGGCACGGCAAGATCCACCGGCGCGGACACACATTAGCGTTCACCTGCGCGGCAATATTCGTCTGGTGCCGTTACCCGAAGTGATCTTTTTCCTAGCGGATAGCAAGTATGTGGCGGTGCGTACCGCGGCTGAAGAACACTTGATCGAAGACTCGCTGGTAAATCTAGAACGAGAATTCGCCGATCGGTTTTTGCGAATACACCGTAATGCGTTGGTATCGGCGGCCCATATCAAAGGCATTGAGAAGAGTCCATCGGGAACCTGGCAAGTGAACCTAAAGGGTATCGACAAGCGGCTCGATGTTAGTCGCCGTCACGCGGCCTCGGTACGACGCTGGGCACGTAATCGTCCCAATCCTGCCTAGCCGTCGTTTGCGACCGGGCTTACCCCAAGTCACGCCGCCCACCCGCAGAACTAGGTTCCCCAGCCGAACTAGTTGTCAATGCGGTAGCAACCGCAATTGACTTGGAAAGGTATTTCTAACACATTAGCCTTCCTATTTAAGTTCGGCTCAATGCTAACGTGACACGAACCTTACGCATCGCCACTCGCAAGAGCCAACTAGCGCTATGGCAAGCACATTTTGTGCAGTCACAGCTGTTGAAGAACAATCCCAATCTGCGTGTCGAGCTCGTGGAAATAAAAACTCAGGGAGACAAAATACTCGACGTGCCACTTGCCAAGGTCGGAGGTAAAGGCCTTTTTATCAAGGAACTCGAGCAAGCATTGCTGGACGGCCGTGCGCATATCGCTGTGCACTCGATGAAGGATCTAACGGTAACCCTGCCCGATGGGCTTCATATCGCTGCTGTGTGTGAGCGCGAGGACCCGCGCGATGCGTTCGTCTCTAACCAATATCGCAATCTAGGTGCACTAGCAGCGGGTTCTCGTGTCGGCACGTCCAGCCTGCGCCGCCAATGCCAACTACGCGCTGCCTATCCAGAGCTCGACGTTATCGACCTGCGTGGTAACGTCAATACACGACTCAAAAAGCTAGATGACGGTGAATTTGATGCCATCATCTTGGCCACAGCCGGACTGCGACGCCTAGGCTTAGAACACCGCATCCAGACCAATATAGAACCCGAAGAAATGTTACCCGCAGTAGGGCAGGGCGCTATCGGCGTCGAATGCCGAGTCGATGATGATATCAACGAGCTCTTGCGTGCACTGGATCACCCGTTAACGCAAAGATGCGTACATGCCGAGCGCACTATTAACAAAGGTTTGGATGGCGGTTGCCAGGTCCCGATCGCAAGTTTTGCAACGATCAGCGGTGACGCCATGCACCTTCGAGGATTGGTTGGTTATCCCGATGGGCACGGCATCATCCGCGCCGAAGCGAGGGGATCGGCCGAGCACGGGCAGGCACTTGGTAAACGACTGGCTGAAGATTTGCTTGATCAGGGCGCCAAGGACATTCTCGACTATGTGTACGGTCGTGCCGATGGTGCGCACTAACGATGATCTCACCAATCTTCGCGTGCTAGTCACGCGGCCAAGCCACCAGGCAGAACACCTGGCAAGCTTAATCGAAGCCCAGGGCGGCCAAGCTGTACGTGTCCCGACAATTGAAGTCCTGCCGCCTAATGATCCCGCAACACTAGCGACATGCGTGAGCCGCTTGCACGAATTCGACATGGCCATCTTCATTAGCGCCAACGCGGTTCACAAAGGTATGGAACTCGTCACCGCGTGTCACGGATCGTTCCCCGACAATGTGGCGGTGGCGTGCGTTGGCCTTGGTAGCGCCCGCGAACTGCAACGATTCGCGATCCCGGCCATCTTGCCGAAAACGCGCTTTGACACCGAAGGCTTGCTGGCGCTAGCGGAACTACAACAAGTCAAAGACAAGGCCATTGTCATCTTCCGCGGCGAAGGTGGACGGGAGCTGCTTGGTAGAACGTTGACGGAACGCGGGGCGCACATCGAATATGCCGAATGCTATCGACGTGTAAAACCCAGTCGAGCATCGACCGCACTATTGCAAAGCTGGGAAAGCGCCAAAATCGACATCGTTACCACCACCAGCATCGATGGACTAAGAAACCTTGTCGAGTTGGTCGGCAAAACACAACAAAAGGCGTTAACCAAGACACCGATCGTGGTCATTAGCCAACGAATGGCTGATGTCTCTCATGAGCTGGGTTTTGAGGCCGATATCCTGGTTGCTACCCAGGCCAGCGACGAAGCGATTGTCGAGGCGATCAAGATGTGGCACAGGTCATGAAATCCCCTATAATCGAAACCCCTTTCTAACTGGGCGAACCGTAGCGCGACGAAGATCGATGGCTGAAGACACTGCACCAGAAACGCAACCGGTGGCTGCCAAGCCCGCCAAGCCGGCGAAATCTAAGAAACCCGACACGCCAGCGCCGAAACCCAGCGGCGGGCGAGTCTGGGGGGTGTTGGCCTTGCTGGTCTCGCTTGTTGCGCTTGGGGCCGTCGGCTACGGCGGATATATTTATTACACCAAGCGAGACTTGTTTAGTGCCGACGTGGTGGCTGAGCTCAATCGCCTCAAAAGCGATTCCGAGCGCAACGAAGAACGACAGGTTGAAGTCGGCAAGAGTCTTGAAAGTTTTCAGCAGCGACTGGCTGACGTCAAAGAAGTACAAGGGACCCTGGGAAGCGCAATCGACGGGCTTACTGAAGACCTTGGCCGCAAGCGCAACGATTGGGCGTTGGCGGAAACCCAACAGTTGTTGCTGATTGCCAATTATCGGCTACAACTCGCGCGTGATGTCGAAACGGCGGTGGCGGCACTGCGCGCTGCCGATGGGCAACTACAGAAATTGGCTGATCCAAGTCTGTTGCCTGTCCGAAAACTGATCGCCGGCGAGATTACTGCGCTTCAGGGGCTCGAGCGCGCCGATATCCCCGGTATAGCACTGCGATTAGGCAGCATGGCAAGTACTCTCGAGCAGCTGCCGCTACATGTAAAAAGATTTGCGGCCGCGGCACCTGTCACAGGCGCCGTCACAACAGAATCAACCAGCCTCGACACCCTGCAACAGATGTGGCGAGATTTCTTGGGCCTCATTCGCATACGAAAAACTACCAAGGGCCAAAAACCACTGTTGCCACCCGAGCAGGATTATTTTCTACGTGAGAACCTGCGATTGATGCTATATGGCGCACAACTGGCGGTACTACAGGGGGACACGGCTACTTACACACAAAACATAAAATCTGCTCGTCGCTGGATAAGCGACTATTTCGATACCGAGACACAGGTTGTCACAAATATGCAAGAAGAACTGCAAGCGCTACTTGATGAGAAGATCGCCGTCGAACTACCAGATGTGTCAGCTTCGCTCGGAGCGCTGCGGGACATTGCCAGTAAGAAATTGACACCTTAGATCAAGCGGGTGAAAACACTAATTTTTTTCGTTGTCGTTTTGGCCATTGCGATTGCGGTAACTATGTTTGCCGACGGTGATCCCGGTTACGTGTTGATCGCGCGATCGCCTTGGAGCATAGAGATGCCGTTGTTGGTGTTCGTGCCATTGCTGATCCTTGGGTTTGGCGTGCTGTACGTACTTGGGCGATTGATACGTCGGCTTTGGCTAATTCCGCAAAGCATGGCCGACTGGCGGTTGAATCGCAGCACAAAGAAGGCGCGCGCTTCGCTAACACAAGGGCTATTACGGCTGGCGGAGGGTAATTGGACTAAGGCGCAGAATCAGCTAATAACGGGTCTACCCCACAGCGACAGCCCGATCATAAATTATCTCGGCGCCGCCTGCGCGAGCCAGGCCTTAGGAGATACGGAAAAACGCGACGAGTATGTAGGCGCCGCCCTGAAAGCGTCCCCACAAAATAGTTTCGCCATCGCTATGACTCAAGCTCACCTTTACGCCTGGACCCAGCAAGACGAACAGGCATTGGCGACCTTAACTGAATTACGGACGCAACTGCCGAAAAACACCTATATTCTTAGGTTGCTGGTACAAACCTATCGCGCTTTGAACGATTGGACGAGCTTGGCCGAACTTCTGCCTGATTTGCGACGATATAAGGTGTTAGGGTCAGATGCGATTGATGCGTTGGAGCTACAGGCGCACCGAGAATTACTTATGATGTCATTACCATCGGGTTCGCTTGAAGTATTAAATCGTGCCTGGCAATCGGTGCCCAAGACACTGCGACGGCACCCCCAGTTAATCGCAATCTACTGCGATCACCTCATAAAACAAGATAAGATGAATGATGCCGAGTCTTTGTTGCGAGAGGCGATAGCTCGTGAATCGGATGAGAAGCTGTTAGAACTCTATGGACGAGCGCGCAGCGATGACATCGCTAAACAACTAGAAACAGCTGAGAACTGGTTGGTTTCACAACCGGACGATCCACACCTTTTGTTAACAGTGGGCCGGCTTTCTATCTGTAACGAGTTGTGGGGCAAAGCGCGTAGCTATCTCGAATCATCGATCAAGCTGCAACCGACGGCGCATGCCTATCAGGAATTAGGGGCTTTGATGGAACGTCTAGGTGAATCCGACAAGGCGCTTGATTGCTATCGACGCGGGCTTGAAACGCTATCGACGATCATCCCTTCCGTAGCACCAACAGCAGTCAAACCGGCGGCACACAGGCCTACGGGTACCGGCTAGCTACTGAACTCAAACGAGTCGAAACAAAAACGATCGTCGGCTAATCCATGTTTGAAGAACGCGTCTCTACCCGCTTCGATCATAGGCGGTGGGCCGCTGGCATAGACTTGAAACCCGCTCAGATCTGGATAGTCCGCTAACAATGCATCGTGCACCCAGCCGGTGCGTCCTTGCCAACCGTCTTCGGGTTGCGGCTCAGACAACACCGGCGTGTAGTGAAAATTCTCATACTTTTGGTCCCAAGATAGCGCTAATTCATGCAGATAAAGATCGCGCTCCCGTCGCGCACCCCAAAACAAATGCATAGGTCGGGTCTCACCCTTAGTGAAGGCCTGTTCAACGATACTCTTTATGGGCGCAAATCCAGTACCCCCCGCCATCAATAGAATCGGCAGATCAGAATCTTCGCGTAGAAAGAAAATACCGAAAGGCCCCTGAAAACGCAGTAGGTCGCGCTCTTTCATTTCACCAAAGACATGGCCGGTAAATTGACCGCCAGGCACGTGACGAATATGGAGCTGCAGGAACTCATCATCGTGCGGTGGATTAGCGAGTGAGAAACTACGTCGACGCCCACCGCGCAATAAGATATCGATGTACTGTCCGGCCAAGAACTGCAAGCGTTGCGTCTGTGGTAATTTCAGGTATACCGCCATCACATCATGCGCCAAATTCTCGATCCGCATGACCCGTACCGGCAGTATCTTGATGGCGATACCTTCCGCCACGCTGACCTCACGTGCTTCAACCACTAAATCTTCTTGTGGTACGGCTTGGCAAAACAAGGCCTTGCCGGCAGATCTTTCCTCGTCGGATAGCGCCTTCTTTTCGTATTCGCCATAACCGACACTACCGCTCACAATCTTGCCTTTGCACGAACCACACGCACCGTCGCGGCAACTGTAGGGCAGCGCCACCCCTGCCCTTAACGCGGCAGCAAGAATCGTTTCACCTGGCTCAACTGTAAGTTCGTGCCCACTAGGTTCGATGCGTACGCTAAAGTTCATAGCCTATGGTTCACACACGCTTGCCTGAATTAGCAATGGCGTGCATTGTAAACCGGCATGGTATCTGGGTGCACCTGCAGCGTAGGCACCAAGTTCACGTCGGCCATTGACAAAGTGCCCGCGCCTGCTTTTAATGCGCAGCGTGTGTACATATCCCCCCGAACTGACTCTCTGCGAATGAGCAGTGAACTTCTGGTAGAAGTCAACGGCGTCAGCCGCTCCTACGGCAACATCCAGGCGCTCAATAACATCAGCTTTGGTATCGGTCAAGGCGAAGTGCTTGGATTTCTCGGTCCCAACGGCGCTGGCAAAACAACGACCATGCAGATCATAAGCGGTAATCTCGCGCCCAGCGCCGGTAACGTAAGCATTGCTGGTCATGATCTATTAACAGAACCGCGTGCTGCCAAAGCAATGCTGGGCTATCTGCCGGAACAACCGCCAATCTATAGGGAACTAACGGTTGACGAGTATCTTGACTACTGCGCGGCGCTTAACCGCATCGATCGCGCGCAACGTAAACATGCACGCGATACCGCGAAAGAAAAATGTGGTTTGCAGGATGTCGGCAAACGACTAATCGGCAACTTGTCGAAAGGATTTCGTCAGCGCGTCGGCCTGGCGCAGGCGGTGATTCACCTACCACCGGTGGTGATTCTGGATGAACCGACCATAGGCTTAGATCCGCTTCAGATTCGAGAAATCCGCAACCTCATTCGTGAACTCGGCAAAGATCACGGTGTAATACTTTCCACTCACGTCCTACCGGAAGTACAGGCGAGCTGCGATCGTGTACAGATCATAAACAAAGGCTCATTAGTGCTGAGCGACAGCATAGACGGCCTGTCGCGCCACATGAAATCGAGTCTGCTTACCGTCGGCTTTCGCCAGGCGCCGGACTTACTATTGCTACAAGCGCTTGAAGGCGTGCAGTCTGTGCAGGCGGACGGCGAGCGACGCGTACAAGTTTTCTGCGATCCAAATGCAGACCCAACAGATCAGATCGTGAAACTGGCAGCTGACAAAGAATGGGGCCTAATTGAGATCACCCCACAGGGCGTGTCGCTAGAACAGTTGTTTCTTGAGTTCACAAAGGACGAACAGAAAGCAGCGGCGGGGGCAGAAGCGTGATTTTTACCATCGCCCTACGTGAAATCAAAACACTTTTCATCTCGCCCCTAGCTTGGGCAATGTTGGCGGTTGTGCAGGTAATCCTGGCGTTTATGTTCCTCGCCCATATCGAAGCATATCTGCTGCTACAGCCACAATTGTTAACTATCGACAACGCCCCCGGGGTCACTGAACTCGTGGTTGGCAGGCTGTTCGGCAGCGCCGCTATTGTCCTACTGTTGGCAGTGCCGCTGCTAACCATGCGCTTGATCAGTGACGAACGCCGCAACCGTACACTAAGCCTACTGTTTAGTGCCCCGATCTCGATGACCGAGATTGTGATCGGCAAGTTTCTGGGCTGCATATCGTTCTTAGGACTGCTTTTGCTATTGATTACGCTGATGCCACTGTCACTGCTTGTCGCCGCCAATCTAGATATTGGCATAATTCTTTCCGGCTTGCTTGGTCTCATGCTGCTACTGGCTGGATTCGTCGCAGTCGGCCTATTCATGTCAACACTTACCCAATACCCAGCCGTGGCCGCAATCAGCACGTTCGGCGTGCTGTTGCTGTTTTGGTTGCTTGATTGGTCGGGCGATGAGAATAACTGGCTCAGCCAGTTATCACTAATGAACCATTACGAACCATTTCTCAGGGGTTTGTTTGACAGCGCTGATGCGGCATTTCACGTACTGTTTATTGCTACCTTCCTGGTATTAAGCGTACGTCGTCTCGATGCCGATCGGCTTGGGAGTTGAAAGTGCCATCGTCACCAAAAGCACAGTTGTGGTTGGTCAATGTCGTTTTCGTGCTGCTTCTGCTCGCCGCAATAGGGCTGTTGCAGTGGCTTAGTACTGACTATCACTTACGCTTCGATTGGACCCGCGGCGGGAAGAACTCACTATCCAACGCCAGCGTCGAGGCGATAAAGCGCTTAGAGCAACCAGTGACGATTACCGCATTTGCCAGCCAGCGACACAACCTACGCGAGGGCATACGGGAATTGTTGGCACGCTACCAGCGACACAATCCAGACATCGTGCTTGAATTTGTCGATCCCGACACCGATCCCGAACGCGCGCGCAAGGCGGGCATACGCTTCGACGGCGAGGTGATCATCGGATACGGTGAAAGCAGTGAACCATTAACCAAATTCGACGAGGAAACGATCACTAACACGTTTGTGCGCCTAGGCCATGCCGGTGAGCGCTGGCTAGTATTCCTCGGCGGCCACGGTGAACGCAGCCCCAACGGCGACGCCAATTTCGATCTCTCTAGCTGGACTGCCCAGTTGTTGAAGCGCGGCTTCGCGGCACGTGTGATTACGCTGGCCGAGAATCCACAAATACCACAAAACACCACTGCGTTGGTGTTGGCGGGACCCCGCATCGACTTGCTGCCCGGAGAAATCAAGATCATCGAGGAGTATGTCGCCGGCGGCGGTAACCTGTTGTGGTTAGCGGATCCTGAGCCATTGCACGGCCTCGCAGCGATTGCGGAATTGCTGGCTATCGAATTTGAACCCGGTATTATCGTTGACCCCGCTTCGGAGCTGTTGACCCGCAATGCAACCGCTATTGTCGGCACCCGCTATGGATCGCACCCCATTGTCGAGAGTTTAAATATTACGACGCTATTCCCTGGTAGCGTCGGGATCCGACTCGGATCATCGACCGATTGGCAAAGCACCGTGTTGCTCGATACGCGCGACTCGGCCTGGGCCGAGACCGGTCCATTGACCGGCCCAGTACAACTGGATAAGGACGACGATATCCCCGGACCATTAAATCTGGCCGTCGCCTTAACCCGCAAGCTCGAGGATATTGAGCAACGCGTGGTGATCATCGGTGACGGCGATTTTGTGTCCAACCGATTCCTCGGTAATGGCGTCAACCTTGAACTCGGTATGAGTATCGTCAACTGGATCAGTCGCGACGATAGGTACGTCAATATTCCAGTGATGGTGACGTTAGATCGTAACCTTGATTTAACGCAGACTTCGCGACTGGTTATTGGTGGCGGGTTTTTATTCTTCTTGCCGTTGCTGCTAGTCATCAGCGGAATTGTGATCTGGCTGCGGCGACGCCGGCGCTAAGCGCCGCGCTTACAGATGCGTATTCGCTGGCTGTTGAACCTTGGTCTCGTGGTGTTAGTGGCGCTGCTCGCCGTATTCGCCCTAAGTAAACGCAACGCTGACGGTGATCGAGTATTATTCACCGCGATCGATCCGGTTAATATCAAGACAGTACGCTTGCAATATGGTGACAATGAACCGATTGTCATTGGACAACAGCTAGACAAGTGGGTGTTGCTCGCACCCGAGCCGGCACGTGCCAACCAGTTCAAGATTAGAAACTTGTTACGCCTTGCTGCCGCCGCTAGCGAACGGCAATTCGCTGTCAACACCGACAGCCTGGATAAGTATGGTCTCGATAAACCGGTTGCGCGGCTATGGCTGGATGACCAGGTGATTCACATCGGTGGACGCCATCCCTTTAAGAATTCTCAGTACGTCCTGTATAAAGACGCGGTACATCTGATCTCAGCTCACTACTTCGATTCTAGTGCGTATAGTTATGTCGATCTCATTAGCCCGAGACTATTCGCAGACCACCGCCGACCCGTGATGCTCGAGTTACCACAGTTGCGACTACAGCGTAACGATGGGGTCTGGACAATAGAACCCGAAGATGAATCACTCGCCGCTGATCGTATCAACGATTTTGTTGAACAATGGCGTAATGCGCGTGCCCTCGCTGTTGCCCGTTACACGGGTAGGCCGGTAGTCGATCGAGTTCGTGTTAGCTTTGCGGCAGATGAAGGGGTGACGATTCAAGCACGCGACCAACTGGCACTGGGCATTCTCAGTTACAAACCCGATTTTGTGCTCTATCGCGAAGACGAAAATCTTGAGTACCGGTTTACCGAAGACACCGGCAAACGGTTGCTAGATATCAATGCCGAGTAGCTGGTCATAGGTAACCTTGTGAATTTCATTGCCGTGGTAGGCTAACATGCCTGAGCTGCCTGAGGTAGAAACAACACGCCGCGGCATTGCGCCCTACATGCTGCGGCAGATGGTCCATGCGGTGGTTGTGCGACAACCCCAACTGCGTTGGCGTGTACCCACAGCGCTGGGGCGTGAGCTGCCTGGTCACACCATTGAGGCGGTAGATCGCCGCGGTAAGTACTTGCTGCTTGCCACCGACATTGGCCATGTGATTCTTCACCTTGGTATGTCCGGCAGCTTACGCATCGTGCCGCATACGCAGCCACCCGAAAAGTATGACCACGTAGATCTGGTGTTATCCAATGGTGACTGTCTACGCTTGCGAGATCCGCGTAGATTCGGCGCCGTGCTTTGGACCCGTAATGATCCAACCGCGCATAAGTTGTTAACGAATATCGGCCCCGAACCACTGGGACCCGAGTTTAACGCCAACTATCTGTATGAACGGTCGCGCGGACGTAAGCGTGCCATTCGTGATTTGCTCCTTGATGGGCGATTAGTGGCAGGCATCGGTAACATCTACGCGAACGAAGCCCTATTCGTAGCCGGTATCGATCCGCGGCGTGCGGCCGGGCGCATTGGTCGCCAACGCTACCGACGGCTAGCGCAGGCGGTACGCGCTACCCTGAGAAGTGCCATCACCGCTGGCGGCACTACCCTGCGCGACTTCCGGGGGGCCACTGGCGAGCCGGGCTACTTCCAGCTGACTATGAAGGTGTATGGGCGTGATGGCGAGCATTGTCGGCGCTGCCGCCAGACCATCCGCGCCCAGACCTTGGGCGGGCGCCGGGTATTTTTTTGCGTGCGCTGCCAATTGTGATCCATAATTGATGCGACGCCGGCTAGACGCCACTCAACACCTTGATTTACAGTTGTTTTCTTCTAATCTATAAGGAAGCAACTACATCAAAAACGTGATCTTAGGCCCGCAGCCGATAATCGGCGCAGGGATGCCGACTATCTGCAGTCTTGGCTCATTTTTCGTGTGTTTTTCTTAAACGGCAAATCTATTGGCCGCGATCACCTAAAATGAAGTAAACGGACTAGCGTCCGGGGTGTGCCGATGAAGAACGAAGGTATCGAACGACATTTCGCGATGTATAGCGTTTGGCGCAAGGGATTGGCCGACAGCATCGGTAAGTTTCACGAGTGGTTGAAGGGTCAGCAGCTGAGTGATGCACAGATCGATCAGCGCCTTGAGCACATCCTCACCACCTTGCGGGACGACAAGCTTTATGTTGCCTTCGTTGCCGAGTTCGCGCGTGGCAAGTCGGAACTCATCAACGCCATCTTCTTTTCCAGATTCGGTCAACGCATCCTGCCCTCGAGCGCTGGGCGCACAACCATGTGCCCGACCGAGCTTATGTACGATCCGGATCAACCACCGACCCTGCGGTTACTCCCGATCGAAACCCGTAAGAGCGGTACCACCATTACCGAATACAAGGGGTTCAGCGACGAGTGGACATCGGTAAAGCTGAAACTGAAGTCGCCAGACAAGATGGCGAAGGCCCTACATCATATCGCCGAGCTCAAGACAGCGCCGCCCGAAGAGGCGCGCGCGCTGGGCCTACATGTCGCCGAGGATGAGGCCGAGCTCGGCATGCGCGTCACTGAAGACGGTCAAGTGGAAATACCCAAATGGCGCTATGCCATGATTAACTTCCCCCACCCCTTGCTTGAACAAGGACTGGTAATCCTCGATACACCAGGACTAAACGCCCTTGGCGCGGAGCCCGAACTGACCCTGAATCTGCTGCCAAGTGCACACGCGGTGCTTTTTGTGCTTGCAGCTGACGCTGGTGTTACCAAATCGGATATAGAAGTATGGCGCGAACACATCGGTAGCCATAAAGGCGGCGCCAACAAAGGTCGCTTGGTTGTACTCAACAAAATCGATGGTCTGTGGGATGAGCTCCGTGACTGGGATGAAGTGCAGCGCGAAATCGATCGTCAGATTCGTGAAACTGCAAAACACCTATCGATCCCCGAGCATAACATTCATCCGGTATCAGCCCAGAAGGCACTTTATGCAAAGATAAAGGGCGAGCGAACAACCCTGGGGCGCAGCCGCATTATGGCACTAGAAGAGGCCTTGGGTAAGGAACTGGTACCAGCTAAACGCGAGATTGTCAGGGAAAACATCAAGGACGATGTCGACGAAATCATAAAGTCCATGCGTATGCTTACGAGTCAACGCATGAAGGGCGTACGTGAGCATATGGGCGAACTGTCCTCGCTCAACGGCAAAAATATGGATGTTATCGAACACATGATGAAGAAGGTTAAGGTCGACAAGGAAGTGTTCGAGAAGAGCCTACAACGCTTTCAGGCCACGCGCAGTATATTCTCTAAGCAGACTAACCAGCTCTATTCACGCCTCAATATGAAGGGCTTGAGCACCGTCATTGCCGAGACCAAGAAGGACATGGAAATCAGCATGACCACCGCCGGACTGAAGGCATGCATGCAGAAATTCTTTAAGTACGCTCGCGACACGATGGAGGAGGTTGCGCAACAGTCGCAAGAGATCAAGGAACTCATGGATGGCGTTTACAAGAAGTTTCAAGAAGAACATGGACTCGCTAAGATTAAGCCTGGCGGTTTTTCTGTGATGCGCTATCTGCGCGAGATAAAGCGGTTACAAAAGAAACATGAGCAGTTTACAAGCAGCCTATCGATGGTGTTCACTGAACAAAAAGCGGTTACCAGTAAGTTTTTTGAATCATCCGTCGCTAAAGTACGTGCGATCTATAAAATGGCTAACCGTGACGCCGACGGTTGGCTACGAACTATCATGAATCCGATGGAAGCGCAGGTGCGCGAGCGCCAAATACAGTTACGCCGGCGCCTAGAGAGTATCAAGCACATTCATCAAGCGAGCGATACGTTAGAGGACCGCGTGAACGAACTGCATCACATCCGCGACGGTATCAAAGAGCAAGAAATCGCGTTGGAAAAACAGATCAAAGAAATCCTGCAAGTGCTACAGCAGGACAGCCCCGACGAAGAAGTATTAAAGGTAGAGAAGTCTGCTTAAAGTTCTGCCTGTGCTAACGTTCCACCCAGGCCAGACCCTCGCCGCGAGGGTCGCTTGCGGCATCGACCTGGTTACCGCGTTTATCCCAAAATACAATTTGCATGTTGCCGTAAGGCCGTTCACGCGCTTTTAGCTGATGGCCCAAATCGTGTAACGCTTGCAGATCTACCGCACTAAACGCCCCCGGTTCATACACCACGGTATCGGGCAAATACTGATGGTGAAAACGTGGCAACGCTACCCAGTCTTGCGGTCCCCCGCGTTCCTGTACGAACTCGAGCGTTGCCAGCAGCACCATGGTGATAATGCGGCTGCCACCAGGGGTGCCCAGAATAACAACCGCCTTTGGGCTTTCGAGGAACGTTGGCGTCATGCTCGATAGCGGTGTTTTGCCTGGGGCAATGGCATTCGCTCGACCGCCAACGAGGCCATAGGCGTTAGGCACACCCGGTTTCACAACAAAGTCGTCCATTTCGTTGTTGAGCAATATGCCCGTTTGCGGCGGCAAGAAACAGGAGCCGAACGCATAGTTGATGGTTAAGGTGGCGGCAACCCGACTTCCCTCGGCGTCCATTACCGAGAAGTGTGTGGTTTGCGTACCCTCGCCCTGTGGCGCTGACAACGTATCGCTAGGGGTAGCCTCGCTCGCATTGATACCGGCCCGAAGACGGTCGGCATAACCCTGATTAAGCAAACGGGCTGTATCGATGGCCACGAAATCTGGGTCACCCAAATAGAGCGCACGGTCACGATATGCGCGCCGCATTGCTTCCACCAACAAATGGTAACGACTTGCCGACGGCAATTGTTCTAGTGCCTCGTCTTGCAGCATATTCAAAATCTGCATCAGCACAATGCCGCCCGATGATGGCAACGCCGCCGACGTGATCCGAACATCACGATAGGTACCCTTAACCGGCACGCGTTCGATCACATGATACGCGGCAAGATCTTCGAGCGACCAAATGCCCCCAGCCGCACGAACACCGTCGACAAGTTGTTTGGCAGTACGGCCAGCGTAAAAGCCAGCGCGTCCATGCTTTGCAATTTGCTTTAACACGCGGGCCAGATCTGGCTGCTTCACACGGTAGCCTAACGCCGGTACCGCACCACCATCGAGAAAAATTTGCGCCGCCGCCGGCGAGGCTCGCAGCGCCCGCAGACGCCAGCCCGCCAATCTTTGGTAACGCTCAGTCACCAAGAAGCCGCGGCGGGCCAGCCGACGTGCTGGCGCTAGACTCTTGTTAAGCGATAAGCGCCCATAGCGTTCAGCAATATGCACCAGTGCCGCGGGTGTACCCGGAATCGCCGCCGCGAGCGCTCCGTCTAAAGAGAGTCCGGGCACGGGTTCGCCGGTTTCGTTAAGATACATGTCGGCATGCGCCGCCAGCGGTGCGCGTTCACGCGCATCAACCATCACTTCGAACCCATCGTCGGCACGATGTAATAACCAGAATCCACCACCGCCAAGTCCAGATCCAGCCGGTTCTACTACTGCAAGCGCGGCGGCGATGGCTACGGCGGCATCGAAGGCGTTACCACCTTGGTTTAGGATTTCGCGCCCAGCCGCCGTGGCCTGTGGATGGGCGGTTGAAATCGCCGCCGCTCCGGGGCCGGTTGGCGCAGCCAACCCCGGCTGTGACACCGCCACCAACAACACTACTAGCCAGGCGCATGTACGACCCAGGGTGGAAAGCGATAAGGAAAAGTGAATCAACCTACTTGCTTCGTGAGGCGGCGATATTTCTCATACAATGCCTGCTCAGATTCGGGATGGTCGGGGTCTTTAATGATGCACTCTACCGGACATATCTGCACGCATTGTTGCGTATCGAAATAGCCCACACACTCGGTACAGAGTCTGGGATCGATCTCATAGTAATCGGCACCCTCGTATATCGCATTATTAGGGCACTCTGGCTCACACACATCACAGTTGATGCATACGTCAGTGATCAGCAATGACATGCGGACGGATACTGCAGCGTATACATCAAGATAGAAATTCTACTTCATTTTTTCGGCGAGCGCGGCGGCCACGTAGGGGTGCACGAACTCCGAAACATTGCCGCCAAGACTGGCGATTTCTTTTACTAAAGAGGCCGATATAAAGGTGTCACGCTCCGACGCCGGCAGGAATGCGGTTTCTATTTCCGGACCCAGGCGTTTGTTCATCCCCGCCATTTGAAACTCATACTCGAAATCAGAGACCGCCCGCAACCCACGTAGAATTACGCCGGCGCCATGGCGGCGCACACAGTCAATCAATAGATCGTCAAATCCTTCTACGCTCACACCGTTGTCGTCGACCAAAACCTTGCGTGCGAGACTCAAACGTTCCTCCAGCGAGAAAAGCGGCGTTTTTTCCGGATTGGCAGCAACTGCCAGCACAATACGGTCAAACAAGCGGCTCGCTCGACGGATCAAGTCAGTATGCCCATTGGTGATGGGATCAAAGGTACCGGGATACAGTGCAACGATAGCCATTAACTCATACGTTTCCTACTGAGACAGAATTTAGCCCTACTCACGGCAGTCCTATGTGCGATCCGATTGTAACCTAATGTCCCCCTGTCGGCAGGCGCGGCGCAAAATTGCTATTAGCGCCGGCGTGCTAGATGGTAGCCCACATTACCCGCCTGTTGGCTACGAATAAGCTCCCACGAATCCGGGACAGGTAGAGTGGCCATTTCCCGCGGTGCCTCGATATAGGCGAACCCACCAGAAACCAACCAGCCATGCTGCTCGATCATTTGGCTACTACGTGCGATCAGATCACTTTGAAACGGTGGGTCCACAAAAACAATATCGAATTGTTCTACTGGTCCGGCTAGGTATTCGATCGCATCTGCTTCGACCACTTCGGCATTTTCGGCTGCAAGCACGGCCACACTGTGTCGCAAATTAGCCGCGAGGGCGGGGCGCTTTTCCACCATGACAACGCGGGCCGCGCCCTGCGATAACGCCTCCAGACACAACGCGCCGGTGCCGGCGAACAGATCGATGCAGTGGGCCCCCGATAACCACGGCCGCAACCAGTTAAACACGGTTTCACGCACCCGATCCGGTGTGGGGCGCAGCCCTGCCACATCAGGGACCTGTAAACGACGGCCGCGCCAGGCGCCGCTGATGATACGCACTACACCCGGATAGTCGCCGTGCTTACTCGTGGTCGCGGCGCGCGCCCGTTTCTTAGGGCTGTCCACCGAGTATCACCGTTGCCAGTCGCTTCGGGTCGACACGCCGATGAAATGCATCGCGAATCTGGGTAGTCGTAACCGCATCCACCTGAGCAACGAAGTCGTTCAAGTAGGTCAGTGGCAATTTATAAAATCCGATGACACCAAGATATTCAAGCAGGTCGTTGTTACTGTCAATGCGTAGTGGAAATCCACCGGTAATGTTTTTCTTTGCACCAAGCAGCTCTTCCTCTGTCGGTCCAGATTCAATGTACCGCGTCAATGTACTTCTTACTAACTCCAAGGCCTCGTCACGCTGTGAATTCTCTGTTTGCAGGCCAACCGTAAACGGTCCCTTACGACGCATCGGATAGAAGTAACTGTAGGTGCTGTAAGCGAGGCCGCGCTTTTCCCGAATTTCGTCATACAGACGTGAGACCATACCTCCGCCACCAAGAATGTAATTCCCCACATAGAGCGGAAAGTAATCGGGATCATCGCGTTCTAACCCGGGTTGGCCCACACGAATGTGTGCCTGCGAAGAGGGAAACGCGATACCAAGTTCGCGCGGCTTGTCAAGATCGTCCACTGGCGGCAGCGGCGGTGCCGGCGTGCCCGCAGGCAGTTTACCGATAAGTTGATTTGCGATCCGCTTGGCCTCAACCTTGCTCACGTCACCGACAATTGCGAGCACCAGGTTGGCAGCGACATAGTGCCTGCGATGAAAGTCGACCACATCAGCCCGCGAAAGTGAGGTCAACCCCGATTCGTTACCGCGCGGGCTGTGGGCGTAGGGATGGTTTCCATATAACGACTCGTAAAATGCCTTGCTCACGGTAGCAGCCGGTGACTGAGCATCGCGTCGTAAGCTCAAGAGGGATTGTTCACGCAGGCGCTGAAAGCTGTCGTCGGGAAAGCTTGGCTGCTGCAACACTTGCGCAAAGATGGCCAAGGCAGGCTCCAGAGACCGAGCAGCAACAAGGCTGCGCAACTCAAGTGATGCCATGTCGCGCCCACAACCTGCGCCTAGCTGTGCGCCCACACCGTCAAGCTGATTAGCGATCTCATCCGCATCGAGTTCACCGGCGCCTTCGTCGAGCATGGCGTTTGTCAGACAGGCGGTACCATACTTACCGGTCTTGTCACGCGCACTACCGGCGTCGAAGGTGGTGCTGATTTGAACTAGTGGCAGTTCGCTCGCTCTTACAAAGTAGATCCGCGCACCATTCGCCAATGACCAATGTTCGATGGTCGGCAGCGCATTGACTGTACTCGAGACAAACGCCAAGCCAAATCCAAGCGTCGTCAAAATGTACTTAATTGACATGACGACCCCCGCTGGCAGCACGCGATCGCTGAGGGCGTTGACTCATCGGCAGCGGCTCCAGAACGGCCACCGTCAAGTTGGTGTCAACGAGATAGCGTTGCGCGACTTCTCGCACCTGCGCCGGCGTGACCGCTTGAATGCGGTCGACATAGTCATCTATAAGTCGCCAATCCCGCCCAGTTGTTTCCAGCATACCGATCCGCATTGCCTGATAAAAAACCGAATCCCGACTATAAACGTCTGCCGCCACTACTTGTGCTTTGACTCTATCCAATTCCCGCTCGCTCACGAGCTCCTCTTTAAGTCGCTCGATTTCAGTGAGCACTGCTTGTTCGAGCTCATCGATAGTATGACCCTGTGCGGGTCTACCGTCGAATACAAGCATGTTCGGTGAACGCGAGACTGCACTGTAACCGGTATCCAACGTAGCCGCGATACGTCGCTTGCGTATCAAGTCGCGCGGGAAGCGTGCGCTTCTGCCCCCGTCGAGCACACCGGCCAACACACTCAGCGCATAGGGTTCCCAAGCGGCGCGGTGATGACCATACACGGGGACATGATAACCGAGGATCAAATAAGGCACTTGCGCCGGGGTCGCAACCTGGGTACGTCGGGTAGCAGTTTGCGCTGGTTCCTCCGGCGGTTTTGAATGTTTGACTGAGCGTGATTTGATCGGTCCGAAGTACTTTTGCGCAAGCGCGAATACCTCGCGCGGACGTACATCTCCGCTCACTACCAATGTTACATTGTCCGGGGCATACCAACGGTGATACCAGTTCTCGACGTCTTCCGCTGTCATGTTTTCCAAGTCGCGCCACCAACCGATGATAGGCCGACCGTAAGGGTGGACTTTGTAAGCCGTTGCCATAAACTCCTCATGCACCCTCCCCTCGGGGCTGTCGTCAGTGCGCAATCGACGCTCCTCCATTACCACTCTCATCTCTTTGCGAAACTCCTTCTCGTCGACGATGAGGTTCTCCATACGATCGGCCTCGAGTTCGAATGCGATCGGTAGGCGCGATTTCTCCAATTGCTGGAAGTAGGCGGTGTAATCAGATCCGGTAAACGCATTCTCACGTCCACCGTTCTCAGCAATAATACGCGACAGCTCGCCTGGCCCGTGGCGTTTGGTACCCTTGAACATCATGTGCTCTAGCACATGTGACACGCCGGTTAGTCCATCTGGTTCGTAGCTGCTACCGACCTTGTACCAGATCTGAGATACCACCACCGGCGCACGGTGATCTTCTTTCACGATCACCTTAAGCCCGTTGGCTAAGGTGGTTTCGTGAACGTTACTACACCCGGCGAGCAATAAACCGACAAGCCCGAGCCCAACTAACCGTGTAAGCATGTACTTTGCCTTAACGTTGTAGAACATGAATGTTAGGATAACCGATGAAGAGCAACGTTGTAATCAAGTGACGCTGTCCAGCAAGACCACCACAAACGAGAACAAATCCCCAGGCCTGCTCAGACGCCTGCGGAGTGGGCTTGGCGCCACGCGCCGGTCCCTCACAGAGGGTCTCTCCGACCTATTGCTGGGCAAACGCGCACTCGACGATGAGCTCCTAGAAGAACTAGAGAACCTGCTATTGTCGGCAGATGTGGGCGTTGAGGCCACTCAGGCATTGATTTCAGACATCAGCCGGCGCCTCGCACGAAACGAACTCTCCGACGGCCACGCCGCCTACGGCCAACTGAGACAGAGTATTCTCGAAATCGTTCAACCATTTAGCCAACCACTGAAGATTGCTAATGGTGACACTCCTTTTGTCATCATGGTAGTCGGTGTCAACGGTGTTGGCAAAACCACCACCATTGGCAAACTGGCGTTGCGGCTTTCCCAATCAGGCTTCAGTGTAATCCTGGCGGCGGCAGATACGTTTCGCGCTGCCGCTATCGAACAACTACAGACCTGGGGTGAACGGGCGGGCGTGCCTGTCATCGCCCAAGACACCGGCGCCGACGCGGCGGCCGTCGCCCATGATGCGTTCTATGCGGCACGGGCCCGTGGCTGTGACGTCTTAATCGTAGATACCGCTGGCCGTCAACATACGAACACCGGGTTGATGGATGAATTACAGAAAATTAAACGCGTACTTGGCAACATAGATTCGAACTCACCGCATGAAGTATTGATGATGCTCGATGCCGTCACTGGGCAAAATGCATTATCACAACTTGAACATTTCCATAAGGCCGTCGGTGTAACGGGGTTGTGCACAACCAAGCTCGATGGCACCGCTAAGGGTGGCGTCCTGATTGCGCTAGCCAAGAAGACCGGCCTTCCTATTCGCTACATCGGCGTCGGCGAGGGTGTAGAAGACTTACTTGAATTCGACGCCGAGGCGTTCGTGGATGCGATCATCCCAAAAAGCGAGTAGAAAGTAGCAAGGAAGGCAAAATGAATTACCCTGATTCACCGTTACTTGCTAGTGCCTACTTGCTACTTGCTATTTGTAACTTACTGCTCGAGTTATGATCCAATTTAACAACGTTTCAAAACGGTATGCCGGCGGGCTAGATGCGCTCAAGAACATAAGTTTCGAACTTGCGCCGGCGGAAATGGCATTCTTGACGGGTCATTCGGGTGCCGGTAAGAGTACGCTTCTCAAACTCATCACCTTGATCGAACGACCTACGCGCGGCCAGGCAATTGTCAATAACCAGAATCTATCCCGTGTTACACGCCGCCGTATCCCCTACTTTCGCCGTGACATAGGCATCGTGTTCCAGGATTATAAACTTCTTCACGACCGCACTGCGTACGACAACGTGGCGCTGCCACTAGTTGTGGCCGGGGTACGCGATAAAGATATTGGCCGCCGTGTGCGCGCGGCATTAGACAAAGTTGGTCTTCTTAAGAAAGAACGTGCATATCCAGTCATGCTATCGGGCGGCGAGCAACAGCGTGTCGGTATTGCTCGTGCTGTCGTTAATAAGCCGCCGATTCTGTTGGCAGATGAACCCACCGGAAATCTTGACCAGGCCTTGTCCGATGAAATCATGGATCTTTTTCACGATTTCAATCAGGTTGGTGTCACCGTGTTGATCGCTACCCACGACCATCGCCAGGTGCAACGACTAGGTAAGCACGTACTCGAACTTAAACGCGGCGAGATGATAAACGATAGCAGCCCGGGGTCAGTGTTATGACGGGCTATCTACTTCGTCACTTACAGGTATTTTTCTACACGCTCGGGCAACTCACACGTGCGCCGATCGCCTCGCTGCTGACCATTGCCGTAATTGCGATAACCCTGGCGCTTCCCACCGGTCTTTATCTCCTAATCGAAAACGTGCAACGCATAAGCACAGGCCTAGACGGTAGCGCAAAAATTTCTCTATTCCTCAAAGCCGATATCGACCATGCCACCGCCGAACAACTGAGTGAACGAATTCGCCAAATCCTAGAGGTGGCGACGGTAGAATATATCTCACCAAAACAGGCAATGGCCGAGTTCAAGCGCTTGTCCGGCTTCGGCGAAACACTAGATACACTTGCCCATAACCCGTTACCACCTTTGCTGATCGTACAGCCGTCACGAACCCTTGATACGCCACAGAAACTTGATGACCTTGTGAAGCGGTTGCGCGCGAACGGTGAAGTCGATTTGGCACAACTGGACCTGCAATGGGTTAAGCGTCTGCACGGGTTGTTGCAGATTGCGCGCCGCGGGGTGTGGTTGCTTTCAGTTTCGTTAGCACTCGCGGTCGTACTTATCATCGGGAACACTATCCGGCTCGCGGTTCTGAGTCGACGTGAAGAGATAGAGGTAATCAAGCTAGTTGGCGGTACCAACGCGTTTATTCGGCGGCCTTTTTTGTACACTGGACTGTTGCAAGGGACCGCCGGGGCACTGGCGGCATGGGCGCTCGTGAGTCTGTGCCTGTCGCTGCTGGCCGGCCCCATCGGCGCTGTCGCCGACCTCTACGCCAGTAGCTTTCGCACGGAGGGGCTGGACAGCTATGGTATTGCGATCTTGGCGGGCGTGGGGGCATTGCTTGGCTGGTTGGGCTCGCGAATCGCGGTCGGCCGCCTTCTGGGGAGCCTGGAACCTAGGTAGATTGTTGATTTATTTGCCACAATAGGTGGAACTAGCGGCTCATTTGGCACTCCAACCCTGTGACTGCTAAAATAGCGCTGTCCACGAAATTATATGCCCCAAAATAGGGAGGTTTTGCCCAGGATGACGTACGCCTTACCCATTCCAGCAACGCTAAATGTAGAGGCGGGGTTGGCCACCTATATTCAGGCCATTAACGCCCAGCCCATATTGAGCGCCGACGAAGAGCACGATCTCGCGTTGCGTTATCGCCGCGATGGCGATCTCGAAGCGGCGCGCCAGCTCGTGTTGACGCACTTACGTTACGTCGTGCGCGTAGCACGTGGTCTCTCCGGCTATGGCCTGCCGCAAGCAGACCTGATTCAGGAAGGCAATATCGGCCTAATGAAGGCGGTCAAGGATTTTGATCCGATGCGCGGGGTGCGGTTGATGTCATTTGCGATCCACTGGATCCGCGCACAGATGTATGACTACATTCTGCGTAATTGGCGTATGGTCAAAGTCGCAACCACCAAGGCACAGCGCAAGTTGTTTTTTAACCTGCGCAAGAGTCGCGCCCGTTTAGAATGGATGAAGCCTGACGAGGTTCACGCCCTGGCCGACAACCTCGATGTCCCGCCCGAAACCGTCCAAGAGATGGAGTCACGGATGAGCGGGGCTGATATCCCGTTCGATACCGACGATCGTGGTGATGACGACGAGCTGCGCGTAGCCCCGGCCACCTATCTGCAAGATATGCGCTACAACCCGGAGACGCTAGTAACTCGATCTGATCATGAATCGACACAACAGGACAACCTTGATCAGGCACTGACCGCATTGGACGAACGCAGCCGCAATATCATCCGCCGACGTTGGTTGGATGACGACAAATCTACGCTACTTGAACTCGCAGTGGAATACGGTGTCTCAGCCGAACGCATCCGCCAAATCGAAAAGAAGGCGTTTGATATCATGAAGAACAAGCTTGTCGCCTAGAGTAATCCCTATCGCTTAAGAAAAGGGCTTCCGAATGGAAGCCTTTTTTGTGTTTACCAATCGTTGTTTCATGCTCACTCCGTGGTCGCCAAGAATCGCATCAATCCGTCTTCGTAGGGTTTGCCTGTAACCATAAACCCATCGTTGTGACTGCCAGTGATTTCCAGGAATTCCTTAGGTCTAGGTGCTGCATCAAAGATCCTACGTCCGTGTGAAAACGGAATGACGTTGTCATGGCGGCTGTGCACGACCAGTAATGGACACTTTATTGTCCCGACATAATCGAGCGTGTTGTATTTAAAACGAGTAAGCCATCGTACTGGCATGAACGGATAGTACCTGCCGGCCAGATCAGCCGCACTCGTAAACGCGGATTCAATAATGAGTGCCCGTGGCGTGTGCTTACTGGCGACATAGCTTGCAATCGCTGCGCCAAGTGAGCGGCCAAAGATTACGATCTGCGACGGATCGATCTTGCGCTGCTCCACCAAATAGCGCCAGGCGGCCTCCGCGTCGAGATAGGTCCCTGCTTCGCTGGGCTTACCTTCGCTTTCGCCAAAGCCACGATAATCGATGATGAATGTACTGAGGCCCAGGCGATTAAACAGCTGCAGCGAGACTATGCGGTGCGAAATATTGCCAGCGTTACCGTGAAAGAATAACAGTACGCCGCGGGGGGTCGGATTGGCTTCCAGATACCAGGCCGACAGCCTAACGCCATCCTCAGTCTCAAGCGAGACCGGTTCATAATCGAGGCCGAACTGATTAGGGGTAACCACTAGCTGGCGCGCAGGATAGTAGATAAGACCATCCTGAAAGACGTATAGCAGTGTAGCGAGAATCAGATACGCCGCCACCAGCGTAAGCGCAATTAGAGCGATGCCATTCCACATAGACTATGAGTTACATTCATTGGGGCGATCTCG
>JAOTYM010000256.1 GCA_029861845.1 Gammaproteobacteria bacterium | reverse complement strand
GGAGTTGGCCAACCTTTGGTTGTACGTCTGTCGCTAACAGGCAATGAGCGAAGGTCGGGATCGGCTTGCCGTCCCACAGAAGCTTATTCAAAGCACGAGAAAGCGGGTGCATTGCATCATTGTCGACACCTGGCGCGCCCATTTTGACTTGCCAAGTCAAACGGAGACGAGCGGGCAGTTTATTCACGTCTGCTTTCATCAACCACTACGTCCGCGCGCGTGCCGACTGTGCTCTAGCAGGAAGTTGTTGATCGCTTCCCGCGCGATCTCGGCCCACGGCGCGCGTTGTCGCCTGGGCGCTTCGACGAGTCGAACCGTATTACCGTACGGACCGATCTTTTCGCCTGCCCGGGCTAGGGCATGGTCATTCTTTGCTGTATTCATACTCACAGACCTTTTTCTGCAACTTGGCAATCTCGGCAAGCATATCGAGTTGCCGTTCACGGACATACTCCGTCACTGCCCCCTTGATTTCTCGTGCAAGTATGTCAATGTTCTCCTTGTCACAGTCCGCTGGAGCTGTAAACCGTAGCTGTCGTGCTGGTAGCTTACTGTACTTTCTGAGTAGACGCTTAAGATGCGAACGTATGCACTGAGCAACCTTAGGATTTCTGTGATGGACCTTTGTTTCAATTAGCGCATCTATTTCTTTCCAATACTTTTCTGTAGGTGCTGGAAACTTTATGACTTTACCCACCTTCGGTGTCTCCTTCGTGTCCAGCGGCAGCCGCTTTTGCTGATGCAATCACTTGGTGAAGCGTCGATTCTTTCGAGCAGGGTGTCGCGCTGGCCGCAATCTAGACTTGGTTCGTCGGGTGCAACTCGCCAGTTTTTGTCATCCTTTTATTTCGCTCGCTGACCGTGGCCCAATTTAGATGCTCGTTTTGTTTAGGAGCCAACTGGCGACTCTACCTAACCACGCGATGAGGCCGAGCTTCAGTAGCGATGCTCCCATTACCGCCCAAATCGAACGAACGACCTGAAACCAATACCATCGCCTCCCGAATCGTACGCCGAACTTTGGGACAATGATGGTTTCAAACTCCTCCTCTAAGTCGCCAAGCACGTTTTCACGTAGATGCTTTGTGAAGAATAAGGTCGCTAGTTGTTCAGCCCTTCGCGGCAGGTGGGCGCGTACAATCCCATCTTGTCTGGGGTGCTCGATTTCTGGAATCCGAGCCGACTTTACGCCGGCCGTTGACAATAGACGGGCAGTTCGCCTGGTACCGGGAAAGGCTTCAGTGACTCGAACGGCAACCCCCTGGTCGGATTCCGTTATCGTGCCGTTTAGAAACGTGAGCAGATTCTCACGCTCGATGTTCGATGACTCGAACTTGTCAAACCCAATTTCTTTGAGCGCCTCGTCCGTGATGGTGACCATGCCTTCTGATCGCAATTTCTCGTATGACTTCGATAGGAGCACGCGTACGAGATCAAAGTCAGAATCTTTCCGCTTCATTGTGTTACGCCTCAGCTATCCGCAGCCCCTTCCACATTCGGGTCAGAGCTCCTCGCGACGCCTTTAGTGTCTTCACTCCAGATGCGGTCAGCTTGTAGTAGCGCTTCGCTCTACCACCACGCTCCGGCGTAGGCTCACCGACGCGCGAAGACACAAGTCCTTTCTGTTCTAAACGCTCGAGGGTTGTATACACGGCGCCGATTGACACATCACGATCGGCCCGTTTATGGATTTCCGTCCGGATCATCATACCGTATGCATTGTTTCTCAACCGCATAATGGCGACCGATACAAGATGTTCGAATTCACCGAGCGTGTCATTCTGACCCATAATCTACCTTACCCACGTGATTAAATATTTTCGACATTGTAGAGTAAATACTTTGTTGGTGTCAACGACCAACACCGGGTCCGCAACCGACAAGACTTTCGCCTGCGTCACCAAATCGGGTGTCCGCTTTCGTCATCCGCGAGTGCGAGTTGCAAGGATAAGCGACGTCTGTCGGAGGTTTCCTCTCGCCGTTGCCGTTACCGCGAGGGTGGAACTACGGGGCTCTGCCCTCGTCATCCCTGATTACCGGGCGCTTTCCGCAATGTGGACAAAGCGGCTCGATGATGACGTGGCGGATCTCGGTGATCTGAGCGCCGGCCTCACCCGTCGCCTCGGCGGCCTCACGCTGCTCCAACAGCTTCATCAGCACCGCCGCGTTGTCGCCTGACAACGCGCTCTCCATGATCCTGGCGCGCAGTCTTGCCGTGCCGATCTTGTACGCCTCGCCGATCTCGGCCACCAGCTTGGCCCCGCCGGCCGCTATCTCTTTCTGACCGATCTTGAGCACGGAGCATGCGCTTTCGACGTCATGGCCATTGCAAAGCAGTTTGAGCAACTCGCCGCGCTGGCTTTTCGAGAGGCGCCTGGCCATCACTCACCCATCAGCACACCGAGACGGTCGCCATTGATCGGCTGCTGCCTGCGCTCCAAGCCCATCGTGGCCAAGATGCGTCGTAGCGAG
>JAOTYM010000255.1 GCA_029861845.1 Gammaproteobacteria bacterium | reverse complement strand
TCCTGAACAACCTTTTTGACACCTTCGGTATTTAGAGTCTCATGGGAAACATCCAGCATAGAGGTGTTCATCGTACCGGCCTCCGCATAGAAATAAACGACAATGTACGCTCCACAACTTTGCCTGTATTTGATCAGCGTCAAAGCTACCAGCTGGTCAACGCTTAGCTCACGTGTCGTCCTAAATCGCGAGTCCTATTGCAAACAATGGAGGAAGGAAATCGTGCTTACTCGCGCCGTGATTCTTGTGCTGGCTCCCCTGCTCTAAATGACTGTCCTGACCTTCACAGAAACCCGCAGGCGCGCTTTCGTGATTCAGGTACGGGGCGGGCGGCAAGCCTTCAGCGAATGGCCCCGCCCGTGTATCGACGACCAACAACAACGGCTCGACTCATTTGTGGGTTGTCGACTGTCGATTCAAAGAAAGCGGCACCCAGTCGCCCGGATGCCGCTTTGCCTACTACGCGCTCTTGATCGGAATCTTGCGCTGTTTCATCTGCGCTTCCTTGCTCTTCGGCAGGGTGACATGCAGCACGCCCTTGGCGAACGTGGCGTTTACCTTGCCATCGTCCACACCCTCAGGGAGCCTGAAGGCGCGTTGGAAGGAGCCGTAACGGCGCTCGTTGAGCCGATAATCTTTATCGTGCTCCTCGTGCTCTTCCTTCTTCTCGCCCTTAAGCGTCAGCAGGCCATCGCCCACCACCAACTCGAAGTCCTTTTCGTCCATGCCGGGCATTTCCGCCGTGATCTCGTAGGCGGCATCGGATTCCGTGACATCGACAGTGGGTGTCAGATCGAATCCGCTTTTCCAGTGCCAATCCCACTCCGGCTTCATTTCCGTCATGCGGCGGAACAGCGGTGCCATGCTCATCTCATGGCCGAAGAACCGATCAAAAACGTCATCGACTTCAGTGCGAAGTCGTGTCATCGGGTTAATGCGAGCCGCGATTGGCGGCTTCATTTTCTCGTGTTTCACTGGGACTTTTTCGACTGCTTTCGTCATCTTCATACCCTCCTTGTTGCTGTCCCAATATCAATATTCCACTTTGTGCAGGCTGCAAATAGATGCAGATCAAAAACCCAAATAAATATCTTGCACGTTTCGAATCCGTAATGTCGAATCGCGCACCGGTTTCAGGATCCGTTTGACTTCCTGTTCGCCGAAGTCCTATCTGAGAAATGTCCGTTGTGTCGGGATTGTGTTGACAAACACGGTGAGAAAAGCAATTACGGGCGGGCTGGCGATTTGTAGAGACGGTGTTTTTTGTTTTTGTCGTCCATCATCGGCTGGGATGATGGTTGAAATCGTTGATTAGGGTGGATTTGCCTCAAGCGGGCGCACCTATCCTGTCGATAGGTGGAGGTTGAGCCATCAGTTTGGCCAATTTGCGTAGATTCTGCGCGGTTGCAGCCAGAAGAAACTCGTCCTTGGCACCCGTCAGTCCTCGTAACCGCAACCGATCCACCTTCAAAATGCATTTGAGATGCGCAAACAGCATCTCGACCTTTCGACGTTGGTAGTAGGAACGCTGGTACTCGGGTGTCTTGGCAATTCGTCGGGCTACATCGCGCGCGGCTTCGTGCACGCTGCGCGCGATCTTGCGTCGCGGCTCGTTCGGACAACAGTGTTGTTTCAATGCACACGACCGGCAGTCGAGCTCACTGGCGCGATAGATGATGGTGTTGGCACGCGTCACCGTGCCCGGTTTATATCCGCGGTGACGTTGTCGAGAGCGCAGCGCTTTTCCGCCAGGACAGCGGTATTCATCCTCTGCTTCGTCCCACTGGAAGTCACTGCGCGAAAAGGTACCGTCGGTGCGTACGGACTTATCCCATACCGGGATATGCGGCTCGATCCCTTTGTCGTCCACCAGCCAACTGAGCATGGGCGCGGTGCCATACACGCTATCACCGATCAGCCGCTCAGGTTTAAGACCGAACTGCTCCTCGACCCGATCGACCATCACCTTGGTGGACTCGACTTCTGAGATCCGGTGGGCGTGCGTGGCTTCGACATCGACGATAATGCCACACGCCATATCCGCCAGGTAGTTAGTCGAGTAGGCGTAGAACGCAGGGCCTGTCGCCGCTGTCCAGCGCGCCAGCGGATCGGTCAGCGAGACCTTTTTGGGGTCCACCGATGGGCGGCCGGTGTGGCTATAGAAATCGGCTAAATGGTGGCGAAGTTTGCTGAGATCGAGAGCCCGATCGATGCGGCGAAGGATATGATGCTCGGGAACGTACTCATCGAGGTTGAAGGCATAGAACAACCGCGCCTCACCACCCGTTTGCTGTCCCATCATCGCAACCGTCTCCGGTGTTTGATGGGTGTAATTTTACCTCTACCGAACGCTAAACACTCGGGGTGTTTGTCAACATGGCGTAATTCTGGGCTCGGTTTATGCCAACGGCCACACTACCTCCTACACTAACCGTGAGGGAGAGGAAGATGGAAACGTATGTTGGATTGGATGTGTC
>JAOTYM010000126.1 GCA_029861845.1 Gammaproteobacteria bacterium | reverse complement strand
CTATTCTTGTACGCGGAAAACCCTTCCCCCCTTATGACAAGTGAGCAGTATATGGGAAATTCTTCCCAAGTCAATACCTAAAACCCGTATTTAGCGGTAGCCGGCCGCACGCGTCATCAGCAGAAATTACACTATTTTTCAATAGTTTATGGCTATAAAGAGGACACAACTACAACTATAACGGGGACAGGTTTATTTTAGGATCGATGGAGGGCTATGAGACGGATCGTTATCTGCTGGCCTGTTGTCGTTATGTGGAGCTGAATCCGGTTCGTGCGCGCATGGTGGCTACGCCCACGGATTACCCTTGGTCCAGCCACAAGGTTAAACTCGGTGAGGCGCGAGATCAGTTGCTCGATCTAGATCCCTGCTACCTGGCACTAGGAAACACGCAGACGCAGCGAGTGCAGCGCTATCGTAAATGGGTAGATGAGACGATTCCCGACCACGAGCGGGCGGCATTGTCCGGCGTTAAGGTACCCCGTTCCGGGTCCGTCCTTGCTCAGGGCTTGTTGCAGCCTGGACTCGAGGGTGAGACGTTCGCGCGCCTTGAGATTCAGGTCCCGGTATAGAACACGTAGGTGTTGCCACCCGCTTCCTTGGCGCGGTACATGGCCGTGTCGGCATCCTTCACTAGCCCCTCGGGGTCGGTAGCGTCGGTCGGATAGATCGCGATCCCCATGCTGACAGTAACGATGAGCTCGTGCTGGCCCAGCTTGATGGGGCGCGCCATCGATTCGATGATGCGCGGCCCCAGCAGCGCCGCATCCTCGGGACTCTGCAGGTTTTCCAACAAAACGGTGAACTCGTCGCCGCCCATGCGGAAAACCATGTCGCTTTCACGGGCGCCCGACTGGATCCTTTTCGCCGTCACTTGCAACAGGTGATCGCCTGCATTGTGACCGAGGCTGTCATTGACGACCTTGAACCGGTCGATGTCGAGGAACATGAGGCCAAGCAGCTTCTGGCTCCTTTTGGCACGTTCAATTGCTTTTCGCATGTGCTCAGCAAAGCTCGTACGGTTGAGCAGTCCGGTCAGGGAGTCGTGATAGGCCTGACGGCGGACCTCGGCTTCGATGGTCCGGCGCTCTTCTTCTTGGACCTTGATAAATTTGTCAGCCCGCGTGACGATCAGGAACAGGAATGCATATAGAAAAGAGAGCGCAAGCGATCCGCCTATGACGATCTGGCGCTGAGTCTTCTTGAGATCTTGCACCAGCCCGGTGATATCGGAGTAAAGTTCAAAGACCCCGTCGACCGCCGTCCCGTTCTTCCAGATTGGTATGTAAGAGCTGACGAGATCACGATCGACAATAACTTGATCGAAGGGGTCGAACGCATTACGAAACGTAATTCCGCTAGCGATCCCACCGCCCAGCGCCCTCTGGAATCCTGGATTATGCCGCTCGTACTGCCCGATCTCTTTCGCATCCGTGGAGAACACCGTCGGGCCATTGGGGTCGTAAATCTTCACGGCGACGGCAGTCAGCCCTTTCATCTGTTCGAGGACATCCGTTCTGAGCTGACCGATTTCTCTCCGGTGGCGCAGCTCCGCGTCGGACATATGGGAGGCGTCTTTTAAGAACGACGCATACTTAGGCCAGACCGAATTCGCGACGGCTCTAGCAAGCACCACGTTAGCCCCAGTCTGACGCGCCGTAAGCGTACCGACTGCGACGTTTCGATAAAAGACAGAGAGCGCCGTGACGACGGCAATGATGCCGATTAGGCTTGCGATGGAGAAATAACGGCTAGACTTGAACATTTGGCAAGACTTAACCTCCCCCTTTTTTAGCCTAGCTGCTTTGATGCTTGCAAGCAAAATGAGCAAAAAGGGGACAGATTTATTTTAGGATCGATCAGAGCTATGATCGCGCGCTGCCGATTCGATGGTTTAGACAAGCAGGTCAAGATGCCAAGGACGGGAAGAGTAGTCTTGCCCAATACCCCGCAGCACATTATCCAGCGCGGACACGACCGTGGAACGGTTTTCACCGAACCTAGGGATTTTCTTTATTATCTGGCTAACCTGAGAACATGGAAAGACGCGCTTCGTTGTAAAGTCTACGCGTATTGTTTGATGACAAACCACGTGCATCTGATTCTTGATCCGGGGGATGATCCGGAAAATCTGGGTTTACTGATGAAACGGGTGGCGGGTCGTCAAACAAGATATGTGAATGCGTTAAAGGGCCGGACAGGAAGCTTATGGGAAGGGCGTTATAAATCAAGCCCAATCGAGACGGACCGTTATCTGCTGGCCTGTTGTCGTTATGTGGAGCTGAATCCGGTTCGTGCGCGCATGGTGGCTACGCCCAGGGATTACCCTTGGTCCAGCCACAAGGTTAAACTCGGTGAGGCGCGAGATCAGTTGCTCGATCTAGATCCCTGCTACCTGGCACTAGGAAACACGCAGACGCAGCGAGTGCAGCGCTATCGTAAATGGGTAGATGAGACGATTCCCGACCACGAGTGGTCGTTAATTCGCTCGGTGGTCCAGCGTGGTCAACCCACCGGTGGTCGCAAGTTTGTCGACGAGATCAGTCAGAAAGTGGGGCGCCGAATTGAGCTGCGCGGCCCTGGCCGCCCAAAACGTCACGTAAAATAAATCTGTCCCCTTTTTACTCCTTTTTACTAAGCGACGGGGCCCGCCGTCGGCGGGCCCCGTGCTCTCGTCAGGCTTAACGTTACTCGGGGCTACGGGTTGAGAGCAGCGCACGCGGCCTCAATGTTGGCGATATCTTCAGCATTCAATTTGATGCCACTCGGCTCCACTACGTCCTCGGTGAAGGGGTCGTCGCTGCACATGTTCATGATGGTGCGCTGGTCCTCGACATCCATTGTGTCTTCATTGAGGCGCCCGTACGTTGTCTCGGCCATGGCGTTAAGCCCTTTCGCCTCCGCAATAATCGGATTTATGACGTGGTATACGCCGCTACCGTCCGGCACACAGAGCGAAAACGGGACGGGTCCGATCCTAGTGGGTACGGGCAGGTTGAGGCCGCCTTTACTCGCCGATCCGAATAGTGTTTGATTTCTCCAGTTTCCCCGCTCGGTCTTGGCCAGAGCCGTGATCGACCATGCGGCCACCCGCGCGATGGCATCTCCGCTGGTCTTATCGCGGACCCGGATCTCGACTGTGAATTCGGGAACGGAAGTATCGAGAGCGCATACGGTTGCCGCGCTCACACTCGCTCGGGAGCCCTTGGCGCTGACCGGGCCGGCGGCGACCGCCAGCGAAACCACCAAGACGATGGCGCTCAGGTGCATCAAGCGCCTTTCAAAGAGATGAACCAACATCGGGTAAAGCTTTAGTGTCGGGATTTGAAACATGATTACGTTCCTATAATAATTCTCTTTAAGCACAGTTGTGACACAAGCAGCAGTCCCTGCACCCTTTGGCTATTCTTGTACGCGGAAAACCCTTCCCCCCTTATGACAAGTGAGCAGTATATGGGAAATTCTTCCCAAGTCAATACCTAAAACCCGTATTTAGCGGTAACCGGCGGCACGCGTCATCGGCAGGATCTTCCCAAGCGCCAACTGTATATTATGGGAACGTATTCCCAACATCATTGATCTAGATCAAGGTCCGTTGATCTCGTCCCTCGCAAGGATGACGGGAACCGCTCCTATGAAAATTAGCCACTCATAGCTTTTTCTGCAGCCAAGCTTTCAACTGCACGGGAGGCCGGGAAAGCGGGATTCAACGCATACGGCAGACCCTTTCTCAGGGCGCCAGCGCGCCGGTTGGATCCGTACGTCAGTGGGGGTGTCAGATCGCGGTTGCGCTCGTAGAGCTTCGCAAGCACCAAGCACCCTAACGAGCCTTCCACGGCTCGTCTCGCTGCCGAAGGCCCGGAACAGCAACGCGTCCGCCAACGCCGCCCCGGTCCTGGCGCCCCTAAAGCGGCAGCAGAATCTCCACGTTTCCTGTCTCCCGGAGCACGCGGACACGCTCCTGGATGGCTTCTTGGGTCTTCATGGACGACAGGTAGTCACGGATCGACGGTTCGGCTTCTTTCTGGGATATGGTGTCACCGCCGCGGCGTGCCTCGAGCTTGATGATGTGAAAGCCGTATTGGGTGCGCACCACGTCGGAGATCTCGCCCGGCTTCAAGGCAAAGGCCGCCTCCTCGAAGGGCTTGACCAGCCGCCCGCGCGGCAGGAACCCCAGCTCGCCGCCCTTGGGGGCGCTCGGGCCCTGCGAGTGTTTCTGCGCAAGCGCCGCGAAATCAGCCCCCTGCTTGGCCTCGGCCAGAATCTTTTCGATCTGCTTGCGGGCTTCGGTCACTGTCGCTTCATCGGCGCCCGGGCCGACCTTGATCAGCACGTGGCGCGCATTGATCTCGTCCGGGCGGATGAAGCGATCGGGGTTTTTCACGTAAAAATCGTGCACCTCTTGCGCTGAAACCGAAATATTCTTGGCAATAGTCTCCTCGGCCCAGCGCCGGACCGAGAGCTCCTGCTTGAGATTGTCGCGGTAGCTGTCCTCAGTAAAGCTCCCGCTCTTCAGTTCCTGCAAGAACACTTCCTCTGACCTATAGCGCCGGCGTACATGGTCGACCGCCTGGTCGACCTGCGCGGAGGCGGCCACGAAACCGTCCTTCTTCGCCTGTTGCCAGAGCAGTTCCTGCCCAATGAGCAAGTCAAGGATCTGCCGCTTCAGCTGTTTCAATGCGTCTGGGCTTTGCATCATCGCCACATTGATGCCACGCCGCTCAATGTGGGACTCGAACGTCGTCTCGAATCTGGCCCGGCTGATCTCAGTGCCATTGACCTTGGCGGCGAGGCCGACCTGGGCGGACTGAGCCGAGGTAGCTAGCGGCAGCATTACAAGACAGATCGACAACAACGAATAGGTTTTCAGCATAAGAACACTCCTCTTCCTGCACGCGATGCACTAGCTGCATCACAGGGACACGAACAGCAACGGATGCGAAGACACGTCGCTTGACGCCAACATGGCGGCGTCGGATACCTCCACCTAGATCGGTGCAATTCTAACAAATTGACCCTTGGGGCCGGGCATAAGTAGTGTCGGCGCCTCCCCTGGTCCAAGGACCCCGCCAAGGGGACAAGGCTAGGCCCACGCGAGGTTGGCACAGGCGCCTGTGGGATCGAAGACGGGTTCGGCAATGGCCGCACACTACTCAACCCCGACCCAGTCAGCACCGGGGCGGAAGTTGCGCTCCTTGAGGTCCACCGCGACGATGTGGGCACCCAGCGCGCCGATGCGACGGTTAGCTGAATACGTGAGCGGCGGTGTCAGACCGGTATCAAACCTGTGCAGCGCCTCGAGGGCCTTGACCAGCTTATCGCGGCTTAGACCCCGGCCTGCCGTCTTTAATCCCTCCACGAGTAACTTGGCGGCAGAGTAAGCCGCGATCTGGGCCGGGAAATGCTTGCGGGGCAGATCGTGGCGCTGTTGAAACCGCCCGAATTCCTGCTTCCCGGCGGGCGTGTGATCCGAGGGCACGGTTGGATAAGCCACAAACACCCGGTCCTGGAAAGCCGCGGGGAGGTCGAATAACGCTTTGTCCACCAGCGAACCCGGCATCAGGACATAGGGCACCCATGCGCGGCGCGCGCCCTCCTGCGCCAAGGCGACCAGTTCGGACCCGGGGCCAAGAAACACGAGGGCTTGTGTGTCGGCTGTTTTCAGCTGCGCCGCGATCGCGGCGGCGTTCACTTGCCGAGGCGGATAATCGATGAGCAGCGGTTCTGGCCACTTATGCTTCTCGGCATGGCCGCGTATCGCCTGCGCAACCGCGCCGGTATTCTCGTCATGCGGATACACCACGCCGACGCGCGGCTTGCTCAGTTCGAGCTGTTTCGAGGCGTAGTCCAAAAGCGCCCTTGCCTGCACGGTCAGGCCCGCGAACAGGTAGAAGGTGAAGCGCTGTAAGGTGTCGGCATCGGCGGGGAACTGGGTGAACGGGCCGATGATGGGAATCTGATTTAGTTCCACGATCTCGCCCAGTTCCGCCTCCAAGCCGGCCGTGACGGGGGCGATCAGGGCGAAGATCTCCCCGCTCTCGATAAGCGCCGACCCCCGCGCCAGCACCAGCTCCCGCGTCGGGGCGGACGCGACCTTCAGTTCCAGGCGCCGGCTGTAAATGCCCCCCTGGACGTTGATATCGTCGAAATAGGCCTTGACGACGCCCTCGATCGCCTCCCCCAGGGAGGCCATCGGCCCGCCCGCCGGCAGCACGGTCCCAACCCGTATCGTCGTGTCGGCCAGCCCTGGATCCAGGTCGTGCTCGAGGCGTTTGAGGTAGGCCACCAGGTCCGCCATATCCTGGGGATCCATTTCGTAGCGCGGCATACTCGCGTCGAGCCGGTTACCGGCGGAGTCAATCCCCGCCGCAATCGCCCGGATGGCCGTTTGCGTGGCATAGGCCGGGCGGCGTCGGCCCGTGCCGGAGAGCGTGCCGTAGGGCTTGGTGAGGTGGCTCCAGGTGATGTTGGAGGGCGTGACCCCCGCTTCTGGCCGGCCTAGCCCGTCGGGACCGTGACAGCCCGCGCAGGGCATGGCGCTGGCTGGCAGGGGTACCAAGGCCGGGCCGACGTAGGCGGTGATATCGCGCCCGGAGGCGCTGTCGCCTTCAAAAAAGATCCCCTTGCCCCGAGCCTCCTCCTCTGACAGGCCTGCGCCTAGCGCAGCGCCTGCGAGCAGGGCGGTGGTCAGAATGGCCGCTTTAGAAACGGGTCCCGGAACGCTGGTGCGAGGTCTTGGGCCCATGCCAGAGGATGCTAGCACGCCGCGCCGGCCTGGGCATGCGGCGCCGTGCCCGAACAGGCGGTCAGACGCGCCTCCCCCGGCCGTCCGAAACGTCACAAAATAAATCTGTCCCCCTTTATTAGGACTCCGAGGCCAGAGTCTGGAGCTTCGCCAGGATGCCGGGCGCCGGTGTCATAGGCATTATTTTTATCCAGTGACGCGTGCGCACATTGCCGGCCAGCATCATCGTGGAATGGGCTTCGACGTTAGGGGAGTACTGGCCTAGCCGCTTCACGATGAAATCGATATTTTTTTTCTCGCCGGTCAGGAACACCCAGCCAGGGTCGTCGGCCTTCTGCTGCTTGGCGAACTTGGCCAGCGCTTGCGGGGTGTCGCGCTCGGGGTCGGTGCTGATGGAGACGAAGCGGACCGGGTTGTCGAACATCTCCCCCAGGCGGTCTCTTACCTGTATGAGCATTTGCGTCATTAACGGGCAGGCGTCCTTGCAGTTGGTGTACATAAAATTGATCAGCACCACCCGGTCTTTGAGCACATCGGTATAGAAGCGCACGGATTTACCTTCCTGGGTGAGCAACGGCAAGTCCGTGAAGTATTGCCGGGTCTTTTGTTCGTCGGGCAGCGAACGCTGCGGTTTCGCGGCGTGCTGTTCCTTCTCCGCCGTCGCCGTTTGCTGTTGCGCTGCCGCCGGCACAATTAACGCCACGGCCATTATCGACACAACGGGTAGCACGAAAAAAAACACTGTTTTGTGGCTCGTCATTGATTGCTCCTTCATAATGGCCTTTGAGACCGGCCCGGCCTGGGTGACAAAGTTACGACAGAATCAACAAGCTTATTCTGGCCAGTAGTTTCCTGCGGTCGCCCCAGCACGACCCGCTCGGACGTATCGGTTTTGATCTCGTAAGGCCTTCCGCTGTAGGCGAAACGACGAAGAATCTTGTCAGCCTCCGCATGGATAGCTTCGGCGGCGCCGCTTAGTATGATGCCGTCGGCGGTAAACCGGATCCTGCAGCCGGCGGCTTTACACATGAATAGTTCCCGTCTGTGTCTTCATTGCGACCGGGCAGCCGCGGACAGATCGGCCTTGCGCGCCGCGACCAGCCGATCGACCTGGGCGAGAATGTGATTGGGGTTCGCAAAGCCGTACATCCGCGTCCATTCTCCTGTGCGGCCGTCCCCGATGAGCGTCATGTTGGGATGGGCGGTGAAATCCTGGCTGTACGCACCCAGACCTTCGAGCACCTTGTCGACGACATGTTCCCCGCCGGTCAAGAAGATCCAACCCGTTCGCGCCTTTAACTTCTTGGCATAGGCCTTGAGACGCCGCGGCGTGTCCGTGTTTGGGTCGACGCTTACAGATACGATGACCACGTCTTTGCCCAACTTGTTACCAAGTTTCCCCTGGACCCTTTGGAAGATCGCTGACAGTACCGGACAGGCCGTCGTGCAAGTCGTGTAGATGAAATTCATGATGACGATATGATCTGCGATCACATCACTCGCGAACTTGACGTCGCGCCCATCCTGATCGAGCAGTGGCTCGTCAAACAGGGTCACGTCGACCGTCGCAGGCGCGCTCGCTGCGCTTGCGGGCGGCGCCGCGCCGTGGTGCTTACCGTCGTGGGCGCTTGCGCCCGCTGCCGTGCCGGCAAGGGCGGCGCCGAGCAAGAGCGTGCTCAGATACCTGATCGACGTTGCGCTACGCATCACTGCCCCGTGTCGCCGCGAGCCTTTTTCCTGTTTCAGTCTCGCTTTACGCAGTGTCGCTTTGATCGCCGAGACCATCGTCAACGCACCCCGCGCACGGAGAAGTAGGGCAGCTTCTGGAACGGCGCCTCCGCCGACTCCGATCCCACCCACACGTAGTAAGCCTCGGCCAATCTGATGGACAACTCGACCTCGTAGATGCCGTCGCCCACCGGCTTGGCGGGCGCCACGGTGCGCCCGCGGCCCGAGGCGGCGTAATAGAGCACGTTGACGTCCTTCAAATCGTCGCGCGGCTTTTCGGTGGCCGGATCGGTCAGGCGGAAGCGAAAGGGCGCGCGCTTGCCCACCTTGACGTTGCGGTCCTTGACCAGATACTCCACCGCCAGCGGATCGAACTGCGGCTTCATCATCGGATTGGGCTTCGCCGTCACCTCAAAGCAGTGCAGCATGCGCGGCGCCTCCAGCAACAAGGCCACATCGTACTTGCCGGCGACCGGGATCTTCACCTTCGCCGAGTACACCCCCGGCTCGCGCTCCTTGAGCGTGCGATCGACCACGCTCACCGCCCGCGGCGCGTGCCCGTAGTTGCGGAAGTTGCCCGTGGCCGCGTTCATGCCCTCCATGTAGTAGTAGACGGTGAGATCGCCCGGGCTGGTGAGCAGCATCGCGGCCTCCCCCGGCGCCGGCATCATGGTGTCGGCGATGATGAGATCCCGGACCTCGCCCGGCGGCGCCTGGCCGGCGGCGAAGCTGGTCACCAGCGGCGCGTTGCCCTTGCCGAGCTGCGTCAAGTTGATCATCCGCAC
>JAOTYM010000125.1 GCA_029861845.1 Gammaproteobacteria bacterium | reverse complement strand
TTCCATCTTGTTGCTGGTTGGCCCGCCGGGTGTCGGCAAGACATCCATCGGTCGTTCGGTAGCGGCAGCGCTGGGGCGGGAGTTTTACCGTTTCTCGTTGGGTGGGACCCGCGACGAAGCAGAGATCAAGGGACATCGACGCACATACATTGGGGCCATGCCGGGCAAATTCATCCAAGCCCTCAAGCAAGTGGCGGTTGCCAACCCCGTCATCATGTTGGACGAAATCGACAAGATTGGCGCTTCCTATCGCGGTGACCCCGCCTCTGCTTTGCTGGAGGTGCTTGATCCTGAGCAGAATCGCGATTTTCTCGATCACTATCTGGACGTGCGATTCGATCTTTCTAAGGTGTTATTCATGAGCACGGCTAATCAACTCGATACCATTCCGGTGCCGTTATTGGATCGAATGGAGATCATCCGTCTGGGCGGGTACATCGCCAGCGAGAAGATTGAGATTGCTCGGAAACACCTGATACCGCGGCAACTAAAAAGAGCGGGCTTAAAACGTGGGCAGTTAAAGATCGATAAGAGCGCATTGCGCGAGATCATCGAAAGTTATGCGCGTGAAGCGGGCGTGCGTAACCTCGAGAAACGCATCGGCGCCATCGCGCGCAAGGCGGTAGTAAAGATTCTCAACGGTGCCAACCCACCGATCAACGTCGGCGCTAAGAATATCGTGGACTACCTCGGCAAACGGGTATTTCGCAAGCAAAAGCCGTTGACGGGAGTTGGAGTCGTCACTGGTTTGGCGTGGACGCCATTGGGCGGGGTTATGCTTGATGTCGAGGCCACACGCGTGCATGAGCGTGGACGTGGATTGAATCTTACTGGGCAACTCGGCGGTGTCATGAAGGAGTCGGCCGGAATTGCCTACAGTTACATCTCGGCGAATTGCAAGGCGTTTGGCGCGTCGGCCGATTATTTTGACGATGCCTTCATCCACCTGCATGTACCTGCCGGTGCCACCCCTAAGGATGGACCCAGTGCCGGTGTCACCATGGCGACGGCCCTTCTATCTTTGGCACGGCGTGAAAAGATTGCCCGCCCGGTTGCGATGACTGGCGAACTGACGTTGACTGGCCAAATACTGGCGGTGGGCGGCATTCGTGAAAAAGTTATTGCCGCTCGTCGTGCCGGCACAATGGAGCTTATACTGCCCGAGGAAAATCGCGGGGATTTCGAAGAGCTACCAGAACACATCCGCGAGGATGTCGAGGCGCATTTTGTGCGCCAGTACAAGGAAGTTGTTCCCATCATTTTTCCGACTTCAGAACGGAAAAGTTCAAGGTAAGGCCTATCTTGTATCTCAAGTTCGTTTAGATATCATGCGCTCTCCATGACGGCGAGGATCCTGGTCTTAGGCGCAGATGTCGCTGCCGGCAAGCGTGTCGCGTTGGCGCTGGCAGCCGATCCGTCGATCGAATGTGTTATCGGGGTTGGCGGGTCTGATAAGAATCGAGTATTCGCAGAACAGATCGGTGCGCGTGCACTAAAGATCGACGCCGAGGATGCAATGTCTGTGCGTAAGGCGCTCGATGGCGTGTTCGCGGTGGTGCAGGCCGGCGGCTCTTTTCAGCTCGGCAACTACCGTTACCGCGTAGCCGAACAATGTGTGAAATGCGCAGTGCATTACGTCGATATGGCGAGTGCCCGTCGCCATGTCACGGGCATAAAGGCTTTAAACGCCAAGGCTGAAGCTAGCTCATCCCTGATTGTGGCTGGTGCCACGGCAGTGCCGGCCATCTCTAGTGCTCTGGTCGATTCGCTCACACAAGAGTTCGACCGCATGGGCGAGATCCGTGTTGCTGTTTGTTCGGCGGACCCAGGTACATCATGGCTAGCTATGGGCAGGGCGTTACTGCCATCCGTCGGTCGGGTGATACGAGTGCGGCAAATGGGACGCTGGCGTGATACGCATGTGTGGTCGGAACCAGAAAAGGTTGCGTTCCCAGCGCCGGTCGGTCTTCAGCGTGTATACTTGTGCGATTTTCCAGATCTTGATCTTTTTCCAATTCTCTACGGGGCGCTAACCGTGAGCGCCCGCGCCGGTCTGCAAAAGCCGCTACTCAATAACACGCTAGCGGCACTGGGTCGGCTGAAGGGCGCTAAGAGCGCGAAAGCCTCCATCACCAAGCCAGCCAATCGGGGCAGGGTTAGTAGTGGCCTTCAGAAACTGGTGGACACGATT
The DNA here is from genome assembly GCA_029861845.1 of Gammaproteobacteria bacterium. Taxonomy (GTDB): domain Bacteria; phylum Pseudomonadota; class Gammaproteobacteria; order Acidiferrobacterales; family SPGG2; genus SPGG2. The sequence continues at coordinate 7,110 of JAOTYM010000125.1, read as the reverse complement.
ACGGGTGTACACGTTCACGTGCTGGGACAGCAGAAGGGCACAGTAGTCAGACGATCGGCATGTTTGATCGCCCGTAGCGATAGCGGTACGGCGATGTCTTGCAGCCCAGCCATTGCGCTCATCAAAAAGTGGACACATGAGGGCGTATCCAGCGCAGGTGCCATGCCGTGCATTGGGTTGTTGACCTTGGATGCCGTCAGATCGGAGTTGGCTGGACACGATATCATGCTGGTCAGATCCTAAGGGGTTTTGTGGTTCCGGAGTTGCTGGTAGATTCGCGCTTGCGACGTTCAAAAGTTAGTACCATGCGCAAACCCCGTCTGAGCCTATTGCTGTCGATAGTCATAATGCTAGCCGCGACTGCCACGAGTATGACCGGCTGCGGCAAGAAGGGTCCGCTGTATCTTCCGGATGCCACTCAACAGCAGTCCGATGGTGAACAATCAGATAAGAAGTCGAAGAAGCAAAAACAGTAGTTCATCGCCCATGAATTCTTTCGTTTATCGTGACGGCTATCTTTTTGCCGAGGAAGTTTCGCTAGCTACAATCGCGGAGCGCTTTGGCACACCGTGTTATGTCTACTCGCGTAGCATGATAGAGGACCGTTGGCATGCCTTTGATGGAGCATTTGGCGGGCGTGACCATCGGTTGTGTTATTCGGTCAAAGCTAACTCCAATCTTGCGGTTTTGAATGTACTAAGCCGTCTGGGTTCTGGCTTCGGCATCGTCTCTGGGGGCGAGCTCGAGCGCGTTTTACGTGCCGGTGGCGATGCATCCAAGGTTGTGTTTTCGGGTGTAGGCAAATCCGATACCGAAATGCGTCAAGGTTTGCAGGCAGGCATCGATTGTTTCAATATAGAGTCTGCCGATGAGCTTTCGCGTCTAAACGACTTAGCGGCTGATAGCGGTGTTCAGGCGCCGATTGCCTTACGTGTCAACCCGGATGTCGATCCGAATACTCACCCTTATATCGCCACGGGTCTCAAGCAGAATAAATTTGGCATTCCCATTGAGAATGCGGGCGACCTTTATGTGTACGCGAAATCACTACCGAACATAACGATTAATGGCGTCGCCTGTCACATCGGATCCCAGCTCACAGAGATGGGACCGTTTATTGACACGCTTGATCGATTGTTGGTGCTGGTGGATGCATTGCGTGGTGACGGAATCCGATTGGAGAATTTGGATCTTGGCGGTGGTTTAGGTATTCCATATCGGGACGAACAACCACCCACACCACAGGATTACGTTGCAACATTGATGGATAAGTTAGATGGGTCGTCGTTCAAGGAATTGCGCATCATCATCGAACCCGGACGAGCCCTCGTGGGCGAAGCCGGATTGCTGTTGACCCGTGTCGAATATGTGAAACACGGTGAGATAAAGAACTTTGCGGTAGTCGATGCTGGGGTAAACGATTTTATGAGGCCAGCCCTCTATGATGCGTGGCACGAAATCTTGCCTGTGTCGAAGCGGGGTAAGGGTACAACCCATACCTACGATGTAGTAGGGCCAGTGTGTGAAAGTAGCGATTTCCTTGGGCGTGACCGTGAGTTAAGTGTTGTCAAAGACGACGTACTCGCAATTAAATGTGCCGGTGCTTATGGTGCATGCATGAATTCACGTTACAACACGCGTCCGCTTGCAGCCGAAATTATGGTGGATAAAGACAAGGCACATCTCATCAGGCGTCGTGAAACCATCGATGAGATGTTAGCTACCGAGTCGATTCTGCCAGGGTAAGACTGTATGGACCGTATTCCTGAACCGGAGTTAATGGATGAAGTGGAGCAGGCGTGCGCCTATGCGGCTGGCGATTTTTCCGAACCGCACCAAGCATTCGTTGAACACTTTCGCCAGCGATTTGCAGACTATAACCCCGGGCAGGTGCTTGATCTAGGTTGCGGGCCGGCTGACATAAGCATTCGTTTTGCTCGTGCCTATCCTCAATGCAGGTTAACCGGTGTTGATGGGGCTGCCGCCATGCTGGCCCTCGGCCGCGAAGCCGTAAGCGCCGGCGGCCTGCAGTCCCGTGTTGAGTTGATACAGGTTTATCTGCCAGGTCCACTCCCTAGAGCAGGCACTTTTGATACCGTGATAAGCAACAGTCTTTTACATCATCTCGCCGAACCCATGGTGTTATGGGATACACTAAAGGCTAACGCATCTGAGCGGGCCATGGTCTTTGTTATGGATCTGCTAAGGCCTGATTCGCAGCCGGCAGCACTTGAGCTTGTTGAACGATATGCGAGCGATGAAATCGAAATGCTGAAGCGTGATTTTTTCCACTCGCTGTTGGCCGCCTATTGCCCAGAAGAAGTCGGTGTGCAATTGCATCAAGCGGGATTGGCGGATCATCTACAACTCGAACTTGTAAGCGATCGGCACTTTATCGTTTGGGGTCGTCTGCAGTGACAGCTGGGTGGTTACGTAGGTTTTCTTGATGGCAAGGAGGCGGTAACCATTGCCCATGCCTATCCCTTTCACAAAGATGCAGGGCCTCGGCAACGACTTCGTGGTGTTCGATGGCATCAGTCATCACATCGATCTCTCTGCCGAGCAGTTTCGTTGGATTGCGCACCGCCGCTTCGGTGTCGGCTGTGACCAGGTGCTGATCCTCGAGCGTGCCGAAAGGCCTGATGTCGATTTTCGGTTCCGCATCTACAATGCTGACGGGAGCGCGGCCGAACAGTGTGGTAACGGCGCACGGTGTATCGCTCGGTTTGCCCGAAATCGCGGTTTGACCCCGAAAGATGAAATTGTTGTCGATAGTCTCGCTGGTGTTAGCATTCTACGGCTGGAGGCCAGTGGTGAGGTGACGGTCGATATGGGTGTCCCTGAGTTCGAACCGGCCAAGGTGCCGTTTGCGGCAAAAACACCACAAATCGTCTATGATTTAGAGATAGATGGGAAGCAAATACAGGTCAGCGTACTGTCGCTCGGCAATCCACACGCGGTCCAGATCGTGGATGACATCGATAACGGTCTGGTGGAGTCACAGGGGCCGCTTATCGAGAGTCATACCCGTTTTCCAAGAAGAGTGAACGCCGGATTTATGAAAGTGATTGATCGACGGCACGTACACTTGCGCGTATACGAACGTGGTGTCGGCGAGACGTTGGCCTGCGGTTCTGGCGCAGGAGCGGCCATGATCGTCGGTTGTCGACGGGGATTACTCGACGATACCGTGCAGGTGACTTTGCCCGGTGGGACGGCCCGCGTCGCGTGGGCCGGCAACGGCGAGCCGGTATTGCTGACCGGCCCCGCCGTTACCACCTATGAGGGAATGATCGAGGTAACAGGTTGATGAGCCAGAAGAACGAAGAACAACAAAAAGAGCTGACTTGGGAGGAAGCGGTCGCCCGTTATTTGGAAGACAACCCTGACTACTTCTTACGGCAGGGAGAGGTGCTAGCCAATCTTAAGGTGCCCCATGCCGAGACCGGTGAGGCGATCTCGCTGATTGAACGCCAGGTGCAGGTTCTGCGTGAACAGAATCAACGACTACAGCAACAGCTACGTGAGCTAGTGGCGATCGCCCGCGAGAACGATGTGCTGGGCGAACGATTACATCATTTTGGGCAGACGATGGTCGACGCGGCGTCGCTCGACGATACTTTGAATAGCGCCCAAGATCTCTTGCGGCAGGAGTTCAATTTGGACCAGGTCGTCATCCGCCTGTTGGGCGGCACCGACAGTACGGCAGGGCGACCCGAGTTTACCAACGCAGATGATAGACAGCTGAAACGCTTGCTCAAACAATTTGTCGGTGGCCGCCCCGTCTGTGGCGGAAAGTACGACGATGCCATGCTCGAGTACTTATTCGGCAGCAGTGCCGCCAACATCAAGTCGACCGCCATGGTTGCGTTGGGCGGCGAGATCCCCCGGGGTGTCCTTTGCCTAGGTAGCCGCGATCCCCATCGCTTCCATCCGGACATGGGGACGCTGTATCTAGTGCGGCTCGGTGAGTTACTCATGCGTGGCGTCGCGAGGTATCTAAAATAACTGCTCGTTCCACCTTGGGGACATGAGAGAGGGCGGCCAGCATCGAGTCTCCCAGTTTCTGCGGCATCTTCGCGAAGAGCGCCGATTGTCGGTGAATACCATCGCCGCGTACCGGCGTGATTTGGTGCAGCTCACCGACTTCCTCAAGGCACAACAAATTGCCGATTGGCAGGCGCTCGATCCGCGACAGGCGCGTGTCTTTGTGACGACACTACATCGGCAGGGGTGCTCGGGCAGGACCATCAGACGCAGTCTTTCTGCCGCACGCACCTTCTACCGCTATCTTTTGCGCGAAGGCCTGGCTACGCGCAACCCCCTTGCGGGGGTGGCGGCGCCCAAGGTTGAGAGGCGCCTCCCCAAGGCCCTAACTGCGGATGAGGCGAGCGAGTTCGTCGCTATCGCCGGGAGCGACCCGCTGAGTGTCCGTGATCGAGCCATGCTTGAGCTCATGTACTCCTCTGGCCTGCGCCTCGTTGAGTTGGTAGCCCTCGATACTGGCGATCTGGACCTCGAGGCGGGCCTGGTGAGGGTGACTGGCAAAGGGGCCAAGACTCGGGACTTGCCAGTGGGTCGTTTTGCACGGCAAGCGCTAACGCAATGGTTGGCGCGGCGGGGTCAATGGGCAACGATCGACCAAGCCGCGGTGTTTATCGGGCGCAAAGGGCAACGTTTAACTCGCCGGGCGGTGCAGATGCGGGTCCGGTATTGGGGACTTAAGCAAGGCATGGCGGTGCAGATGCACCCGCATATGCTGCGCCATTCCTTTGCTAGCCATTTGCTCGAATCCAGTGGTGACCTGAGAGCGGTTCAAGAGCTCTTGGGGCATGCCGACATCTCTACGACCCAGATCTACACGCATCTCGATTTTCAGCACCTCGCCCGGGTGTACGATCAGGCGCATCCACGGGCGCGAAGGAAGCGCCGAACCGATCCTTCCGCAACCTGAACTGGCATAACCGCGCGTTTGGGGTCGCCCTTGTGCTGTGCTACACTGAAAATCTTAAGCGGTTTTCAAGTAAAATTTGGGGCGGGAGAGCTTCGCAAGTTCTCATCACAAAGAACACAAATGATAGAAATTGTGACGAGTGGGCCGACATGGTCGGTGCAAAGGGATTAATTGCATGACCATTGTTTCTAACTATCGGCAGCGCACCCTCAAAAACCACATAACCGCCACTGGCGTTGGTCTGCACACCGGCCAAAAGGTATATCTGACCTTAAAGCCTGCACCTATCAACTGCGGCATCGTGTTTTGCCGCACCGATCTTGAAACACCGGTTGAAATCAAAGCCCACCCGGATAGCGTTGGGGACACCAGCTTGTCTACGGGGCTGGTGAAAGACGGTGTCCGTATTTCCACGGTGGAGCACCTGCTCTCGGCGCTGGCCGGACTGGGGATCGACAATGCCTATGTCGACGTGAGTGCCCCGGAAGTCCCTATCATGGACGGTAGCGCTGCACCGTTTGTCTTTCTAATCCAGTCCGCCGGCATCACGGAGCAGAACGCACCTAAGCGCTTCTTACGCATTAAGCGTACGGTGCGTGTCGAAGACAGCGATAAATGGGCGAGGTTTGACCCCTATGAGGGGTTCAAGGTTGCCTTTAGTATCGATTTCGATCACCCGGTATTCAAGAGCAGTTGCCGTCAGGCGGAACTCGACTTCTCATCGACTTCCTTTTTAAAGGAGGTCAGTCGTGCGCGCACATTCGGCTTTATGCGGGACATCGAACATTTGCACGAGCAACGGCTTGCGCTGGGCGGCAGCCTCGATAACGCGATCGTGTTAGACGACTATCGGGTGATCAACGAGGATGGATTACGCTACGAGGATGAGTTCGTCAAACACAAAATACTTGATGCGATTGGCGACCTTTATCTCCTGGGTCACAGCCTTGTCGGCTCATTTTGCGGCCACAAATCCGGCCACGCTCTGAACAACAGATTATTGCGGAGTCTTCTCGCCGAAGCGGATGCTTGGGAGTTGGTGACCTACAACGATACGCAGCCAGCCCCTATCCCTTACCTACAGCCGGTGGAAAGTACCGTCTAGCGCAGTAAGCCTCGCCGGGCAGTAGCGCTGCTGGCTTCCTGACGATCCAAGAAAGCTCTGGTGCGATCGCGATAGGCACCTTCGCATGAGACCACCGTTAGCGTCAAAAGATGGCGGCAAAATTATATGTGCCGAGCAAGAACATCATTGGCGCAAACAAATATCTGTGCCCTTAGCCAGTTCGAAGGCTTGACGGAACTTGTCATAGAAGTAGAGTCTATTCGCTAGTTTCGTAAAGTTATCAGGGAAACTTAATTCTGTAATGGCTTTCTGTTTTTCTTGAAGTTCGGTGCTCGTGCGTTGAATCGCGGGCAGCAGTGCGGCCGGCCCATGCCTTTATCGGCATGGGCGGGCAAGACTCCAATTTGGGATCAGTCTAAATGGGTGTACAGATGCTCACGATTCCAGGGGATGGTGTTGTCAGCCCCGCGAGCAAACGTGACCTGAAACAACTGCAGCGACGCCGTCGTAAATGCAGCAATCGAACCAGATAGATATAGGCGCCACGCCCTAACAAAGGCTGGATCGAACATTTTGCCTACTTCATCGGTATGGGCCTCGTACCGTTCTAACCAATGTTCCAATGTCCTGGCGTAATGCATACGGAGGTTCTCCACGTCCAGGACGGAGAAATCGCGCGGTTCGAAAATATCCATCATCTCGCGAAGCGAAGGCGGGTGCGCGCCCGGGAAGATGCGTTTCTCTATCCAGGGATTCATCTTACCGGCCCTGTTGCGACCTATGGAATGTATTAACCCGCGCCCGTGATCGCTAAGCGAACGGTGTATGACCTCTCCAAGTTTCTTATAGTGTTCCGTCCCTACGTGCTCCAGCATGCCAACCGATACGAAGACGTCATACTTACCAGATATGTTGCGATAATCATCTTCGACGTATTCCACGCGATCACTGAGACCCTCGGTACGCGCCCGATCACGGGCGTAGGCGATCTGTTCGTGTGAGATGTTATACGAGCGAACCAACGCTCCGTAGTGTCTGGCCATGTGACGAGCAAGCCCGCCCCAACCACAGCCCGCCTCAACCACCGTAT
>JAOTYM010000254.1 GCA_029861845.1 Gammaproteobacteria bacterium | reverse complement strand
AGTCCTACGCGCCAATAGAGAAGCCTTCCGAGATTTCTCCTTTTTCTCCCAATCAGGCACTCAAAACGCTCTCTGAACGAAAATTGGAAGATATGTTGGTTGATGGAGAATTGGACGCATTGATGTGTTCGTCTCCACCAGAACGGTTCTATGATGACAACAGTCCGATTGTCCGGCTTATTCCCGATTTTAAGAGCGAGGAGCAAGCTTACTATCGCAGAACAGGCGTAAACCCGGGACACCACATCATGGGTCTTCGACGATCGGTCTTTGAGCAAGACCCTTCCATTGCAAAACGCCTGTATACAGCACTCAATCAATCCATGGCGATCTGGATGGAGCGTCGTCTTTACTTAGCTGAAACCAGTGCATGGGTGCTAGCCGATATTGAAGAGTCGATGGCTGTACTTGGGCGCGACTGGCAACCCAACGGGATCAAAGCCAATCAGAAAATGATCAAGACCTTATGTGATGAAGAATACAATCAAGGCATCATCGCAGCTCCCCTTGATAGTGCTTCCGTCTTTGCAGATTTTGAGACGGTCATGGAAACGTAATCATGCCGACCATCAAAGAACTCGATGCCCTCAATGGTGAGATGACCCAGTGGCGCCGAGCGTTACACCAAAAACCGGAGATCGCGTTCGAGGAAGAATGGACCTCGGACTTTATCGCCGAAAAACTCGAGTCTTTCGGTATCGAGATCCATCGGGGTCTGGCGAAAACAGGAATCGTCGGCGTGATACGCGGCAAGGACCCGGGCAAGCGCGCTATCGGCTTGCGAGCCGATATGGACGCGCTCGAGATCGAGGAAGCCAACACCTTCACTCATCGCTCACAGCACCCGGGAAAGATGCACGCCTGTGGTCACGATGGACATTCGGCCATGCTGCTCGGCGCGGCGAAGCACCTGGCAGAAAACCCGGATTTCGCCGGCACCGTCTACCTGATCTTTCAACCGGCCGAGGAAAACGAAGGTGGCGCCAGGGTCATGATCGAGGAAGGATTGTTTGATCAGTTTCCCATGGAGGCTGTCTACGGCATGCACAATGCGCCGGGGTATGCGGTGGGTCAGCTGGACCTTCGCGACGGCCCCATGCTGGCGAACTTCGATATCTTCGATATCGAAATTCAGGGCAGCGGAGCGCACGGTGCGGAACCCCACCTTGGGGTCGACCCCATTATCGTGCAGGCGAATCTGGTCAACGCACTGCAAACAATTTGTAGTCGCAACGTTGACCCCCTGGAATCGGCGGTGCTAAGTGTCACCCAGGTCCATGGTGGTGACACGTATAATGTAATCCCCGACAAGGTAATGGTTCGAGGCACGGTGAGGACATTCAAACCGCAGATTCAGGACCTGGTGGAAGAGGGCATCAAACGCGTCTCCGAGCACACAGGCCAGGCCTTCGGTGCGACCATTAGCGTTAACTACGAGCGCCGCTACCCCGCGCTGGTCAATCACACCGAGCACGTCAAACTTTGCAGCCAGGCGGCCGTACATGTGTTTGGCGAGGGCAACGTTGTCACCGACACTCCGATGGACATGGGCGGAGAAGACTTCGCATTTATGCTTCAGGAGAAGCCTGGCTGTTACGTCTACATCGGAAATGGTGTAGACGGCAAAGGCGGTTGCATGGTGCACAATCCACATTACGATTTTAACGACGATATTCTCTCGCTTGGAGCCAGCTACTGGGTGACGCTGGTCGATACCGTCTTGTCACACCAACCAAACTAAGGAGACTCAACAAATGAGATTTAAGGATAAAGTAGCCCTGATTACCGGCGGAACTTCGGGTATCGGCAGCCGGACTGCAATACGGTTCGCTGGCGAGGGCGCAGCAGTCACGATCACCGGGCGCAATCCCGAACGCGGTGAGCAGGTCGTTAAAGAGATCACTGACAAAGGCGGCAAGGCTTTGTTTGTCCGCTCCGACGTGCGTAAGGCCGATGATTGTCGAAACGCAGTTGACAAGACGCTCGAAGCCTTCGGCAGAATAGACGTGTTGTTCAATAATGCCGGCGTGTTCCACCCGAAAACCATTCCGGACTGCAGCGAGGAGGAATGGGACGAGACGATTGAATCCAGCCTCAGGGGCGCTTTTTTGATGTCAAAATTCGCGCTGCCATCAATGATCGAACGGGGCAGTGGCTCAATCATCCATACCAGCTCCGGCTGGGGCATCCTCGGGGGTGACAAGGCGGCAGCGTATTGTGCCGCCAAGGGTGGACTGATAGTCATGGCAAAGGCGATGGCCATTGATCATGGTCAGGACGGTATTCGAGTGAACTGCGTATGCCCCGGAGATGTAGAAACGCCAATGTTGTATACGGATGCCAAGGATCGCGGCATGACCTGGGATGAATATGCCAAAGGTGGTGCCGAACGGCCGCTTGGCCGAATTGGTACGGTTGATAATATCGCCGACGCTGTCCTGTTTCTGGCCTCTGACGAGGCGTCCTTTATCACCGGCGACGCACTGGTCGTCGATGGTGGCG
>JAOTYM010000253.1 GCA_029861845.1 Gammaproteobacteria bacterium | reverse complement strand
TAGCATTAACGATCTGGGGAATTCCAATGGTCGAGTTACTCGCATCCGAATACAACCATATTCGCGACGGTTCCCAGTCTGCCCCGGCGGCGAGACGAATGACTTCTCTGAGTATGATTGTCGAGTAGTGATCTGCCACTCGGGCAGATCGAGCCATATCGCGCGTCCGTACACATAGCCAGCTCGTTTCCTTTCCCTGCTGCAGCCAACAGCTGTTGCCTTCTGCAAAACTGGGGACCAGGCGCGAAAACGTGTCGATAGCGTCTTTTAGCGTGACGGCCTTTAGAAGTGTCTGACCAAGTGGTCCCAGTTCGAGAATGTTTGTTGGGTCCCCATCCAGGAAACCCAGCGAAGCGATCCCTTCATGGCGCTCGACGTCCTCAAAAAAGCGCCAGACCTGCCGTTTGATAATTTTGGCATCGTAGGATGTAACCAATTCGGGTGGGATATAACGCTTCTCGAGGTAACGAGCCGTTGGGATGCCTCTGCGGTCCAGGCATCGAACGAACGGTAGTAGCGCCCCAGCTTGGCATAGGTCAATCGTATCCACGAACACCTCTCAGCTATTCACGCAGTACATACAGAACAATAAAGCCCCGTAAGCAAATGAAACAAAATGATAAACGAATATGAACACCGGCTAGAGAAAGCTGAGTATACTAATTTTCAAACCAAAAATAGCTCGAAAAGGTACGCTCAGTGCTATTGCCATACGGATGACCACCTTACTGGCAGATTGCACGATTGCTGCAAGGTCCCGAGATAAATGGTCCAGCTAATCACTTAGGAGAGACATCATTAAAAGAATCATCTATGCAACGGTTTCTTTCTTAGCGCTTGCCGTAACGGTGTTCGTTATGCCGGCCCATGCGGCAGAGAAGACGCCCCCTAAGGTAACGCTTTTTACGAACGTCAATGTCTTTGACGGCAAACAAGAAAAGCTGATGATGGGTCACGACGTGCTGGTCGAAAATAACCTGATTAAAAGTATTGGCAAAGGTTTAGAAGCCAGTGGCCAGGTAGCGGTTATTGAAGGCGGCGGCCGCACCTTGATGCCCGGGCCCATGGACGCGCATGTGCATCTGGCGTTGGTGCGGCGGCCGGGTGAGATCCTGAACGACTATGACTGGATGTATGTCGGCGCGCTCGCGAACGAGCAGGCGCAGGAGATGTTGCTGCGCGGCTTCACGACTGTGCGCGACATCGGCGGCCCGACGGTGGGCTTGCACCGCGCCATCGAGGAAGGCCGGATCATCGGCCCGCGCCTTTTCTCCTCGGGGCCTTACATCACCCAGACGTCGGGCCATGGTGACTTTCGCAACTACAACCAACTGCATCCCGGCATTTACGGCCAGTATTCACTGATGGAGATGCAGGGCTGGCTCATCATGGCGGATGGCCCTGCGGAGGTCACCCGGGCGGTCCGCGAGGCGCTCCGCTTTGGCGCGAAGCAAATCAAGATGATGGCCGGTGGCGGTGTGTCTTCGCCCTACGATCCGCTGCACACGATTCAGGGCGGCCCTGAGGAATTCGGCGCCGCCGTCAAGGCCGCCGAGCAATGGGGCACATACGTCGCGGTCCACGCCTATACGGACGAAGCCGTGCGTCAAGCGGTCGAGGCCGGTGTCATGAGCATCGAACATGGGCCGTTTCTGACTGAGGACACGATGAAGCTGATGGCGGAGAAGGGCGTCTTCCTTGCCCCGACCGCACGGATCTCCCTGACCTCGCCCGAGCATGTCGGGCTCGACCCCAACAGCCTCACGGCGGCCAAGCTGCGGCAGGTCAACGAAGGGGCGGCCAATCAACTGAAATGGGCCAAGGAATACGGCGTCACGCTGGTGTTCTCGACCGACCAGTTCGGTGCGCCTGAGAACTTCAAGGAGCAGAGCAACGAATTCCTGACGCTCGCGGAGGTGTTCGAGCCGGTCGAAGTCCTGAAGATGGCGACGAGCAACGTCGCGGCGCTGCTCGAGTTGAGTGGCGAGCTGCATCCCTACCGGGCGGGTCCGCTCGGCGTGATCGAGGTTGGCGCCTATGCGGACATCCTTTTGGTCGACGGAAACCCTCTGGAGGACGCCACACTCCTTGCCGATTACGAAGAGAACATTGATCTGATCATGAAGGACGGCAAGATCTACAAAAATACCCTCTAGTTACCGAGTGCCTTGACGTTAGCGATGGGCAATTGGCACCCCTATGCAGCCCCGCGGCTTCTGAATTTCCGGACGTTAGTTTCCCACAAGCCGGGCGTTAATAATTTGACGCATTAACGGAGTTCATCGGTTGTGAGAAACGAGATTCTCATAATCATCGCGGCGTGCTGCTGCCCGGTCGTTCTCGCAACTGCACCGGCGCACGCCCAGCACCAGCAACGCGCTGCTGATAGCGAGTACAAGACCGGTATAGGCAAACGCGGCGCGGACGGCCTGAACGGTCCCGGTTCTGTCGCGTTCGATCTCGAGGAGAACGACCGCCGCAAAACACCGGCGTTCGAATTTCCCAGCTTCGATCGCGC
>JAOTYM010000252.1 GCA_029861845.1 Gammaproteobacteria bacterium | reverse complement strand
GTTGGTGTAGGGTGACAATGTCGTGAACTTGATCGAATTCCAGTTGCTGCGCTCTGCCAATAACATCCTGCTCCTTGCCCTCGGGACGTTGACGGAATATAGCCGGTTCGCCGAAAGCCGTGGCCTTTGAAAGCTCGTTATCCTCGGTTTCCACCACCAGCTTATCCGCCTCCAGCCGCATCGACCCTTGTTCTGCGATAACGTTGCCATCGAACGTTCGACCACCAGTCTTAAGATCCATTCCAATCTCGTCCGCATCGATGGTCATGGGTTGCTCACGGTCGGACTTAAGAGCCAAAGCTGGGGAGCAAACCATCAGGAGCAATATGAACAAAGGGCGCTTGTGTTTCATGATATCGACGTGTTCTTATGCCTTCGTAGTTGAAAGTATCGGCGAGGAAGGATCGGGGACCATCCATGGTTTGCCAATCTTGTCCCTGGGCCAGGTGATCCCGGCAGATTGTAGCAGGCAGACGCAATGCTGACACGCACTGCTGAAAAGGCAATGCCCCCTCACTTCTCGCCGGCGACGCTGCTCAGTTGCCACTCCTCTAATGACCAGTGTTCGACCTTTCGTCGCAGCGCTTAGCCTACCATTGGAACTAGAAGTGTGGGCACCGAGTCAAAATTACTACAGCGTGTTCCAGCCCTCAATCCTGAAATGGAGGATGCACGTATGAGTACTGTTGTTCTCAAAGGCGAAGACGCCATCCACTACGCTGAGTTGCACCACTTGACCCTCAACAAGTACCCCGACGATGACGAACCAGCTGAGCAAGGTCTAACCGTGGAACGCGCCTGGACTATCGTCGAGAAGCACCCTGAGTTGATCTGGCTTTCGGTGCACCAGGGCGTCAATACGGCGGATATGGACTAAATCTACCGCGACCGCCTCGCGCTCGCTGTTGTAGGTGCACCCACCGCCTGGGGCCTGGGTAGCCGCGCCAGCGCTTAATCGCGCGCTATAGGCCCCACGTCAGGTCCCGCCGGTGGATTGCTTAAGTCGCCACAGCGGCTTTGTAGCCGCTCATAGGCAACGGCCGTAGTGCCGCATGACTTCGATCAGACGTCCATGGTCTATTGCCTTACAGATCTTGCCGCTTGGGCGTAAGGTAGGCATGTCTTCAGCGGCCACCAGTGCATTTACCACAGATTCCTCGACCGCCTCCACGGCTGCGAGATAAATGGTGTCGAATTGTTCGTCGTTGATGAAATCCATATGCAGACGCGCGGCTGCTACCTCGGGTAACGGCATTTGATTGGCGACACTGAAGGCGAGAAAGATATCGCCGGAATCGTTCCCGCCAGGGGTGCCGCCGCGTCCGATACCGATTGCCGCACGCTTCGCTAAGCGGTGTAATTGATGTGGTAATGTCGGGAGATCGGTCGCTAGAACGACTATGATTGAGCCCCGCTCCTTATCTCCTCGCAGCCGGTCGTCCATGATGTGACGGCCTACAGGAACACCAAGCACCGTAAGCCACGGACGAATGCCGTGGTTTGCCTGGACTAGTGATGCAACCGTATATTTCTCACCGTCGATGCTAACCTGACGCGAAGCCGTGCCGGTTCCACCCTTAAACTCATAACAAATCATGCCCGTACCACCGCCCACGTTCCCTTCGGCCACGGGGCCACTCCCTGCAGAGTCTAGGGCGGCAAGCGCATCTGCTTCAGTGACATGCAGGCCGTTGATGTCGTTCAGCACCCCGTCGTAGGTTTCAGCGACTACAGGCATGGCCCATAGGTGCTCGGCCTTCCACTCATCAGCGTATGTCTGAATCATCCAACGTACGGCAGCGTGATGAACAATACCAACACTGTGGGTGTTGGTGATACAGACCGGTCCGATAAAATAACCGCCGTCATGAATCCAATGTGTCCCAGTCATTTCTCCGTTGCCGTTAAGGGCATAGGTGCCGGCCCAGACGAGGCGAGGCTCTCTATCATGACCATGGGGAAGGATTGCGGTGACACCCGTTCGCACAGGACCTTGGCCGGGGACAAGTGAACCATCGCCCTTTATCAGTGTTTCGAAGCCAACTAATACGCCGGGTACATCTGTGATAGCGTTATACGGACCTGGCGTACCGGGAAAATCGAGGCCTAGTTCGTGGGCTCTTGGTTTACCCATTATGCCCTCCGATGTTTTGAAACTTTGTTCATTTGTTTCGCGAGCGGGAATAGAGGCCACACGACCCAATAACCAACCAGGACATTAACATTAGCTAGCGATTGTATCGAGCTCGCGGCGCGATTATGGACATAAACATCTAAGCGGTTGAGATGGCGTCGGGACCCGAGGTTGTTGCCGCAGGCTTAACAGTACTCGATCATGTTCTGCTAGCTTTCGCCGTTGGGCTCGTTTTCGGTACGATGTAATGGATGTAATAAATGAGGAGACAGATATGCATAAGTTGACGTTGACGTATTTCGACTTTCACGGCGGGCGCGGTGAGCCTGCACGCTTGGCAATGACGATCGGTGGCATTGAATTCGAAGACGGCCGTATTCCGTTGTCGGAAT
>JAOTYM010000041.1 GCA_029861845.1 Gammaproteobacteria bacterium | reverse complement strand
ACGCACGGAAGCCCGTACCGAACGATCAGGCGGATCGATAACGATGTGAGGCCTTAAGCCTGCGGGTCAGGTGTCTGCTTCAAAAACGCGCGAAATTTGCAGCTCGATGCTTGACACCATTATTGTGCTACAAGTAGTCGTATGGACACACAACCGTTTAATGCAAGATTCATCTCGGTCACGTCCTGGGATCGTCTCTACCGCGTCTACTTCCGAGATAGCGAGTTCTATTTTATTCGCATCGGTGGCCAAGGCGGGGTCCACGAAGCACTCCTTCATCTACTTGGTCCCATTGGCGGGTTCGTCAGTACGTTCCTAAAGAAACGGGCGGAAGAGAACAAAGCCAACCTTACCGATAGGGTGGATCAGTCCCATCCCATACTTCATCTGCGCAAGCACCAGCATAACTTCAAACTAAATCCGGCAACAATTCGAGCGAGCAGAATCAAACCGGCTTCCATCCTGGCTTTCCACGGGACCCAAGTGGGACGTTGGATATTGACACTAAGAGATGGCAAGAAAATGAACTTTCAATTCGAAAACAGTGAGAACATGGAAGTAGCCGTTTCGTCTCTCCCTAAAGTTATCGGCCAAGCTCTTATCGTCGATGTTGAATGGAATGAAAAACAAATAAATTTACTAAACGTGGAAAATAGTTTTGGCCTAACCCGGCCACCAGAAACGGTTACGGCGTATTTTCGCGTAAAACAATCGTTGTTAGCTGCAATATGAAGACATGGTTAGCCATATGGATGTTGTTAGTTTCTCTTCCTTTACTGGCCGAGGAGGAATGTATTTTTGATCAAGAAGCACAGAAAGAGACCCACGTCGAGCTGCAAAAGAAGTATCCGGGCAGCCGCTATATCGAGGAGGAATATAAGTTAATAATACCCAAGGATGGACACCAAATAATACTTAAGCGAGGAGGATGTGCCCACTTTGGCATAACGATCGAGCTCCGTATTGCTAGAACCGAAGAGTATGAAGATGAGGATATATTCTTTTCAAAGGTTCTGGAACTGGTCACGGAGTACGGTCAGGAATTAATAGATCCTAAGAAGTTAGCGAGAACGATTAAGGAAAGAAGATGGCAAGAGATTAAACAAGAAGAGGGTACCTATTATTTTTTGTGTTCTGAGGCGGTTACTGCATTCGAGGTATTTCGCAATCATGATCGAGAACATACAACCATACATGCTAGTTTTTACTATTAGCAGCTAACAAAACGATTGGAGAGAGCAATGTCTTTCGTTGACGTGGCAATTCCCGGTATTCTTGGCTTGGTACTGCTTATCTGGCCCCAGTCAATGTTCCTTGGCGCCCGTGTAACCCCTGATGCGAAAAAGATCCGACTACTACGCGGTGGCGGTGCGGTGCTCCTGCTTGTGGCTATAGTCTACCTTACTATCAAGCTTGTGGGCGCTTGACACTGAGATGGCACAAGAATTGATACGCGTCTTTCGCGAGGGCAAAGGGACAGGCTGCGAAATGCGTTTTGAGAATGGCCAGTCTGTTGGCAGGATCCTAAACCAAGGCGAAGGCGTGTTTTTAGACAAGCGGTTCCTATCAGTCGAAGACGCAAAAGCTTTCTGCGAGAGCGAGCTCAAAAAGGATATGTCTCTCGTCTTCGATATCATGCGGGGAGACGACATCCTGCACACGGTGATGAATCTGGCGTACCACGGGGCTCGGGAGAAGAGGTGGAATAGGAATTACGCAATCTTGTCCACTGCTGCTGTGATGCTACTAGCGCTCATCGTCTCGGTCACAGTAATGCCGTTTCAGACAATCACCGGGCATCTTGTTTTCATCGCTGGAATGACGCTTTTATACGTTCTTTTCCTTTCAATCATGGGCACGGGAAACATCGAAGGTGCAGTAGTAATGGTAATCATCCTCGTCTTGGCCGTATTGATTGCGCCTCAACTGACGAAACACGTGAAGCCGAGCCAAGAGATCGAGCATAGCGGTTAGCAAGCGCGTATCAGCAGTGATTCAAAAGTATAAAACGAAGACTTTGACCGCCAAGCGACCGATAAGCACGTCGGAAGGTGCGACTCCACGGAAGGAGGAGGTAGAACCGCGTCAGGAACAGCGGTCGCAAAGATGTTTCGAGTTCGCGAGGAGAAAGTAGGCACGTGGGTTGACAGGATAGTAAACGCCCTTGTAGGCGGATTCCTTACATATGTTGTCTTAGTGACCTTTTACTATTATTTCTTCAAATAATGTGGTGTGTTACATATTTTGCTGGTCGTGGCGCGACAAATGGCGTCGGGAGAGCATCGGAATTTGCTAAAGTTGCTAACCATTTTGCTAACCAACTTGCTAACATTCACCGGTGGTAAAGGGCACCAAGCGGGAGAAGGGTAGGAAGTTACACCAACTAGAAACAACCACTTAGCACCACCTGGGACAAGGCGGGACAGCGGTATACGCACTTGAAAACCGTTGACGGGTAACCGTCCGGGGGTTCGAATCCCTCCCTCTCCGCCAAATGATTTACAGATGTGTGTCGGAACAAGACTTGCCTATCTCCAGAATGCCTTCGTCGCAACTGGCAGCTTTTGGTCTCTCACACTGTCATGGAGAGCCCGTCGGCGAGAGATAGGCGATAGGCACGAAGCGCTGGCACGCCGCCAACGACGAAGCCCGCTAGCACGACTATACCCAGGACCATGAAGTCTCGGGCTTGCGGAAGCCCAATGGGGAGATACAGCCCGAATTCGCGCGCGGCAATGGGACGGCCCATTAGTATAATACCGTAAAGCAGTAAGACACCGGCCCCTACCCCTAGTAGTGCGAGCAAGCCTGCTTCGCTCATGAAAAGCCCAAATATATGCAGCGGTCGCGCGCCGACCGAACGCAACACAGCCATCTCTCTGCGTCGGGCCTCTAGGCTCGATAGGATCATGGTCAACATGCCGAGCAATCCGGTGGTCACCACCAGCAACGACAAAATTCGTAGGGCGTTTTCGGCCACACCCATCAAATCCCACAGCTCCTGTAGCGCGACGCCGGGAATCGTGGCCAGCAAAGCTTCCCCTTTGTACTCATTAATGTGGCGTTGCAACGCAAACACCGCGATCTTTGAATCCAATCCCACTAGAAATGCGGTGATGGCCTCTGGCGTAAGGTCCATTTCACGTGCGTCATCGGCGGAAACGCGCTGTCCTGGTACGGGCATTCCCGATCGCCAGTCGGCGTGCATGGCCTCGATGCCAGCTAGGCTTACGTGTACCGTACGATCCACTGGTGTGCCGGTGCGCGCAAGAATGCCCGAGACTCGAAACGGTTTGTCGTCGTGTTCGATTAGACTCACATCGCCAGCCCCGTGGGCAATAATGATGTCGTCCCCGAGTGCGTATCCTAGACGTTCCGCGGCTTCCGCGCCGAGTACAGCGTCGAATACATCGTTGAACGGCTTGCCCGTCGCGAACCGTAGAGGCTCACCGCCGGCATAGCGATAACGCTCGAAATAATCCAGGGTAGTGCCCAGTACTCGATAGCCGCGATGCGCATCGCCTAATGATAGCGGTACCGTCCACTTCACCCGAGGGTGTTGGGTGATGTCGAGATAGCTTTTCCATGAGATGTTATTGGTAGCGCTACCAATGCGAAACACAGAGTAGAGAAGCAGTTGCACAGCGCCACTGCGCGCACCCACAATGAGATCTGTACCTGATATGGTGTTAGCGAAACCCTCACGTGCATCGCGCCGAAGTTTCTCGACGCCTAGCAGCATCGCGACGCTAAGGCCGATGGCGAGTACGGTGAGTCCGGCCGTTACTCGACGGTTCCACACGCTCTTGAGTGCCAATCGGATTATCGCCATCGTCTGTTCCTCATGTGAATGCTTCCGTCGTCGCGTTGTTGAGATCGTCAAGCAACACACAACGACTAAACAGGCGACCGAGTCGAGCGTCGTGGCTCACAAACAGCAACGTTGTGTCTTCGGTGTCGCACTCACGAAAGAGCAACTCGAGAAACCGCTCGCGTGTCCCTTCATCCAGCGCCGAAGTCGGCTCATCGGCGATGACGATCTCTGGTGAGCCGATAAGCGCCCGCGCGACGGCGACCCGTTGCTGTTGCCCGATACTGAGATCGGTGACTGGGCGCGCGAGCAACGCCGGGCGATCGAGTTCGAGGTCCGCAAGTAGTCGCATCGCATCGGCCTTAACGCTGGTCGAACGCGCCTGAGCCCGCTGCCGACGACGATGTGAAAAACGGCAAGGCAACATGATGTTGTCGGCCATGGAGAGATATGGCACCAGATTAAACATCTGGAACACAATGCCGACATGATCGGCGCGAAAATGGTCGCGATCGCGGCCGGGCATTTTCGACAAATCAGTGCCTAGCACTTCCACTCTACCTTCGCGAGGCACAACCACGCCTCCTAAAAGGCTAAGCAAGGTGCTCTTGCCACTGCCACTCGGGCCGGCGATGAAAAGTCGCTCACCACGCCCGACCTCAAAACGGTCAATGTCGATGACATCGCATTCGCTAGGCCTCCAGGCGAAGCGGGCGTCTTCCAAGTACACTTGGCGACGCTCAGATTCGTCTTTCCTGATCGCAGCTATTGTCGTTGTCTCCATCCGCGATTCCTGGGATGCTTTGACCAACCGTTAGCGAGTGAGCTTCAAGCTCATCTCGCTGAGGCGAAGCTCCGGCGCCGACCGCATGATCGCCGTTACCACCTGCGCCGCCACCTCCCCGGCGTCTTTGAAACGCTCGAATGAGGCTAACCGACACCAAAACGACAACATAATGATAGGCACCATGGGCGTGCAATGTAACTCATTATAGTTTCTCCTCCTCGAACCACGGAATCTCGGCTTCAATAGATATGTCCACCTCCACGCGATTTCGAAGGTGGTGATATCTGAGATCGCACTACATATTAAAAGGAATCATTTGGACAAAAACGAGTGGCGAGTAAGCGTATGTGTGCAGCGGGTTCATAAATGTTATGATACAATAATTGCTAGCTTCAGCGTCCCCCTTGGCGTGTTCAGTTCGTTGCTCTATATTGTAAGTTAAGTTAATCGGCAGGCATGGGAACCCGGTTGATTTGTCTGGATTGGAGATCCCAAATGTTTTCCCGCTCACAATTCATAGCGACTCTCTTTGCCGCATCCACCTGTCTGGCGATCGTCGTTGCCAGTTATGCTGAGTCGGCTCGGGAGCTGAAATGGGAGGACTTATTGCCGCCGACACTCTCCGCGGTGGAGGACGAAGCGCGAGGGCTGCTAGAGAGTGTCTTGGCGCTGCCAGCGGACGAGCGCGAGCAATATAATGCCGTCGAATTCGAGCTGTGGTTGCGGGATGGTCTCACTTCAGGATTGCGCAAAGATTCTAGTTTGACGGATAGAGAGCGCAAAGTGCTGGCGGAGAAACCGAGCGAAGTCTATCCAAAGGCACTGGCTTTATGGACTGACATTACGAAATCACAGAAGCGCCTCGAAGAACAGTACAAGACGGTCGATTCACGTATCGACGGCGAGCGCATACGCATCCCTGGCTATGCCCTCCCATTAGAGTTCGATGGCACCCGCGTACGCGATTTCCTTTTGGTACCGTATGTGGGCGCCTGTATCCACACTCCACCGCCACCACTGAACCAGATTGTGTTTGTGTCGGCTGTCAAGAGCTTTGAAAGTAAGGGATTGTTTTCGCCGGTCTGGGTAGAGGGTACCATCTCTACCAGCGGCGGTTCACACGATCTGTCATTCGTGGACGGACAAGCAGCTATCGAAGTTGGATACACTGTGGACGCGGCGAAGATCGAACCTTACAAGTGGTAATCCAACTTGGGAAAAACTTGGGGCAATAAAGCACCCGTTTGAGCCTCATTCGCGTTACTATGCAGGAAACCGCGCACCACTAATCCCCGCAAGATCCGGACTAGAGCAGCAAGTTAGCACACGACGAGTCTGCGCCTCACACCCAAATAAGACTAACCCACTAAAGTTGCAAACTAAATTGCAAACCAACTCCCTAGCAGAGCAGGGGAAAGGGCGGTACAAACGGGGATATCGAATATCGAAACCCCTTACTAAATGATACGCTTGGGGACTGACAGGGAGGGAAGGGTACCACTTTGAACGCACTTGAAAACCGTTGACCCGTAAGGGTCCGGGGGTTCGAATCCCTCCCTCTCCGCCATTATTTAAGGCTGAAACACAATCCTGTGATGTGAGGCGTTTTACTAAGATGGGTTGTTTGCTAATCCCTTGCCAATCAATGGCGGTCAGCGTTAATCATAGAGACTATGGACGAGTATCTGTAGGCTAACCAGGAGTAGCAGTCCGACAGCGGAAATGACACGAGGAGATATGCTGCACTCAATTGTCGCTAAGTGCCCTCATCAAGATCATGCCCAAACGCAAAAGAGTTCTAGCAACAGCCAGAAACCTCGTATTAATGGAGGGGGGATATCATGTAGATGCCCTCATTCTTGTTGGTTGAACTGTTGTGCCACGACGTGTGAGATCTGCATCACCGTAGACAGGAGTTGACCCTCACTCCCGCCATTTCAATTAGTCTTCGACATAGCTAGCGTTGGCTCAAGCCGAGGAAGGTCTTCATGTAGAAACCTGCTATCGGCTGAAAATAGATCGTACTTTGTCAGGTTCGTCAAAGGAACGAAGCGCATTTGTTTTATCTCGGGTGAGCGCGGTTTGATCTGTCCAGCACTGAGACCTTCTCGCAGATTTGTGAATCCGCATTGGGGGCTGCAACGGTAGTAGAAATCCAGTCGGTAGGGGCCGGGTTCTTCCGCAACATAAGGGATGGCATCGACCCGCAAGAGGCGAGACACCGTAATGTCGATGCCGAGTTCCTCCCAGACTTCGCGCCGTAGCGTGGACTCAAGCACATCATCGGGTGATACGTTGTTGCTAGGCCTCCTCGGATCTCCCGGAATCGATTCGAGCGCCCCGCCAGGGAGACCCCATGCGCCTTTGGGCCGATAGCTGTGCTCGACCAAGAGCACCTCGGGCGGCGATGTCTCCGCATCGATCATGACGGCGACAGCGCCCACCACCCAGTTTCTGGCGAGTATTCCCTTTAGGAACCCGGCCACCCGTGGCGGGAACAACCGCCAGATGAGGAGCGCACGCCGATGAACTTTCGGATGACGTTCAATGAGCCGCGCTAGCCAAGCCAGCATCTTTGCTTACCTTGTAATGTTCACGCCGTTGTCTTGAGCTCCTGCGTCGGCCCCTGCGATATCTGAATAAATTGTACCTGTTAGGTGATCCTCGCTTCCACCTAATAGCTCCCACACCCGTTCGAGGTTGCTGATGATGTGACCCCGTAGCTTTGCCAGTTCTTCTTTTGTATAAGCCCCTGGGTCTGCCACAATCGAATCTACGTCATACAGGGCTTCTGGCCCGATTGACGGGCGAGCGGGGCCGCCGGAAGCTCGCCGTCATCGGCCACCGCACGGGGATCGATGACGCTCAGTGCCAATGGGGTACGGTGGGCGCAAGGTCATGAAATAACAGCGCCCCCCCAACCCCAGAAGAAGCGTCCCGGCGTGGACGTGGTCTGGATGAAGCCGTGTATGTCCGCTGTGCTCGAAAGCACGTCCAAAAGCCTGGCTCTCCACACCGTCCGACCTATGCTGGCAGCGGCTGGCCAACACCAGTACCGACTGCGAAGAGAAGCGTGACCCACGCCAAGACGCGACCAACAGAATGCCACAAAACATGGGAGCTTGACATCAATGCCCGATTAGAGAGGCGGGATCGCTATAGCCGCATCGTGGGCAAGGTTCCTGGTGAACGGCGTAGATCGCTGCAGCCCGACGCCTCGCTTTCCGCGCGCATTTTTATTTTCGCGCGGCTCGGCTTTGGGCGCCGCTGAGCTCAACCGTTAAACGACGGCCACCAACTCGTCCCAACTGTAGTCCTGCGGAGGGCCATCAGGGGTCCCATCCCCATCGGAATCCAGTGAGATGGTCACCGCATTCGGGGCGGCCGCAACGTTGCTGTTGATCCTAACTGTTAGGATCTCACTACCGGTGGTGATTGTGAACTGGCCGCTAGACGGGTATGTATCCGCTACATTGCCCGTGATAGCCGGCGTAGTCATAACGCTCACGGACCCGCCGGCGGCCGTGCTGACCACCGTGCCGGAAAACGTGGAAGTGAAGTCACCGGTCACACTGTTAACAGTATCGGAGATATTAAAGTTAGACAGCGTTGATGTTTCGCCGTTGAGGGTTACGTTGAGGGGGCTGCCACTCAGCGTATCGGTAACTGTCTCGCAAATCAGGTCACCGTCCTGATCACTAATCGCTGAGGAGAAATCGAAACTACCGTCAATGACAATCAAATCGACGCCATCATTTACGCTTAAATCGTCAAAAGACACCTTAAATGAAAGTGCGCCGGGGCACGCGAACGGATCAGTGATCAAGCTACCCGCGATCGCCGTGACACTCACGGTTCCGTCAGTGGTTTCGCCGAACTCAATGCAATTCTCATACAAGAGCGTCATGGAGTCCGCCAAGAGCGTAATGGGATCCACCGTCACGCTTATGGTGACAAAACCGCTGTTCGCACAGGGAAGGTGATCAGGGGTGTGGGTCTGCGGACGCACGACACCCAAACCTAGCTGATTCCTCCACCGGATCGCTTTCTTATATTGCTGTCTTGCAAAATCAGCCAACGTGGCGCGGTTCGCTGCGAGTCCTGTCTGAACACTACTTACACCTAGAGGTATAGCGCCGGTGGTGTCGGGGCCCACGACAAAAGCGTTCAAGACATCGGCCGCAACTGCGGCCGCGTTGGTGCTATTGATAGTGCCTGTGCCTGAAGGGGTTTCAGCAACGCCACCCTTACCGCTGCTGCTATCGCCACATGCGGTGAGTCCCAACAACACCAGCGCTAAGGTGCACCCGTGGAGTGGGAAGAACCGTTTAGATACGTTACGTGTGATAGGGGATTCCATGCGGGTTTCCCTCCGTGTGACTCTCTTCCGTTGGTGCAAACGGCCCTTTCACTATAGTCAATTGTGAAGATCCGTCGAGGGAGAATGGGGTCGTGGAAAATAACGAATAGCATTACTGGTGCGCCTGCGGATGTTACCTGCCGTTCGTCGGCTAGTTTGGCCGTCTAGGACAACTCACTAGGAATCTCTATTACGATGTGAAGTACCAGCATGAACAGATCCCCGAGGACCGACAACTTTACGCAAATGCTGAAAACCAGGCACGGGACGCAAAAGTGGGCCTGTGGCAAGAGAATAATTCTTATGCCGCCTTGGGAATATCGACGGCGCTAAAAATCTCAGTAGTGCTTTTAACTCAGTTGTTTATTGCAGATTTATAACCTTAAGTCTTAACCGCCAGTCGGCGGAAGACTTACCGTTCACTTGCGATTTTCGCATGAGTTGCGGACAATGTTCGGATGGACGACGTGGAGGGGCAATAACAAGGCTCCACGGAAGCGCCAAATACGGGGTTAGCCCCGTACCTGCCCCATTTCTTCTTGGAACGGACAATCCTCATCGCCAGCGCCCGCGCCACCGTTAAGGCGGGCGCGGCACCGCAATCGCTTTAATGAGCGGGAGGAATCTCATGCGCACGGTAAAACCGATCATATATGGTTTGGCATGTCCAAAAAGTAAGCAGCTCAAGTACGTCGGCACGACGACGCAAACGCTGACGGTACAACTCAATAAGCATTTACGGGATGACTCGAGTCACCCCCTGGTTGCCTGGCTCAGAAATCTCAACAAGTGGGGCTTGGCGCCCGAAATCTTCGAAATCGAAAGTGTCGCTCCCGGTGATGACTGGCATGAGCTGGAGCAGTTTTGGACGACTTACTTTAGAGGGATTGGGGCAAAACTACTGAATAGATAGCTGAAAGGGTTGAAAACTGCATACCCCTTTCGATACCGGACGAACGGATGGGGCGGAGGAAAAAGAGAAGCCAGTAAAAAGCTGGTTTCATTTGGGAGCCATAGATCCACCCCGCCTTGGGCGGGGATTGTTTGCCCTAATGACCCCCTCCGCCATTACCCCTCGCTAACCCTCCCCAACAAGTCGGGGGGACTGAAGGAACTGCGTTCGCACTTCGGCGTTAACAATCCCGGAGCAGCCTGAACTCTTCGGATAATTGCTAAAGACTTTATACCCCGGTTAGGGGAAGGAGTTCCTCTCATCGATAGGGCTAGAGGGGCGTACCCGACCGACACCGACCTCCGCCATTTAATCTTCACATTGGAGAAGACGGAATTTAGCGTTTATTTGCTTTAGATCAAAGTATTAAACGTTGATTAAAGGTCTTATGGATGCACCTTAAATGATAGGGCCCCAGGCAGCCCATGCAGTGCTGCCGTCAAAGCAGCCCTGTCTCCAGACGCAAGGGAGGGCATCTATGGATGACACTCCACATCGACCGACAAAGAGCCCGGTCATTCACCAGCTCAACAGATCCCACAACACCAATATCACGGCAGCCAGGAATCCTTTTCTCACGCGCTTCGGAGTTGCTCCGTTGAGAAAGGACGACTTTGCGGGTGTACCGAGTCTCAGCCGACGAGATTTCGTCAAGCTGTGCGGGATGGCGGCGGCATTGCTCGGCCTGGGCTCAGCGGGCGTTCCCCGAATCGCCGACGCCCTAGTCACAGCGGCCAGCCAGCGCCCTTCCGTGGTATGGCTGAATTTCGCGTCGGATACGGGATGCACCGAGGCGTTGATCAAGGCCAGCTATCCGAATGCAGCCCAGCTCATCCTCGAGATTCTGAGTCTCGACTTCCATGAGACGATCATGGCCGCGGCAGGGGCACAGGCCGAGGAACTGCTTGAGCAGGCTTATAAGCGAGGAGACTACATCCTGATCATTGAGGGTGGGATTCCCACGAAGAAGGGTTATGGGATGATCGCCCGTCGCGAGATGATCGATATCGGCAAGGAGTTTGCCGCAAAGGCCAAAGCCATCATTGCGGTGGGCAGTTGCGCTACTTACGGTGGGGCGCCATCAGGGGATCCCAACCCAGCCGGTCTGAAAGGCGTCAGCGAAGCACTTGGCGTCCAATCGATCAACCTTGATCTCTGCCCAGTGAACGAAGGGATTCTGGTCGCTACCATCGTCGATTTTCTTCTGACCCAGCGCATACCCGAACTAGATGGTCACGGACGACCGAAGATTTTCTATGGCCAGACGATTCACGATCAGTGCGAACGTCGTGCGCATTTCAATGCGGGTCGGTTCGTGGAGCGGTTCGGCAGTAAGGAAGAAGAGCTCGGCTACTGTCTGTACAAGATGGGTTGCAAGGGTCCCGATACTTACGCTAACTGCTCGAAGTTCCGCTACAACGACCGTGTCAGTTGGTGCATCGGCGCTGGCGCACCGTGCATCGGTTGTGGCGAGCCGGGGTGGGTGGACAAGTTTGCGGGTTTCTACGAAAGACTGCCGGGTGTCAAGGTTCCCGGTCTGGAAGGCGTAGAGGCAGGTGCTGACAAGATTGGCATTGCGGCGGGGGTCGCCACCGCGGCGGGCATCGCGGCGCACGCGATCGGCACGGCCAAAAAGCGGCGTTTTAAGAAGGAGCCTCCATCCGAGAAGGCTGATGCCCCGGCCGGTACCGGTAAAGCGAGGTAACAGAGATGAGTCGCATAACGATTGATCCGATCACGCGCATCGAGGGACATCTAGCCCTAGAGGTTGAAGTTCAAGATTCAAAGGTTAAAGAGGCTTGGGCATCGGGAACACTGTTCCGAGGCTTTGAAATTGTTCTTAAGGGAAGGGATCCCCGCGATGCCTATCATATCTCGCAGCGGATCTGCGGGGTGTGTCCAACCTCGCATGCCCACGCGGCATCGCTTTGCTTGGAAGACGCCGCCGGCATTCACCCGCCCGATAACGGACGCCTCGTGCGCAATGTCGTCGAAGGCGCGCAGTTTCTGCATTCCCATATTCTCTGGTTCTATCAGCTGGCTGCCTTGGATTTTGTTGATGTCGTATCGGCGCTGCAAGCCAATCCCAAGGAGCAGTATCTCAAGGATGTGAAGGCGAGGCTGAAGAAGTTCGTTGACAGTGGTCAGCTAGGACCGTTCGCGAATGCCTATTGGGGACATCCGGCTTACAAACTTCCACCGGATCTAAACCTGCTGGCCGTCGCACACTACTTAGAAGCGATTGACAAGCAGGCACAGGCTTCCCACATCTCGGCCATCTTTGGTGGGCGCATGCCGATGACCATGACAACGCCCGCTGGCGGGTCGGTCCATATCCCGACCGTGGATGATATCGCGAACATAATGCCGCGGCTATTAGAGTTGAAGCAATGGGTGGAAGACGTTTTTATCCCGGATGTGCTTGCGGTTGCACCGTACTACCTCGACTATGCGGGAATCGGCAAGGGTCCGGCGAACTTTCTGTCATGGGGCGTGTTTGACGATCCCAGCTTTGATACCACGAATCGATTGCTGCCTAGCGGGATCGTAATGGATGGAAGCCTACAAGCACAGGAGGTCGATCAGCAGACGGTGACGGAGGATGTCACGCGCGCCTGGTATAAGAACGGTGAGCCCGTACATCCGTCTGTCGGGGTAACCGAACCCGAGTTCACAGAGTGGGACGTCGAGAACAAGTACACCTGGGCCAAGGCCCCGCGCTACGGTGAGTATCCGATGGAAACGGGGGCGCTGGCGAGGATGGTTGTTGCCTATGCCAAGGGACACGAGACCGCAAAAAAACTCATCGACGATACATTAACCGCGTTGGGGGTCGGCGGGAAGCCGGAAGTGCTCTTCTCCGTTGTCGGCAGGATTGCAGCGCGGGCGCTAGAGACTAAAATCATCGCCGATGCGACCGTGGGATGGGCGCAGCAGATCCTGGAGAACATCAAGAACGGCAACACAGCAACCTTCACCGACTACACCATGCCGGAACAGGCGCAAGGCGCAGGACTCTGGGAGGCACCTCGTGGGGCATTGGCACATTGGAATCAGATTGAAGGAGGCCGTCTTGCCAACTACCAAGTGATCACCCCCACGTGTTGGAACATCTCACCTCGCGATGGCAAAGGGGTTCAAGGTCCGATTGAGGAGGCCTTGATTGGAACCCCGGTGGAGGATCCCAAACGCCCGCTTGAGATCCTGCGAGTGGCTCATTCCTTCGACCCGTGCCTGGCCTGCACAGTACATGTCATCGATCCACACAGCAACGAAGTCTACAAGATTAGGGTAGCGTGAGGCGGCCATGACAACGCAATATGAATACTGGTGGAGCGTGGGCTACCGAATCGATCACTGGCTGCGCGTCGCTGCATTAGTCGTTCTTACTTTTACCGGGTTTTATATCCACTGGCCGTTCTTGCCCGGGGGCACAGAAGGCGGTTTTGCAGTGATGGGCTGGATGCGGTTCGCACATTTCGTGTCGGCTTACATTCTAATGCTTGGCCTCATTGTGCGGATTTATCTGGCCTTCAGATCAACCTTCGATGCGGACTGGCGTGACTTTGGCTTGGTTCGAAACCTCAGAAACATCCCGGACATACTGCTTTACTATCTGTTTCTCACAGATACTCACAAGGAATACCGACGTTACAATCCGCTGCAGGCCCTGACTTATTGGTTCTGGGCGTTGTTGATCATCTTCATGGCTTTGACCGGGTTGGCGCTTTACCGCGGCACGGTGTTCGGGCTCATTCAAGCACCGGATGCTTTCGAGTGGGTGAATACCGTCCTCGGTGGCCGATCCTACACCCGGATCTGGCACTTTCTGGGGATGTGGGTCTTTCTGATCACGATATCCATCCACGTCTACATGGCGGCCTCCGTCGGTTTGATCCAACGCGACCACACATTTCGCTCCATGTTCACGGGATATAAGCTCAAGGTTGGCGGAAAACCCGAAAAGGCCGCCGAATGACGGATCCCGCATCGATTGTAGTCGCCGGTATCGGAAACACGCTGATGCAGGACGACGGTATTGGGGTATGGACAGTCCGCGCCATCGCAAGGGACTACGTTCTGCCACCCTCGCTGCGATTGATCGAAGGCGGCGTGCTGGGTCTGCAGTTGGTGCATGAACTGTGCTCGGCGCAACAGCTCTTGGTCATCGATGCCATGAACAGCGATGGCGGGCCGGGTACGATTTATCGCCTTGATGCCGACACCCTGTTACGAGGTCGGCGTACGTTGATGTCGCTGCACGAGGTCGGATTGGTCGAGGTGCTGTCGGTGGGCGAGTTTCTGGGGAAGCGCCCGCGCACTCGAATTCTTGGGGTACAGCCGATGGAAGTAAGAACGCCCGGCCTCGAACTCACGCCCGCGCTGCAGGCGGCGCTGCCGCGAGTGGTACGGGCAGCGGTAGAAGAGCTTGGCTATATGGGTGTACGGCTCACCGAACAGCGTTGTCGCGAATCGCTCGAACAATCATACGCATGACTTAAAGGTAACCCCTATGTGTCTCGGTATACCCATGCAGGTTAAAGAAATCGATGGCTTCATGGCCCGCTGTGCCGCCAACGGTGTCGAGCGCGAAGTGAGCCTATTCATGTTGCCTGAAAATATGGTTCAGCCAGGGGACTATGTGATGGTCCATGTCGGTTACGCGATTCAGAAAATGACCGCAGAGGAGGCCCGTTCGGCATGGGAGCTTTACGACGAAATGCTCCGGTTAGAGAACGGCGGCCTCGTGGATGAAACGGGTATCTCACAGACACGGCGATACACACCGCGTCCTGAATACGATACACGGGAATCGTAATGCACGAGCTATCCATTTGTCAGGGCTTGATCGGTCAAGTGGAGCGCATTGCGTTGCAACACAACGCACGCGCTGTAGACAAGATCGTAGTGCATATCGGCCCCTTGTCGGGGGTAGAGATTCCCTTATTGCATCAGGCTTATAGCCTGGCTCGCGCCGGAACCCGAGCCGAGAACGCTGCACTCGTCACCGAACCACAGCCGATACGTGTGGTTTGCGAGACGTGTGGCGCCGAGACGACGGCAAAAATGAATCGATTGCTATGTGGGATATGCGGCGAGTATCGCACGCGCCTGGTTAGCGGCGATGAAATGATTCTGGCAAGTGTTGAGTTAAACGTAGATACGAGTGAAATGATACAAGATGTGGTCTAGAGATTTTTTGCTCGCGTCTTTCAAGGAAATATCTATAGGCCGGAGACATACCGATGTGTGACACTTGTGGTTGTAATGTAACGTCGGGCAACGAGCACTTGGTGCGCGGCCACGGCAAACATGCAGTGACCGCCGATGGTAAGCTAGCGGTGGAGTTATTGAAGAATCTATTGTCGGAGAATGATCATCAAGCCGCTCATAATCGTGCCCATTTTGACCAACACGGTGTTTTAGCGATCAACTTGATGTCATCACCCGGCGCAGGCAAGACCGCGCTGTTGGAAGCAACCATTGATGTCTTGAAGGACGAATTTCGCATCGGCGTGATTGAAGGGGATCTGGAAACAGAAAACGACGCGCAACGGCTGCGGGCAAAAGGTGTGCCGGCGATCCAAATTACAACCGGTAGCGCGTGTCATCTCGATGCGCACATGGTCCATGATGCTTTGCACAAGTTGGACCTGGCGCCGCTTGATGTCCTATTTATCGAAAATGTCGGGAACCTTGTGTGCCCCGCTAGCTTCGATCTGGGGCATCATTATAACGTTGTATTGTTGTCGGTTACCGAAGGTGATGATAAGCCGGCAAAGTATCCGGTGATGTTCCGAGCCGCGGATGTGATGTTGATTACTAAGACTGATCTCTCGCCGTTCATTGAGGAGTTCGATCGGGAACAGGCGAAGTCCAACTTGCGCGACCTGGCCAACCGCGCACCGATTTATTCGATTTCAAGCAAAACGGGTGAAGGTATGCAGACCTGGGTCGATTGGCTACGTGAACGGATCACGACGCAACGACAACGGGTGGCGATCGGTGAAACGGCTCGACCGCGAATACAATCGGACAGAGCGCAATCTGTGGAACACGGATCATAGGGCGTGAATCGAAGATTGCATTGCTAGATGGTTACTGACGATGGCACTGAATGCAAAGAGATGGCTGGAGGAGATAAGGAAACTGCCGTTGCCAAACCGAGTGCGGATCATGAATGTGTGTGGTGGCCACGAACGGGCCATTACCATGGCCGGTCTGCGCGGCGCATTGCCGACGAATATCGAGCTAATCCCCGGGCCCGGTTGTCCTGTCTGTATCTGTCCGGAAGAAGATGTCTATGAGGCGATCCAACTGGCATTGCATGAAGACATCAGTCTGCTGGCGTTTGGCGACATGTTGCGAGTACCGGTGAATGTGCCGAAACGCGACATTCGAAGTCTAGAACAAGCCAAGGCGGCCGGTGCGGACATCCGCCCCATCGCGTCGCCCATGGAAGCGGTCCGCATCGCGGAAGCGCGCCCCCAGCGTACGGTGATATTTTTTGCGGCTGGCTTCGAGACCACGACAGCACCGGTAGCCGCCATGTTGCAACAGGGTGTCCCCAACAATCTGTTGCTGTTGTTGTCGGGTCGGCTGACGTGGCCGGCGGTGGCCACCTTGCTAGACTCCGGGCAAGCGCGGTTCGATGCCTTGATTGCTCCTGGTCATGTGTCCACGGTGATGGGGCCGGAGGAATGGGCGTTTGTGGCGGAGCGGCACCATATTCCGGCCGCGGTGGCGGGTTTCACACCGGTAACGCTGCTGGCAGCCATGTACTCAACACTGCGGCAATTGATCGAGGGCAAACACTTTCTCGATAATTGTTATCCCGAGGTCGTAAAGCCCGGCGGCAATAGCACGGCGCGTGCCCAGCTTGCGGCAACCATGGACGTGGTGGACGCCAATTGGCGCGGGGTCGGGGTGATCCCGCGATCCGGTTTTGCGCTTAAACCAGTGTTGGCGGCGCACGACGCCCGACGGCACTTTCCTTCGTATGCGGATGCCTCGCGACGACGGGCCGGACAAATGCCGGCCGGGTGTCAATGTGCGGATGTCGTATTGGGTAAGATCTATCCGAATGAATGCAAGATTTATGGTAACGCCTGCACGCCTCGTCGCCCCATCGGGCCATGCATGGTGTCGGGCGAGGGCGCGTGCCGGATCTGGTGGGCGGCGGGAGCCCGCAGCGCAGGGGTGGCCCAAGCATAAAACGAGGCCGTCATTATTCTGTTAGGTGTTTTGCGCTCGGAGTGCTCATGGCTAAGTTACAACATGCCTCACGTAACGCCGGTCGCTGGTGGGCCGGTTCCGTGGGTTCGTTAAGTCTTGGACTCGGAATTGTGTGGTTCGGGAACGCCCTGTCTGGGTAACAGCCGCAAGTTGCTGGTCACGGGTCAGGTGCAAGGCGTCGGGTTTCGACCCTTTGTCTATCGACTCGCCATCGACCTCGGACTAACGGGGTGGGTGCGGAATACCGCCGGTCGAGTCGAGATCCTCATTCAAGGCGAATCGGATCGTTTACGCGATTTCGTATCCCGGCTCATTGCACAAGCGCCCCCCCTCGCCATGCCGCATCTCTCCGGCGCCAGTGATGTAACACATGAAAAACTAGGTAAGTTCGTTATTGCTGATAGCGATTCGATGGGTGAGCGCAATGTGCGCGTTCCACCCGATTATTTCGCTTGCGAGCAGTGTCAGCTGGAGATGCGCGATCCTCGGGATCGGCGATACCGCTATCCTTTCATAAACTGTACCCAGTGTGGGCCGCGCTACACTATCATCGATCGGTTGCCTTACGACCGCCCTAACACGAGTATGTCGGACTTCCCGTTGTGCCCGCAGTGTGAGATGGAGTATACGGATCCGTTGAACCGCAGATTTCACGCCGAGCCGGTAGCGTGTCCGGTGTGCGGCCCGTCGTTACGGTTTAAACACGGTCAAACCGAGGTGAATGAAGGTGAAACTGCGCTAGCTCAAACCATATCCATACTGCGCTCAGGTGGCACCGTGGCCGTGCGCGGCATCGGCGGCTACCACTTGATGTGTGACGCAGCCAATGAAACCGCGGTGACTCGGTTGCGCGAGCGCAAGCATCGACCCCATAAGCCGTTAGCGGTGATGCTACCCCAGAGAGGTGCGGACGATTGCGATGCCGTGCGTTGGATCGCCGCCCCCAGCGACAGTGAACTTGCATTATTGCGCGACCCGCGGCGACCCATTGTGCTGTGCCGGGTACGTCCGCATAACGGTTTGGCCACGTCCATTGCGCCGGGGCTTCAAGAGCTTGGGCTGTTCTTACCGTACAGCCCATTACACCACTTGATTCTGGATGCCTTCGGCGGACCTTTGGTTGCCACATCCGGCAACATCAGCGGTGAACCGGTATTGACCGATGCGGATCATGTGGAGCAGCGGCTCGGCGCTGTGGCCGATAGGTTCCTGCACCATAACCGTCCGATCCGGCGGCCTGCGGATGATTCGGTGTATCGGGTTATCGCTGACCACGGACGCCCATTGCGCATCGGCCGTGGGGTGGCGCCCCTCGAGTTGCAACTTTCAACTGACCTCCCTGAGCCCATTTTGGCAGTCGGGGCGCATATGAAAAACACCATCGCCCTCGGTTGGCGCGATCGGGCCGTCATCTCGCCGCATATCGGTGAACTCGACAGTCCCCGCAGTCTTGCTGTATTCGCCCAGGTTATCGAAGATCTGCAGCGGCTTTATGGGATACGCGCCGAGCACGTCGTGTGCGATGCACATCCAAACTATGCGAGTAGTAAGTGGGCCCGCTCCCAGTCATTGCCAGTGACCGAGGTCTATCATCACCACGCCCATGCCTCGGCGGTGTTCGGTGAGTTCAACCTACAGCAGGATGTGTTGGTGTTCACCTGGGACGGCACCGGCTACGGGGAAGACGGCAGTATTTGGGGCGGTGAAGGTTTCTTGGGGCGTCCGGGTAGCTGGCGTCGGGTGACCTCGTTCCGCCCGTTTCGCTTGCCGGGCGGTGATAAGGCCGGTCAGGAGCCTTGGCGATCCGCGGTGGCGTTGTGTTGGGAAATGGGGCGCGACACGACTTATTCACCGGATGGGATCGAACTGGCCTTTCAAGCCTGGCAACGGGATATCAACTGTGCCGCTAGCACCGCTGTCGGTCGCCTGTTCGATGCGGCGGCGAGCTTGCTCGGTCTGTGCCAATATGCCAGTTTCGAGGGGCAGGGTCCCATGATGTTGGAAGCAGTTGCGAATAAACGCGGTCTTCAAGCCCCACCGTTACCATTCTTTGTAAATGAGGCCGGCGTCTTATGTGCTGATTGGGGAGCATTGTTGACGGTATTGTCGGATGAGAAGGCAGATGTGGCGGAAAGGGCCGCCCGGTTTCACGCCGTGCTTGCGCAAACCTTATGTACTTTAGCGACGCGGATTCGCGAGCAGAGCGCGGTGACGGTCATCGGTTTGAGCGGTGGCGTGTTTCAGAACCGTCGACTCACCGAGACAGTGAACCGATTGTTGCAGGCGGAGGGATTCACCGTCTTAATTCCAACCCATATCCCATGCAATGATGCAGGGATTAGTTACGGCCAAATCATCGACTTCGCCTATCGATAAATTAAGTGAACAAAAAGGTTATTGTTAGCTTGGCCTTTAACTATGGCGAGAACTTGATCGTACATTCACCACCAGTACGTTGATCGCATTGGGTCAACAACGATGAGTTCGAATATAAGACTGGATTTATCTTGGAAGGCGACAGCGGGCGGTGTAGCGTAGACACGAGATACTATTAGTAAGGACCGTAGCGATGCAGGACACACATATTTCACTGGCGCACGGCAACGGCGGTCGCTTTATGCGCGAACTGATTGATGAGTTGTTTGTAAAACATCTCGCAAACGAGCATCTCGATACCACGGTAGACGCCGCGCGTATTGTGTTTGAATCAGGCTACGATACGTTCGTCACAACCGATGGGTTCACGGTCAAACCGCTCGAGTTCCCTGGCGGAGATATCGGAAGTTTGGCGGTACATGGCACCGTCAATGATCTCAGTGTGGCCGGTGCCATACCGAAGTACCTCACGCTTAATATGTTTATCGAAGAGGGACTGGAGATTGCTCAGCTTGAACGCGTCGTCGCTAGCATCGGCGTCGCGGCGCGTGAGGCGGGCGTGCCGGTTGTAGCCGGCGATACCAAGGTGGTAGCCCGGGGTGAAGGCGGTGGGTTGTACTTAGCAACCACCGGATTTGCACTGCGCGATTCGCGCATCGATCTGGGCATGCACCGTATTCAAGAAGGCGATGTGCTGTTGGTGAGTGGGCCCATCGGTGATCACGGCACGGCTGTGCTGTTGGCGCGGGAGCAATTCGGGTTGCGAGGTGATCTGAAATCAGATTCGGCTTCGGTGTTTGCAATTGCCCAAGCCCTGTTGGAAGTGGGGGGGCTGCATTTCATGCGCGATCCGACCCGTGGTGGTTTGGCATCGGTGACGAATGAAATCGCGGCCGCGACCGGTCACGGTGTGCGCTTGCAGGAATCGTCGGTGCCAATCAGGGAGCCAGTGCGTTCGGTGTGTGAGATGCTTGGTTACGATCCGTATTACCTTGCCTGTGAAGGCCGAGTAGTGGCGGTCGTAGACGCGGACCATGCGATGTCGGCGTTGTCCAGCATGCGTGCCACAGCCGGTGGGGAGGATGCGGCCATTATTGGGCGGATGGAAGCAGGTTCACAGCGACACGTTGTATTGGAGACCGAACTCGGCGGTGAACGGATTCTGGAAGAACTCGAGGACGACCCCCTACCGCGTATCTGTTAGTGCGACATCATCACTTCACGAGCAAGAGATCCTTAACGTATTTCATCGTTCGCGAGTACTTCTGACGCGAGCACATACGTGAAGTGGTTCGAGCCGAATGAGCCATACACCAAAGCTGGCGGCAGTCTGTACCTGAAGCCATTGCGACTTACTTTGATGTTCAGTACAGTACACTGGCGCGCGTGGCATCACATCATGAACACGAGCACAAGCATGTTTGATGTGGCAATGCGAGACCCGGCACCGCTACGCCGCGTGCTCTGGTGACGGTCGACCCGGACCTTTTGGCGCTTGACCTGTGTTAGCCGCATCGTTACTTACCCGATACCTTCGCCGAGTAAACAAGCGTCGCATGCGGCTCGAGTTGATGCCGGATTTGCGGCCACCCGCCCCACGCACAGATCGCGATTATCTTTTATACGTGCACATCCCATTCTGCGAGTCGCTTTGCCCTTTTTGTCCTTTTCATAAGATCAAACTAGATGCCGGCAAGGCGGTGCCGTATTTTCGTGCGCTGGCCAAAGAGATCGAACTCTACCGCCGGCTTGGCTACGACTTCTCCGCCCTGTACGTTGGCGGTGGAACCCCGACGGTCATGCCCGAGCAGTTGAGCGAGATCTTGAGCCTGATTCGTTCGCTGTTCTCGATTCGACAAATCTCTGTCGAGACGAACCCCAATCATTTGCGCGAGCCTGCACTCTCGCTGTTGAAGGCGGCGGGGGTTAATCGTCTCTCGGTGGGTGTGCAGAGCTTCGATGACCGGCTTTTGAAAGAGATGAGCCGGTATACGAGCTACGGCAGCAGCGCGGAGATTATTGAGCGACTGACGCACACGCAAGGCATGTTCGACACCCTCAACGTCGACATGATCTTCAATTTTCCGCACCAGAGCCTAGCTTCCCTGCAGCGCGATATCGTTATCCTCACTGAGGACATCAAGGTGGATCAACTATCGTTCTATCCATTGATGGCGTCCGCAGAGACCCAGAGTGCCATAGTGCAAGAAATGGGGACGTTTACGCTCGATCGCGAACAACGCTTTTACGAGGCGATCCTGGAAAGCATGGGTTCGGCGTACGTACCGTCGACGGTGTGGTGCTTTTCACGCGATACTTCCATGATCGACGAATATGTCGTCGGCTACGACGAATACCTCGGCGTAGGGAGTGGATCGTTCAGCTATTTGGACGGTATCGTGTACGCGAGCACGTTTTCCATCAGCCACTACGTGAGCCGCATCACCGAAGGGAAAACTGCCATCAGTGCGAGAAGGCGTCTGAGTCGGCGCGAGCAGATGCAGCATGATTTCCTCTTCAAGCTATTCGCGCTCGCCATCGATCTGGAGACAATGGAAACGAAATATGACAACACGTTCTTGCTGGCTCTTTGGAAAGAGTTCTTGTTGTTCCGGCTGCTGCGCGCCATCAT
The DNA here is from genome assembly GCA_029861845.1 of Gammaproteobacteria bacterium. GTDB lineage: Bacteria > Pseudomonadota > Gammaproteobacteria > Acidiferrobacterales > SPGG2 > SPGG2. The sequence continues at coordinate 11,883 of JAOTYM010000041.1, read as the reverse complement.
CAGGAACGGAAATGGGTATCGCCTGACCCGGAGGGGAATGTACTACTGGGTGGTGATGATGCGTGAGTTCTTCCTGGGGACAAACAACTTCCGGGATCAGATGCGCGCTGGTTTATCGGCGGAGCGTGATTTGGCGTTGGCTGAGAACCCGATGCGCGTGCGCCCCTGGCGATAGGGGAGCGCGCAACGTCTGCCACACAGAGTGCGTCTCGGCAGCAGTAACGACCTCTGCCCCGCGCGCTCAGACGTGACTCGATTCACCTCGCGGTCATCGCGCTACTGAGAGGTCCGAGAGTTCGCGGAGTATGTTCGGCGCTGATGTCTTTGAACTTTTTCAGTCTACAACGCGTCTCCCTTTCCGCAATATACTGGGTAAGGGCCTTTATCTCGGCCTTCAGCTTCGGGGATGGTGCTTCGACACATTGACACCCTACTGAGGTTGGTGGCACCGCGTGCAAGCGGCCGGGTCGGCGGTGCCGAATACCTTCTGGCCGTTGTGACAGGTTCCGCAGCCCTTGCCCTCGTTCATCTCGGCCATGGTCAGTTTTGATGTGCCGTACTTCATCGCGAAGATCCCTGCTTCACCGCCGGTCAGATCGTGACAGTCGGGACACTGGTTGCCGGCGCTCGCGTGGGACTGAGTGGAAAAGGCGACAACCCCCAAGGTTGTTTTCCATTGAAGGTCTTGGCCGGGGGGTGAAGCGTAGACGCCACTCATCACAGCAATAACGATCGCAATGACCAGGGCTAAAGGCCATGTCTGCATGTGTTCTTCTCCTTCGGTGACAAATTATTATTAGACTGCCTTGTGACTTAGTTGTCATTGACATAGGTCAACAAAGCGGCGTTGGCGATACGCTTGTCCACGTCGTGCGCTAACCACCTTCGGATTTACGCCCTGCCGTAACAACTGTGTCACGTAAGCATGGTATAGGTCATGGACCTTCTGGTTACTAGCCCAACTTCCTTGGCTGCGGTGCGCTAACTAGACTGTTCCCAAAACGCTTCAATGTTGCCCTTGGGCTTGCGTACCCGTACCGTGTTCGCTTGAGCTGGGAGTATGTTTGTGGCTTGGCTATCGCTGCGCGGGCGCCGCACCACGCCTGCGTGCGGGTGACATGCGGTAGCAACGAGAAAAAGGGGCCCCGTGCGGGCCCTTTTCCTTTCAGTGGGGATCGCGATCGTGACAGGCAAAGGCCACTAGGAACACAGGATACCCACCGTGTCCTGGTTCAAGCGGCTTTATTCAGATGGCTTTACTATGTCGAGCAGGATATTGGAGAGCTTGTCATCGAGATCGCCAAATATAACCGCCACGCCATTTCTGTCAGCGCGCACGACCTTGGCCGGCAGACGGCAGTGTCTGGGCTTTCCCCCCCGGCGGATCTTAAGCACTATCTCTAAGTTGGTGCCGTTGGGGAGCGCGAAGTTCTTAGTTTTGATATATGCACCGTCAAGACTGATATCCTTGAGTGTACATTTCCTTATTTCGACCCCGTCATAGGCAAACACCTTCACGTTGGCCACGCGGCGCGAGCTTATACGACGACTGGCTGATGATGGGGTGCTGGTCAAAATAATCCGATACGAACATCGATGATCCTAAGAATCAGTATAGTCCACTGCCCGCGCTCACTTCAGCTGGTCTATGTAGGTTGTATGACCGAATTTACTCAGGGCAAGAAGTTGTTATAGCTAGCTCCCGCCCCCCAAGATAAGGCTGATGCCCGCATTTGACCATGAGCCACCACATAGGGCGCACCCGGCGATCGCAAGAAGAGCTGGGTCAGCGCGTCTGATTTGGACGACGGGCGGATTGCCGTGATGGCGCAGATGACCCTGCGCTAACGGTACGAGGAGGGCGGCAATAAGTCGTAACAACAGGCCAGACGCTGTTCTCGTCCGGCCTAAATATGTGAACGCTTTATTTGAAGGGCCTATGTGACTGGCGCCGGGCTTTTTTTCAAATCGGCTGGGCGACACCGTACTTCAATTTGGGTCAATCAACACAAGGTTTGCGACTTACCTGACGACGAGTTTAGCCGTCATTCCCGCCTTAGCGTGGGTGGCGATGCCGCACATGACCCAGTAGCTGCCCACTTTTACCGGCTCAAAGTACCACTCCGCCGTTCCCCCGGGCTGGACCTCGATCTTGTATATCCGGTGACCACTACGATCGACCTTGCCGTCATGTATGTCAACCTTAGCGGTGAGTACCGTCCGCCCGAACTCCGGCATTGTCAACAAATGCGTGACCTTGCTCGGGTTAGTAATGACGAGCTTGTAGGACTTGCCGGTCTGAAAATCTAACTCGGCCGGAGCGATCATGAAGTCATTGCTGCTCGTACCCAATTGCATGACCACTTCTTTGTCGACCCAGGTAGGAGCGGCCTGTGTCCCAGTGAACCCTGCAAACGCTGTGTACAGCGCCGCGACTGCGATTAGTAAATATCTCTTCATGGCCTTTCTCCTTTCACGAGAAGCGTCCGCAAATACCCCTCGTGATTTCGCTGAGTACCACATTTAGACCTTGATATCCTTGATGCGGATCAACTATATGTTAGTAGGTTAGGATGTGTCTCGATTTTGGTCAGCCTGAAATTGGGTTGTGGCTGTTTTGCAAGCGACGCGAGTGTGTGGTTACGCGGGGGAGAAGCCCCTCGGGAAAGTTCGCTTAAGGCTTATTTGCCCGCTGCTTGGTCTCAATCAAGGAGTGAAGCACAGCTTTCGTGGTGGTTGGTCAGATTCAGCCCTATCGAAACGCGTTAGTCGTGCCCATTGAGAAGGGGGTAATTATGACAATCAAACATATTATTGCAGCGGCTAGTATCGTGCTCGTTGGTGCTCTTACGGTCCCGGTTGCATCGGCTATCAACAAGGGTACCTACTTCGGTATTGCCTCAGGTGAGAGCGAGGGTGATGTCAGTGTCAGCGATTTTGACGACGGTTCCCTTACCTCTGATACGGGGTTAAGATTGTTCGCTGGGTTTCAATTTACTGACGGTTTCGCCATCGAGGGCGGGCTCGTTGATCTCGGCGAAGTGACGTTCGATGGAACTTCTAACGGGGGTTTATTTCCGATCGGTTTTGCATCGGGACCGGTCAGCGCAGACATCGAGACTCAGGGCGTATACGCAGCCCTCATCGGCATGAAAACTTTCCCGCTAGTTTCTATCTTCGGCAAGCTTGGTGTACTTGCCTGGGGCGCGGATGGCGAGATCGTGGACAACAGTGGGAGCTTTGATCTCGATGATTTTGATTTTGAGGAAAGCGGAGAAAGCACGATAGTAGGTTTCGGCATCGAGGTTCGGCCCAGACGGAAGATGGCCATACGGGCTGAATGGGAGCGGTATCAAGATGCCCTGGTTGATGAAAGAGATATCGATTTTATCGCGCTGAGTATTCTGTTTAGGCGCTGACAAGACCTAATATAGACACCGAAAAGCCGGGCTCAGCGCCCGGCTTTTTCGTTTGAATTTGTAACATACAGGGGGCCAAGGTACAGGGTTGTAGCGATTTCCCCGGTTCAAACCCGCTGCATGGTTGATCAAATTAAACGCCCGGTCCGCTTGTCGCAAAGGGTTCGGCCGAGAAGTTGGGAAGAACTCCGGCGTCAGGTAGGATAACAGCATGCGTACGGGGTTGGAACGGTTGCTCGACGACCCGAAACGTTGGCTTGGCCAAGCTCGCGTGGGATTGGTTGCGAATCCAACCGCCATTGATCGCCGCCTGAGTCATGCCAGTAATCTGTTGCACGCGCACGCGGATGTCGACCTGCGGTTGCTGTTCGGGCCGGAGCACGGCATTCGGGGTGCGGCCCAGGATATGGTCGGGGTCAGCGACGCGTCCGACCGGGAAACCGGACTGCCACAGGCCAGTCTCTACGGCAACACGTTCGAGTCGCTGTCTCCTAGCCCTGAACACTTGTCTCAAATCGATGTGCTCGTTTTTGATATCCAGGACGTGGGCGCGCGCTACTACACCTACACCGCGACCATGGCCCTGTGCATGCGCGCCGCGAAGGCGTCGGCGATAAAGCTCATTATTCTCGATCGCCCCAACCCGATCGGCGGTGTCCAGATCGAAGGCGGCGGTCTGCAGCCCGGGCTCGAGAATTTCTGCGGCTTGTATCCGGTTCCTCAACGGCATGGGATGACGGTGGGAGAGCTTGCCCGGCTCTACAACGACACCTTTGGCATCGGTTGTGAGTTGGATGTGGTGCCCTGCGAAGGCTGGCGCCGCCACGCATACTACGACAGCTACGATCTCCCCTGGGTAATGCCTTCGCCCAATATGCCAACCCTGGATAGCGCCATCGTGTATCCTGGTATGTGCCTCCTGGAAGGTACGAATCTCTCCGAGGGCCGCGGTACGACCCGGCCGTTCGAGCTTTTTGGCGCTCCGTTCGTGGATGGTAGCGCGCTCGCACGCGAACTCGGGCAGCATGGCTTGCCGGGCGTGGTGTTTCGATCCTGTGTTATCGAACCGGCCTTCCACAAGTTCGCGGGACAACGTTGTGGTGCGCTGCAGCTACATGTGGTCGATCGGCTTGCTTTCAATTCCTTCCGCACAGGCCTCGCTGTGTTGGTCGCGGTGCGAAAGCTGTGGCCCGATGATCTGGCGTGGCGCACCGACGCCTACGAGTTTCGCAACGACGTGCCCGCGCTCGATTTGTTAACAGGTAACGCGGCGGTTCGCGAAGCGATCGATGAAGGCGAAGACCTCGAGACCGTGACAGAGATCGCCAGCACGGGAACGGAGGCCTACGACGCCGGTCGGGCGAGAGCGCTTCTCTATGACTGAGTGTCACGTGCCAGTAATTTCTACCGCGACAACTATGGCGTCGTAGCAGAAAGCGCATGGCCATCGATCGATTCGATACAACCGGCTGTAAGGCAACCATGAAGGCGGTCGTCACCACCGGCAACGGCGGCTACGACAAGCTCGAGTACCGCGACATCCCGGTGCCGACACTTGCGTCGGGCGAGGTGCTGCTGCAAGTCCTTGCCGCGGGCGTTAATAACACTGAAATCAACACCCGCCTTGGCTGGTACTCTGCCACTGTCACCACCGGTACGGAGCAGGCGGTAGCGGCGCAGGCACAGAAAGCGACAGCGAAGGCAGACGGGGGATGGAGTGAGGCGACGCCATTTCCATTCATCCAGGGCACAGATTGTTGTGGCCGCGTGGTTGCCGTTGCCCCTGGCGGAGACGAAAGCACTGTCGGTTCGCGCGTATTAGTACGGCCATGCATGCGCCCGTCCGGGTTTGAGTCCATGGAGAATATCTGGATGGCGTCCGATTTCGATGGCGCATTTGCCCAATTCGTGAAGCTACCCGCCGGCGAGGTTTACCCAGTGAGCTGTGATTGGAGCGATGTCGAACTTGCCACCATTCCCTGCGCCTACGGGACGGCGGAAAACATGGTGCATCGCGCCAAGGTATCTGACGGCGAGCACGTGTTGGTTACCGGCGCATCCGGCGGTGTCGGTTCGGCCGTGGTGCAACTGGTGAAACGGCGTGGTGCCACCGTAACTGCGATCGCCGGGAAGGCGAAGATGGAACAAGTGCGGTCCATTGGCGCAGATCGTGTCATTGCACGTGGTGACGATATCGTTGCCAGTCTCGGCGAGAAGGCTGTGGATGTCATCGTTGACAACGTGGCGGGACCGGCCTTTGGTGACTTGCTCAAGGGGCTGAAGCGCGGCGGTAGGTATGTATCCTCGGGGGCGATCGCCGGCCCACTTGTAACCTTCGACATGCGCACGTTTTATCTAAAAGACTTGACGCTGATCGGCTGCACCGCGTGGGACGAGCCGGTTTTTCCAAACCTTATTTCCTACATCGAGCGCGGCGAGTTGCGGCCACTGGTGGCGAGGACGTTTCCGCTCGAACGGATTGCGGACGCGCAGCGCGAGTTTCTCGAGAAGAAACATTTCGGCAATTTCGTCTTGATTCCGCCGCCGTTGGGTGATTCGATGAGAGGGGGCTGAGAATCTGTGTCGAATCCTTCTACGATCACCCCCACGTTCTGAGTAATGAGTGACCCGCAAATGAATCAGCAACAGTCCAAACATGACGTCGGTATGGACATCTCTAAACTCCGGCAAGAGTATAAGTTTGCGCCGTTGAAGCGGCAGAACATGCCGGCCGATCCGTTTCAGCAATTCCAGGCTTGGTTCCAACAGGCGTGTGATTCGGACATATTGGAACCCAATGCCGCGAGCCTGGCCACGGTTGACGCCGAAAACCGGCCGGCGCTGCGAACAGTATTACTCAAGTATTTTGACGAACGCGGATTTGTTTTTTTTACAAATCTTGCGAGCGCAAAGGCAGAACACATCGCCACTAACGCCAACGTCGCATTGATGTTTCTCTGGAGTGTCTTCGGTCGCCAGGTGGTAATAAGAGGTACGGCCGGGAAGTTACAGACCCAAGAAGTCATGCGATATTTCCTCACGCGCCCTCGTGGCAGCCAAATCGGCGCGTGGGTCTCCGTGCAAAGTCAGGTGATTTCCTCGCGATCACTGCTGGCAGCAAAGTTTGATGAGATGAAACGAAAGTTTGCGAACCGCGAAGTGCCGGTACCGTCATTTTGGGGCGGGTACCGGGTTATGCCGGTGGAGATGGAGTTTTGGCAAGGCCAACCCGACCGCCTTCACGATCGTTTGCTCTACACGCGTGAGAGCGAAGACAAGTGGAAGATAGCGCGGTTACAGCCGTAGCTGCACGACATAAACAAAACAGGGAGTCTAGCCTGATCTGACGTTAGCCTTCTAACCAACGGCCCTTGGTCCCGATGAAAGACGCAGACTGCGTGCAGTTTCTCCAGTCGGTTTGCCCGCAGCTGCGAATGCGTTGGGCGGGTTTTCGCAAAGTACGTCGCCAGGTCTGCAAGCGGATCGACCGACGCTTGAAGGAGCTAGGTCTCCCGAGCATCGCTAGCTACTCATCGTACCTGAGCTCGCATCGAGGAGAATGGCAGGTGTTGGATTCTCTCTGCCGGATTTCCATCTCCCGGTTTTGCCGCGATCAGCGTGTCTTTGATTTCCTGACCAAGACCGTCCTCCCGGAGCTTGCGCAAAGCGCACTGGCTTCGGGACAAAGTGTGCTCCACTGCTGGAGCGCCGGCTGTGCCTCCGGCGAAGAACCCTATACGCTGTCGATCCTATATAAGCTCGGCGTCTGCCCGCAGCTGCCGGACCGCGCGCCCATCGGCTTGGACGTGGTGGCGACTGATGCCGACCCGCACTTGCTGCAGCGGGCAGAAAGCGGGTGTTACCCGGCCAGCAGCCTGAGAGACCTACCGCCGTCATGGATCTCCATGGCGTTCGAGCGGGTTGGCGACGCCTATTCGATTCGTGAGCGCTTCCGGCAGGGTGTTCACTTCTTTCGGCAAGATATCCGGAAAGAAATGCCGGTGGGACCGTTTCGGCTGATCCTCTGCCGCAACCTCGCGTTCACTTACTTCGAGCCGGCGCTGCAACGGGAGGTGCTGTCAAAGATGCTACCGAGGCTGGCGCTGGGGGGTGCCATCGTTATCGGGCGACGGGAGTCGCTGCCCGGCGAAATCTCGGCACTCGAAGGCTGGAACCCCAGCTTAGGTGTATATCGCGCCCGCTAAACGGCGTGCCCTATAGCGCTTTGTCATTGCGTGGCTGTGATCGCTGGAGACGGTGCACCACTACCCACAATATGAGTCCCGCGCCCAGTAGGAGTAACCACGTTTGCCAAGGTAGATGCTCGATTTGATCGCCCATTACGACCATGAGGGTAGTCAGGGGCATGATCCCCAGACCGGTCATCCAGGCGAAGGTCCACCATGATATCTTAGTGAGAGCGGCCGCATAGTTGATCAGATTGAACGCGATGACCGGTATGAAACGGCTAAAGAACAATGAGCCGGCGCCGTAATTGGCCACCCAATCGTCCACGTGTTGCAAATTCCTTTCTGCCAGTAGCCTGTGAACCAGCGGTCGTCCCAGCCAACGTGCGAGCCCGAATGCAGCGAAGGCGCCCAGCATCGCACCCACCCAGGTAATCACGGTACCCCAAATTGGCCCATAGATCATGCCATTGGCAATGGCCACGAACTCGGCCGGAAATGGGACGAACGAGTGTAGCACCATGAGGCCGATGGCAGCGGCCACCCCCCAGTAGCCGGCGGCGGCAATGAATTGCTCGATTTTCGACATCGAGAGGTGGGGCCACCATTGATACCATTGCGCGCCTTTCGCGAGCCCGCCGACCAAGACAAAGCCCAGTAATAGCGCGGTGACGACCGTAAGAACAACTGCCCAGACCAAGTGGTGCCTCGATGTCGTCGGGTTCATGTCGTTGGATTAAACCGGTTTTGTTGGGCAACCCCTTAAACACTATAAGGAAATTCTTAAGTGATGCCAAACGTAACGCGCACATACCAAAAGCCGATGCTGCAAACGGAAAATAGGGACATTACCATTTCTGGTGAAAGCAGAAGTGGGCTAAATGACTGATTGAATATCCAAAATCCGTACTCGATAATACTTGTTTACCTACGCTAGCAGGTTGCGGGACTAACGGCGGTCGTTCGCCTGTCAACCCCGCCCTGGCTCTCTCCCCACGAGTGGGGAGAGCAATGGATATCAACGAAGGTGTAATAAACCAGCGGGGGTGTTGTCTTGCTATTTCCCCTTCGCTTGTAGGAGGGGGGAGGGGAAGGTTATGCAAACTCACGCAAAAGTTGTAGTCATCGGCGGCGGTGTTGTCGGCTGTTCAATCTTGTTTCACCTGGCAAAACACGGCTGGAAGGACGTCGTACTTCTCGAGCGTTCCGAACTGACATCGGGTTCATCGTGGCATGCGGCCGGACAGATCCACACGATTAGTTCCGATCCAAACATCTCGCGCCTGCAGGGCTATACGATCAATCTCTATAAGGAATTGGAAGAGCTGTCCGGACAATCCGTCGGTCATCACCCTACTGGCGGCTTTTATTTGGCGTCTACGCCTGAACGCTTGGATTATCTGAAACAAGAACGTTCGAAAGCGCGCTACATGGGACTCGATCAAGAGTTCATCTCGCTAAAGGAAGTGGCCGAGATGCATCCGCTTATCGATCCCTCGAAATACCTTGGCGCCCTGTGGGATCCTATCGATGGCTATATCGACCCATCGAGTGTGACTCACGCCTATGCCAAATCGGCGCGCCACTATGGTGCTCAGTATCATCGCAACACACCGGTGATCGAAACCACCCAACGGGGAGACGGTAGTTGGGACGTGGTGACGCCGAACGGAACCATTAACGCCGAGCTAATCGTTAACGCAGCTGGCCTGTGGGCGCGTGAGGTCGGTCATCTCGCCGGTATCGATCTGCCCGTACAACCGATGGAGCATCATTATTTAATTACCGAGACAATTCCCGAGATCGAGGCGCATGGCAAAGAGTTACCTTGCGGCATCGACTACGAAAGCAATCTCTATTTTCGTCAAGAGCAGAAAGGCCTGTTGCTCGGTACCTACGAACCCACGTCGACACCCTGGAAGGTGGAAGGCACACCGCTCGACTTCGGTCATGAGTTGCTGCCACCCGATCTCGATCGCATCAGCGATCGGCTAGAGCTCGCCTTCGAGCGCATCCCGGCCCTCGGTCGCGCCGGTATCAAGAACGTCATCAATGGTCCTTTTACCTTTGGTCCAGACGGCAATCCCATGATCGGGCCGGTCCCGGGCATGAAGAACTATTGGGCGGCAGTTGCTGTTATGGCGGGGTTTTGCCAAGCCGGCGGCGTGGGTTTGTGCTTAGCCGAATGGATGATTGAGGGTGAGCCATCGATCGACGTGTGGGCCATGGATATTGCTCGCTTCGGCGAGTTCGCCACCCATGATTATGGCACCACCAAGTCGGCAGAAAACTACACACGCCGCTTCATGCTGACGTATCCGAATGAAGAGTTACCAGCCGGCCGTCGTCAGAAGACAACGGCACTCTACGATCGTCTCGTTACCCGTGGTGCCGTCATGGGCGCTGGTTTTGGACTTGAACACGTGCTTTGGTTTGCCGATAAACCCGAGAACGCACATGAAACACCAACGTTTCGCCGTTCCAATGCGTTCGAATACGTCGCCGATGAAGTGCGCGCCGTGCGCACCGCGGTCGGTGCCGTCGAGATCGCCAACTTTGCCAACCACGAGTTCAAGGGGCCAGGCGCCGAGGTGTTTCTTGATCGTATCCTGGCCGGACGATTACCCAAGATCGGCCGTCTAAGTTTGGCGCCGATGTTGACACCAAAGGGTAAGCTCTACGGGGATCTGACGGTCGCGCGTCTCGATGACGAAACGTTTTATGTATTCGGGTCGGGGGCGGCGCAGGAAATGCACCGACGTTGGTTCGACATGCACATGCCCGCCAGCGGCGTTAGTTATCGCAACCGCTCCGATGAACTCCACGGCATAGCGATCTCCGGGCCACACGCACGTGAGTTATTGGCACGCATCACGCGCGATGACGTGTCGGCGCCGGCGTTGAAGTTTCGCGACATTCGCCGCACCGCGGTGGGTGGGGTGCCGGTGATGCTCGCGCGTATCTCGTTTTCCGGGGAGCTTGGCTTTGAGATGTATTGTGCACCCCAATATCAACTGAAGCTATTCGAACAAATCGAGAAGGCAGGCAGGGATCTTGGGTTGAAACTGTACGGCGCGCGCACGTTGCTGTCGTTGCGCCTGGAAAAGGGATGGGGTGTTTGGACCTTAGATTTCCGCCCCGACTTTACGGCAGTTGAATCGGGCCTCGACGCCTTTATTCATTTCGACAAACAAGCAGATTTTATTGGTAAAGAAGCTGTAATTGCTCAGCGGGACAAGGGGCCCGCTAAGAGGCTGGTTACAATGGTAATGGAAACAGACGATATCGATGTAACACACGATGAAGCGGTCTTTCACAACGGTGAGTGCGTAGGTTATGTCACTTCTGGCGGTTTCGCCCATCACGTACAGAAGAGTGTGGCGTTGGGCTATGTACCGGCCGAGTTGGCAGAAGATGGTGAGGCGTTCGAGATCGAACTACTTGGTAAAATGAAGCCAGCAACAATCGTTGCCGAGCCGCTCTATGATCCGGCCGGTGAACGAATGCGTTCTTAGATCGGCCTGATTGCCAGGCCCTCGTCTTAAGAATTCAGAGTGCCTTTAATTTGGTAACCGCGCCCTTGTCAGCCTCTTCCTTATTTTCGCAAACGAGATTAGCGGTTACGCTTGCCCCTGGCGCAATGTCGATTTTCTTATAGTGCAGTTCGCCGCTGACATCGGCGGTAGACAAAAGCTCGATACGCTGGGAGCAATACACGGTGCCCCTCAGTTTGCCCGCCACCGTCAGGTGGGCCACTGTGACATTTCCGACCACCTCGGCATGTTCGCTCAAGACGAGGGTGCCGTCCTCTTCGCCTTCCGCCGTGATATCACCCTTTACCTGACCATCGACTCGCAGCCCGCCATGGAAAGTGGTGTCTCCAGTGACTGTGGTTTTTGCGCCGTAAAGGATATCGATGCTACTGCAGGGATCCTGATTCGACCTCTTAGTACGCATGAACCCCACCCCCTTTTGAACTTATTAGCCCTTCTTTGGCGAGAGCCCCCAGAGAAGCGCTTCGCCTGATTAGGGTACTCGCATGCCTAAAGCGTATCAAGGGTAGGCTTATACTCGCTTAAGGGCCTTGTTTATGAGGGCTTAAGCGGGTGCTTTGCCGCCAGCCGGCGGCTCGGTGGGATTGGTTAGGCTCGCGGCGGCGGCATCGGCGATGGCCTTACCCTGCGGGCTGTGCACATCAACATCAGGTGGCAGGTCCACCATGACGCGGCGGTGGGCGAATTCAACGCCGTTTTTGCGAAACGCCTCCTGTATACGCG
>JAOTYM010000124.1 GCA_029861845.1 Gammaproteobacteria bacterium | reverse complement strand
GGAGCACATACATTCATTCGGACAACTCGAGTCGCCGCACCGATCGCCACCTGATGTAGCGCGATGCCATTGTCATTCTTATAAATTGCGCGAAATCTCTCAGCCGGCCTACGAAGGGGCTCAAAGGCTATGATACGTGCACAAGGACAACAATGCCTCGCAACCAGCGTGAACTGTCCCCGATTGGCGCCGACGTCCACAATAGTCTTGTACTTTCGCAGTCTTAGCACGGGCTCATGTTCAATTCCGGCTGGCAATCTATAGCGTAGCAAAGCGGTCCCGTACTGCAGCACACGTAGTATCCGAGTCAGTTTAAGAAAATTGTTCATCTGGTCTCAGTACTCCAATGCGATCGTATCTGCCACCCGCCACTACCCTCGACTTCAGGCCCGTGCCCGGATTGTCGTCCGTACAGCAATTAGTAGCCCCGGCGCGTTCTCATAACATGCTGATTCAACGTTTGTCACGTCACCTTAGAGGTAACAAAACCATTGGACCGGAAAACAATGTTGGCACTTTCGTCAAAATTCGAGAATCGTCAGACGGAAATGTCATGCTAGGACAGGCATCGAAACGCCACAGGCAGGCTGATCGGCATAGAGGCATGGGTCTCCGCGGTTCGTGCTCACGCGCTTACCGCGACTTCGTGCAAAGCCTCCCTCACGAGGGCGACCAATTGAGGCTCAGGCGATCGCGAGACTGGTTTTACCGTTCGATTGGACGCACTCCGAATGGCGGCGTGAAGGTCTTCGCAAGTATGGGCCACGATGACGAGACCCGCCCGTTCCATTGCCTGTGCGTAATCTACCTGGTGATCGTCTACGTGCTCACCAAATGCGCGCCGTCGCGGCATTACCACTGGCACCTGGCCCGCCTCAACAGCCTGGAGCACTGTCCCTACCCCAGCATGCAGAATCAGTAGCCGCGCCCCCTTCAGGCGGTCGATGAACTGTTCCATACCAAGAAAGTCCACGGCCTCGATGGCTGGGGTACGGAAAGGCGTATGCCCGTACTGAACGACAATGGGTTTTGGCAAGATGTCTTTCAAGCTTACGACCGCATCGAGCAGTCGATGGAAAGGCCGATGCGAGTTACCAACAACAACAAAGGTACTCAAAACAAAGGACCTCCGTATTCACCCTTTGGGAAGTATGCTCTTAAGGTCTCCCACTGATAAAAAAAGCGATGCGCCAAGTAATACATGACCCGTCCTGTCATGGACGGCGCGACAGGCCGCGCAAGTGTCTCGACGTAGATAATGCGCACGCGAAACAATAGCCGCCCCACGATCGCAAACGGCACGACCCCACCCGCGCCGGTGCTCAAAATCACCTGCGGGCGTTCCTTCCTCAGGATCCGAAATGCCTCCCAAACGTTCAACACAATCCTGACGGGGTCGCGCTTGAAACGTGTAATGAAGTATGTCCTACTCACCATGTCACGCGGCAGAATGGCTGTGTCGTCGAGGACATAGAAATGATCAAAATGACCGTATGCTGGCATAAGTCGACGCACCTCGGTGAGGTGCCCACCACAGGAGGAGACGATACAGACCTTCATTTACCGCTTTGTCCCAATCAACACAAGCTCCTCACCCCTTCCCGCCCACGCCTGAGCCCAGCGGATCGGCGAAAGAACGGCTCCGAGTCCTAAACGCGCTGCCTCTAAGACATGCCGTTTCCAGCCCGCAACAGCTCGTGCTGACCTCTCAACATTGGCTACTTGCCGACGGTAATGCAGCACTGAGCGTCCCAAGGTATTCGCCCATCCGCTTAGACTTTCATAGGTTCCGAGATAGTCGATTCTTAATCCTGCTTGTTCACCCCATCGCGCTAGCGACCGGCGCGTAAAGTACTGCCAATGGTAAAGCGCATATCCCGGCCACTCCGCCCAACGGCTGTGCCACGAGTCCATATTTGGCACTGCGACATATAACTTCCCACCGGGCTTAAGCAGTGAGAAAACTTGTTCGGCAATATTCGTGGGTTCAACAAAGTGCTCAAGGACATGGCACATGATGACGACATCGTAGCGTTCCCTGTTTGATCGTTTCAAATGCGCACTCAAACTCTCCGTTAGGACAGTCAAGCCATTCTTTTCGAGAATCGTCTGAGCGATGACGGGTGATATGTCAAGGCCCGTTACCTCATGTCCCCGTGCCGCAAGATACGCCATTAAGGCACCACGCCCAGGACCAATCTCTAAGATTCGGCTGCTTCCCTTTAGCCGTAGTGCCTTGTAGATGCGCCTTGCTGCAATTGCTTCATACAGCGTCAAGAATGGTCCAGACGTGTGGACAAAATCAGCACCGAAAAATTCCAGCTGTACTTTGTCGTCATGATCAGCCACTCGATTGTCTCGATCTGCTGATGCGTGCCCACAGCTTGCGCAAATCGCCAGCGGAAAATAGCGGCATGGCGTAGGGATGACTGACACGTGCTCTCCACCACAAATCGAGCATTTTCCGACACCGCTATAGGTCACGGCTGTGCTTGAACCAGACGACCATAAACTGTAAGCATATCGTTCGCGATTACCTTCCAGTTCATTTCTGCACAAACCCACTCCCGACCGCGTTTTCCCATCTCACACAAGTTCATCCCTCTTGCGCTTTGAACCGCTCGCGCTAATACCTCGGGTGAGTTTTCCACCCACCAACCACATCCTTTTTCCTCCAACATGGCCCATGGAGTCCGCGTGCTGGCAATAACGGGCACACCGTGGGCGAGCGCTTCTACGACAACCATTCCAAAATTTTCGCTATACGAAGGCATAACACATAAATCCGCTGCCAGGAACACTTTTGTCTTTTCTTCAGCCTCAACACGTCCGTGAAATTGCGCTCGACCTTCGAGGCCCAATTGATGTGCTAAACTGACAAGCATCCCCGAGTATCGTGAGTCACCGGTACCGTATACATCAAGCCTCACAGCGTCGTCGTCAATTTGGCCCAGCGCTTCAAGTAAATTTTCGATTCCCTTGTTAGGATCAAGCCGTCCCAAAAAGAGTAGACGCAGCGCTCCGTCTGGTCGCCATCGACGCGCCGGTAGCGACTCTGGGAGATCAGTACCATTCGGAATTACCGCAGCTACCGCATTTGGCAACCGCGCCAGGCTCGTTGCGCGTTCTATCTCCGATGTCACATGCAAGACACATCGGTCCGGCATCACCGCGCTGCAAATTTTCTCCCAGATCTTCTTGAGTGGTCGCTTTTTCGCCCCCTTCCATTCTTCTGTCGCCTGCAGCGCTCCACGTGGCGACCACACCAAAGGTTTTCTCAACATGCGACACGCGAGCAACGTTGGTATCGTAGGGAAAGAATAGATACCAGTGAGGTGAATCACATCCGCCCAGCGGATCATCGGCCAAAGGCGCCACAGTATGCCCGGTGCGATTTCACTTCGCAGCACGCGACGCGTGAAGAAGACGTCGTAACCACATGGGTAGCGCGTGGGAAACTCGCTGATTTTCACGCGCTTAGAGAGTTGCGGGCCCGCCGTATCCGTTGTTAGAACCCTAAGCTCCACCCCCGGTATTGCAGCTAGCGCGTTACATAAGCCATGCACGGCAAAAACCGGCCCGCCCCAGTAGGTGGCCGGATAGAATGCCGGGATAACGTGTAGGATTTTCATCGGCGTTCAGGACTTCAATTGCACGATGCGCGCGTGATACGGATACGCCCAGACGTTCGCCAATGCCGCACAGGCACCAATCACAAAGTAGAATTGGGACACCACCATCCCCGAGCCGAGAAAAAGAAGAACCATCATCACACCAGCATTGGGGATCGTGGACGACTGTGAGACGTCTTTCTGCATATACTCTAATCGGGAAGCCTTTGTTGCCTCCTTGATCTGGCGCCCTACCCAAGCGAACCAAAGAAGCATCCCAAGAATGCCTAATTCCGAGATCGTGCGCAGATAGCCGCTCTTCGCGACGAAGCTAGTTCCTCCCGCGAAGACAGCCACCACCGGTGCCAAGTACGGGTCGGCATAAAGATGGACGTTACCCATACCCACCCCAAGGACCGCTTGCATGGGCTCATCGGCAAGGAACTGCAAGACAGCGTGGTCGAAGTCTTCGATAATGGCTGCCTCTCTTCCTATGGTGCGCTCATGGAGCAATCCAATTAACGATGCATCTTCTGGGGAGGCACTGCTGTATGTCATCACTGTCACCACACCCGCTGTAATGAGTGTCAGGCTGACTGCACTTCCGAGCAGAGCGCGCCTCCAACCGTGACGCCCCCGCAAAGCCCTAGTGAGCTTGAGAATCGCCAATGCCACGGTCCCTATGATCCAAAGGTAAATTGCTGTGGTCGAAAATGTTGCGAGCCCAGAAACCGCGAGAAACAGCCACAGCAAACGCGTTCTCGCTGTTCGTGGCCCGCCGTTGTCCCAAAAAACTTGGATGAATAGCATTGCGACAGCTAAAGCAGCACCAAGATTCTTGGGCTCCCCGGCAAAGGAATTCATCCGATAAAATATCGATTCAAATTCAAATGATCCTTCCCGCGTTCCCTCTCCCATGCCGCCCAATAGAGAATTAACCAATCCGATTGGTATCGGATTCCATCCTGTCGAATACCAAGTGACCAGTTGCACCCAACCGAGCGCTGCTAAAACAGCAGATGACCAGAGGTACACTCTTGCGGCGGTAACCAATTGAAAGGGCTGCCGTAGCAAATGCGGGACTAGTAATGCGGGGCTTATAGTCAAGAGAAACATTGGGATCTGCATCACGGCTCGAAGCCTTGGCGATCTCAGCTCTCCGCCAGCAACCTCTGCATGGGGCAGGAAAGGCAGCTGGAATAACGACCATATCACTGCGTACGCTATGAAAAGAAAAAAATATTCAGACGCTCTAGTAGACTGAGACGCTAGCGCACCCCTCTCCAGTACCCACAATAATGTAACCACCGCGAGCGGCGCTAATATCGCCAGATACGCGGTAATACGCAAACCGACATCGACGTCCAATCCCTGCCACGGAGCCAGGAAGACAACCGCATACAGAACGAGTCGCGCCCTTTGAAAGCTCAACCAGAAAAAAATCGCCCCAAGTGTGATTAGAACGGCCAGCGCTAACACGATTCAGCCATATCCAGCGCGTCAAGGATTTTGGCAAACGCTCGTTCTGCGCTGCTGATATCGAAACCGCCCGCTCGGACCAGCTTTTGCCCATTCTGCCCTAATCGATGCCGTAGATCCGCTCTATCGATAAGCTGTAGCATGGCCTCTTTTAGCGCCTCGGGACTGTTGTCTTTGGTCTGTATTCCTGTTTGTCCGGTGACGACCAAATCACTTGCTGCTCCGACCCACGAAGGAACGATTACGGGCACTGCGGACGATAAGACCTCATTAACTACGAGTCCCCAAGGTTCGTGGTTTGATGGCAAAACGAAAACATCTGCTTGACTCATGATCTCGGGAACCTGACTGGGCGGTACCGGCCCGAGAAAACGGACGTCACCAGCAAGATCACGACGTTGTATCAGCCTTTCAAGTCGCTGTCGTTCTGTACCGTCGCCAGCGATGGTCAAACGTGCCTTCGCCCTGGCAGCGGTCGAAAGACCTGCGAACAGCTCGACCAAGTGCGTCACACATTTCTCTGATGCCAAGCGTCCAAGGTATAAGAACTCGCACACGCCGGTTGCACTACGCTTGCGCGCGGAACATCGCTCGAAAAGTGCACTGTCATGAGGGTAAGGTAGGAATCGCAGCTTGTGGGTCGCTAGGTCGCGTCCGCATACCCAGTGGTAAAAATCTCGATTTCTTGTCCCGATGTAAAGTAGCCAATGCATTTTTCTGAGGAATGGTCGCAACACGAACCTTCGGACAACCGCCATAAGGAACCCGCGCTTTCTAATATCCATAAGATTCGTATCAGACCAATAAAGCGCAGGACAGCGCCTCGCGAAACCCCACAATGCCGCGACCACAAGGCTGCGAGGAAAATGACCGGCTACCATTAGGGCGCGAGGGTTAAGGCGACTCATCAGCTTCGGGATGCCCAAGATTGATTTTGACGGAACGACCGCTGGGTCTGAGGGCAAGTCTCCCTGCTCGGCGCTGCGTTGAAATTCGGATTGTCGGCTGGTTATGTAGACAAAAGCGAGCTTTCCCGGAAAGTCGCTCTCAATCTTGCAATGGAAAGCCCGGACGTAATGCGCTGGATAACTGCCGACCCAAACGATCCGACCCTCCCGGGAGTTCGGCAGGGTGGTCCTATTCATTTCTAATGGAGCGACTCATAAGCTTGTTAGCCATTACAACCGGATGGCAAAGTATTCTTACGCCACGGTATAGACCTCTCCAAAAAGCGTCAGATCGTCCAGCCGCTCTTCCGAGCGCCTTTTCAGCCAACCGTGTGGAGTCTCGTGCGTATTCCGCCTCGAGCTGGCCACCCCCCGATATCGACCCTTGGTGGATACGAAAGCCTCCTAGGTACTCTGATACCCGCAAAAAAGAGCCGCGTGCCAAAGCCATGTCCACGAGCAATTCGCCGTCCCAGCATGTACGGTTATTCTCATTGAATCCGCCGATCGCCTTGAAAGCGGCACTTCGGAAATATGTTGCTTGCTGCACGACATTGCACTCTCCAAAACCATATGCGCGCAGTCCCCAGCGGGTACTGTAAAGCCTTCTTACGGGACACCCTTCGGCGTCCAACTGTAAACCGTGACCGTAGATCACATCTATCTCTGGGCGTTTGTCGAAGTAGCTAGCAATGGTACGGAAGGCACCGGGTAGTACGACGTCATCTGCGTTAAGGTAAAAGAAAATGTCCCCGGTCGCATGGGAAAACCCCTTGTTCAAACCGTCTGCTGGCCCCGTGTCCGATTCAAATATCGTCTTTGAAATCCTATTCCCGTAGCGCCTTATAATGCCCCGACTACCATCCGTAGACCCCGCGTCGACAACAATATACTCGAGCCCCTCGAAGTTTTGCCCGAGCACAGACTCAATGGCTGCATTCAGGTACGGCGCCTGATTGAAACTGATTGTCACGACCGAGATACGCATTCGTTCTTTCGTCGATAATGCGCTATGCGCGTCTGTCTCCGCGGTCTCGGGCGTCAAGCAGCGAAGACCCAGTTCCATGGCGCGAAACCACGTGGCTTAATTAGCCGGTACCCGAGTGGTGTAAGCATCGCAGAGAGCCTATCGCGAGCTGCGTGCGTATCGACCTCAACCAAGAGAAGCGGTTTGGATGCATTTAGCACCTGACGCGCGCCTAGGAGCGCGCTCGTCTCGGCGCCTTCCACGTCAATCTTGATGGCTCTTATTCGAGGGCGGCCCGACTCATTCCACACCGAATCAAGCTTACGTATGGGGACCTTCGTTTCGGTGATGGCATGAACCAGTGTGCTGGGGGTGCAGATGGAACGACCGACCACGCCTCGACGCGGAGTAACTGCTGTTCCCCCGTAGGCCCCATCCTCCGCGGTGCAAAATGTTGCTATACCGTCCCGCTCTCCAAGCGCGCATCCATGAACAGTTACGTTTCGAAACCCGTTCAGTTTAATATTTTCTTCAAGCCTTTCGACGTTTTCGCTCAGTGGCTCAAACGCAAAAACGCGACCCCTAGGCCCAACAGCATGCGCAAGCGCGACCGTGTAAAACCCCACATTGGCACCAACGTCACATACCACATCGCCAGGCCTCGCTGCTTTCATCATGCACTCCAATTCTGCTTCCTCGAACCCGCCCAAACAGAGGACCGAAGCCCCCAGTGATTCACGATATCGAAGACGGATCCGAACTGTCTCGTCCACGGTTGCGACGAATGTACCGTCACCTGGCAATAAGGGCATGAGAAGGTAGCGAACGATATATCCTTTCCCACGATTGATCGGAAAATGCCGAATGTACCAACGCAAGGGCGCCGCAAGTATCCATGCCCAGGAAATCATCTCCGCGCGAATCGCCATTACGATAGCCCGCCTGATCTTACGGCCTGGCAAAAAACATCGTTGCCATCCGGCTTGCGAGCTGGCCACGGGTCGGATTACGCCAAAGTGGGATCAAAACCATTCCACCGAACGTGGCGATCACAAGGAGTTCACGAACAAAGGGGTCTAGTGCTTCGCCGGCGGTCGACCATATAAAGTGCGCAGCCACGATCCCACCTACCGTGGCGAGCCCAACTCCAAAATCATGGCGTGTCAACGTGTGTCGGATCGACAGTTCCTCAAGTGAGTGATATGCAATCGGAAACACAAGGCTGCCGATCGCCAACCCTACCGCCGTTCCACTAACTACACCGACCCATCCCAACGCTGCCCCCGCGTAGTACCCCAAGGCAGCTGTTGCACCAAGTGTTAATATCGCTCCACCTAAGAGCCACTGGGCACGGTCCCGACTGATAAGTGCGAAATAGCTCGGCGCAGCTAACGTGTTCGCAAGCCAACCCGCAACCATGACATTTAAGCATATAACAAAGATCGTTTCCTCATAGCCAATCCATATCATCGAAACTGCGTGGGCTAGCACCGCGAGAGACCCAAACATCGGGAACGAAATAAACCATACTCCCCTAACACTGTTCACATAGAGGCTTCGCGCCAATTTCTGATCCCTGACGGCCGCGTCAGCCATGAAGGGAGTGACAACTTGGTTCGCAGCCATGAGTATCCCGCGCATTTTTTCAACGACTTGAGTTGCCATCTCAAAGAATCCGACGGCCGTGTAACCGCCGAACTTAGCAAGCAGAATGCGCACCAAAGGAGCCCATAATAGGTTAGTGACTTGCGCCACGGCCAGCCACGACCCTGATCTAATAAGCCCCCTGATGAGTTTTATATCCAGATGGCGTGGAATATGTCGATACGTTTTAAGCGTCCGACGGAGTACCTCCTGCGCAAGAACAAACGAGAGTACTGCTTGAAGTGCGGATGCCACTGCAAGTCCGAGCAGTCCATAAATCGGAACCGATAGTACTGCTGTTATGCCATAGACAACACTGGAAACAATCCCCACGATGCTTCGCACGTGGGCGAGTTTGCAACCGTCGAGTGCTCCATGGGCCACACTTGCGATAGTTGCGAACCACGTCGCGCCAACAAGCCACGGCAGAACTGTGCCTACCTCTTGCGCCATATGGTCATCGAGCATTCCGGGCATTAATGCAGTCACGACCAGGTAGTTCACCACTCCGAGCGCAAATGTCACCGTCGCAACGAACACGACGCCCGTCTCGATAATACGAGCCGCTTCTGTCGTGATGCCGAGACCGATACTACGGGCAACGCGCGGCGTTATGGCGGTCGCGATGCCAAATTCGCCCATGCGTATTGCCACAAAGCTTGCAACAAGCAATGACCAGACGCCGATTCTTTCCACCCCTAGAGTGGTAAACGCCACGCGATACACGATCAGAAGTATCAACATCGTGGTGACTGCCTGAAGAGTACTTCCTAGTGCACCAATAACGAGGGCTCGCGGAATGGAGCTCACACAACAATCCTGTCTTATCCTGCAGTTCT
>JAOTYM010000123.1 GCA_029861845.1 Gammaproteobacteria bacterium | reverse complement strand
CAGGTTAACCGCGCTCTCCTCGTGCCGGGCGAAGTACTCCTGCAGGGCGCGTAACGCTTCCCAGTGATCATCTCCGAGCTCAAGGTCCTCCTCTTTGGCGCGCTCGAGCGCGACGTCTCGCGTCCACGCCGGCGGGGCATGCGGGAAACGGGGATTCTGGGTGGACGTGCCTTCGGGGCGCCTCGTATCATGTCTTCTTTCCGCCATCGCTCGATCCTCCTGTCTCATTCCTACCTAGGGATGGCTTTCCATCGTCGCCTAGCGACGTGCTTTGGTCGACAGGTCAGCCCCGATGGATAACTTAAATAATACTCGATTTGTCTCCAGAATCTCGCTGCATTCTGCACAACCGTTAGACGATAGTTCGTTTCAGCAGTAATCAATGCCGGAGATCGACGTCAAGAGCGCACTATATCTTCAATATCGGGCAATTGGCGGCATAACAAGATGAGTATTCATAGTTCCTAGACACATTTTTCGACACAGTTGGCAGCACATGTCTGACAGACCCGCCTATAACTGATTGCGTTCTTGAGAATATAGTCGGACCGTTGGGTGTACCAGATTTGATGGGATGGACCCAGCCCTCTTTCTTAACGGCTTCTAATGAGCCAGCATGAAGCAGTCTATTCATGTCGATAAAGAGGGAGGGTCCAAGAATGAAGGTTACTACCTTGAGCATCGATCTGGCAAAACATGTCTTCCATGTACTGGGCGCGGATAGTCGTGGCCGGGTGGTGTTGCGCAAGCGACTGACGCGCAAACCGTGTCGTTCATGTCGCGGAAGGGTTATGCGAGCCGGCGACGGCCCAGCAACTCGGTATGGGCAGTATTTGGGTCCGGCGATCAGTACGGTCCGACGATGGCAGCGGCGCGATTCCGGATCTCACCGTCGAGAACCTGACAACGCTTGTGAATATGGTCGAGAATGGGCGCCAAAGCCACATGACCCGGCCAAATGGGACAACATCATGAACAGTGCTACAGAAGCAAAGCTTAGGTTTGGTTTTCGGATCCGAAAGTCACCCTTCTTTGAGGCCTCGCGCCGTGCCGGCTGCACGCACTACTCGGTCTACAATCACATGTATTATCCGGTGCAGTACGGCGATCCCCTGGACATGGACCGGCGTCTGGTCGAGAACGTGACGCTGTGGGATGTCGCGGTCGAGCGCCAAGTGCAAATAACGGGACCGGATGCGAGTCGTTTCGTCGAGATGCTGACGCCGCGCGATCTCTCGGATCTTAAGGTCGGTCAATGCAAATACGTGGTCTTGACCGCCGCCGACGGTGGCATTTTAAATGATCCCGTCGTATTGCGGTTGCGCGAGGACTGCTACTGGTTGTCCTTGGCGGACAACGACATTCTGCTGTGGGCGCAGGGTCTTGCGGTAGGTTCAAAGTTTGACGTAGAGATCTGCGAACCGGATGTTTCCCCACTCCAGGTTCAGGGCCCGAAATCCGGCGATGTCATGGCGGCGCTTTTCGGCAGTTGGACGACCGACATGCCCTACTATGGGCTGCGGGAGACCGAGCTCGACGGGATTCCCGTGGTGGTGGCGCGAACCGGCTACGGGGGCGAGTTCGGCTACGAGATCTATCTCCGCGATCGTCGTTATGGCGAGCAGCTGTGGGATAGGATCATGACCGCGGGCAAGCCCTACGACATTGGGCCCGGCGCTTCGAGCCCCCGCCGCATTGAGGCGGGCATCATGTCTTACGGCGCCGACATCACCCGGGCCGATAACCCGTTTCACGTTGGCTTAGATCGCCTGGTTCATCTCGACAAAGCCGCGGACTTCATCGGCAAGGAAGCGCTCATCCGTGCTAAACGCAACGGCATCGATCGAAAACTGGTCGGGGTTGAGATCGACGTCGATCCGTCGCGCGACATCGCAACCGAACGATGGCCCGTGGTCGACGATAGCGGTGCTCAGGTCGGAGAGGTTAGAAGCCGAGCTCCTTCGCTACGTCTCGAAAAATACATCGGCTACGCGATGCTGCCCATCGCGTTGACGCAGGCAGGCACGCAGATACAACTCGCGGCTGACTGGGCATCGGCGAGCGCTACGGTGGTGCCACTGCCGTTTGTCCGTTCACGGGCGAAAGTTTAGGGCAACTAGATACAACTAAATGAATGATCGGCATAAACGGCCGTTCGACATACGGTATCCCGAGATGTCCATGGATATCTCCATAGTCCCAATACATAAAAAAATGTGATCGTGAGATCCGAACAATCTCGGGTTAGTGAGTACGGCTTGCTGGTATTGCTCGCCGTTCTTTGGGGTGGTTCCTACCCGCTAATCAAAATCTCCCTCGAGTCCATTACGCCAATCACCCTGATGGCCATCCGAGTCACAGTTGCGGCTGCCATTCTTGCGGCTATCGTTCGGCAACGCGGCTACCAATTCCCTCGGGGCAAGAACACCTGGCGGGCACTATTGCTACAGGCCTTTTTGAATAGTATCGGGGCGTGGACGGTGCTCGCCTGGGGACAGCAGTTCGTCGACAGTGGACTTGCAGGAGTGTTGAATTCGACCTCGCCGATCTTTGTTTTCTTTATAACCTTGCTATGGACCCGACATGAGGACGTTGGCTTCGCGAAATTTATCGGCGCGATGCTCGGACTACTTGGGGTCCTGCTGATTCTTGGTATCGACGTGCTGTCTGGGCTTGGCCAACAGGTCGTTGCCCAGCTAGCGATACTGGCCGGGGCCTTACTTTATGCCTTTGCCGCAATCTATGGGAAACGCTTTAGTGACCAACCGGCCATAACAACGGCCACTGGAACAATGATTTGGGCAACCGTGTTCTTATGTCCTCTCGCGATCATTGTTGAAGAGCCCTGGAGTCTAGACGTATCCCTTCAGTCGGCAATCGCTGCCGCCGCTTTAGCGCTGTTTTCAACTGCCGGCGCGCTGCTCATCTACTTCCGACTCGTGACAACGATCGGCTCAATGGGAGTCGCAAGCCAAAGCTATTTGCGCTCTGCGATCGCGGTTGCAATAGGCGTTCTTGTTCTGGACGAATCGCTGACGGCTAGCTTGGCAATCGGCGTGACGGTGATTATTGTAGGCATGGTCATGATCAACAGTGGCTGGGGTGCGTCGCGTCCTCGCGAAGATGGCTTTGGGTCATAGGTATCTCGCTGTCCACCTCTTAGACATTGTGCTATTGATTGACGATTGTGTTATTCATTTTCGGGATTACGAAAAGGGCCAGGCGATCGCTCGGCTGAACCAGGCCGGGATAGGTAAAACAGCTATCTCGTCCTGGAGTCACGCGACGCTACCGTGATGGACGACTTGTTGGGACATTCCATCACCTAATTACCATTCCTTAGTGACTTAGGCTCGGGTAATTCGTTCTGTGGCAACCGTTCTTGCTGTTGTTCTGGATACTTCCCCTTCATCTTCTCCTTGTATTCTGTCACCTTCTTTTCAGTCTCTTTGATCCTCTGCTCTGGGATCTGGGACCCTTCCGGCACATCTCTATCTTCTGCCGGCATCAGTACCACTGCGCCCCCAGCATAACTTGCCGGATTTACCAGGAATACTCCGAATAGTATTCCTAACACGACAAGTGCTCTTGGAATGAATTTGCTGCATTTCATAGACATCATATTCCTCCTACGATTTTGTAAAACACAATGAGAGCCTGGACAATATCCAGGCTCTCACAAATACGGGTGAATTAATCATCATCTTCGTTGCCGTTATCATCATCGTCGTCATCGCAGGCCGCTTTAAATCTTGCTTTGAGGAATTTCAAACGCTTTTTCTTCTCTTTCTTCGGTATATCAATTTCTGCTTCGGCCAACTGTGTTTGGTAACTGCTTAGAGTGTGTTCGAAGTTGCAGACCGATTCGCCACGAAAGCGTGCAAAGACCATATCTTGGCGGTTATCGTCTTCAAATGCCAATACATCGTCTGGTGGGTTGCCCCTAACAGGTAAACCAAGGTTATTGGTACGAGTAAAGGCACATACGAAGTCATTGTCTGTTGACGAGCAGTTGACATAATCGCCAGGGAAATACCCTCTAGCAATAGGCGCTTGACGCAGGTCAAAAGACTCTGGTGTGACGCGCAGCTCTGCAATGGGATTGAGGTCTGGATCATAGGTCTTAAGAAACCAATCATTACTAAATGGACCTGCTTTCACGCTGCCATCTAGCAAAACAGTAAAGCACTCCGGATTAACGTCATTGCTGAGGCTCAGATCTGGGCAAGCTATGTCATTGCGATCATCAAAGAAAAGTACACCGACTGTACCATCATCCGCGACATGGACCGCTGGTAGTTGTGCGAAACTTAAAAATCCGTCTGGAGTCAGGTCCCCCCCACCCACTGTGATGTGATCCGACCAAGTATCGCCACCATCCCTGGACATTGTCATAAAGACACCAATGAATGAACCGGTGGGATCAACATCTTGCCAAACCACATACATATGGCCATTGGTACGGTTGACAGCGATATCGGGGATGCTGCCTGCAGCTCTGACGGTATTAGCTATGGTTCCTCCAGAAGCGACAAACAACTCACCATCAAAAGCTACAAACCCCCCAATTGTTGTCGAAGGAATGATTTTTCCGGTTTGCTCCCACGTATCCCCTTTGTCGAATGAGCGTATGATGGTACGTTCTAAGAAGTCTGGTCCTGGTATGCTGAACCTTGCCTGCGATACATTCACCAATCGACCATCGGGTAACACCACAATCTGGTGGCCGATGTTTTGTGCCCCAAAGATGGGTGTCACATTGGGATCAATCCCAGCAGCAGCCAACAGCACCACATCATCACGAATCTTATAGATGGCGCGGGCCGGCTCCCAGCTCTTCCCCTTTTTTCTGCTGCGGACGTAGAAGGTGTCGCTATAAAAGAATTGCAGAGGAATGGCACTGTTGTCAGTAGGCAATACATCCTTCAAAAGCTGCCAGGTTCCATAGATGAACTTCCTTTTATAGGGGTCCGCTGTCAGCGAATTTTTATCGTTGAAGGGTGCTCCAGGTTCGAGCTCTGTGCGATTGCTCACAACGATAGGATCGGACCATGTTTTACCACCGTCTGTGGAGCGCAACATAGAATAAGCACTACGCAGGGCGCCGCCAGTTGGGGGCAATCTATCAGTCATCAAACTCATTTGGTGAAAGATCGCTCCGTTATTATTATCGTCGTCGTCATCATCCCCATCATCATCGTCATCCCCGCCAACTTTTCCAGGAGTCACTGTCAGCCAGGGGTCCGATGCCCTATCGAACGATTCAGGGCCTGTTTGCAGCCCGCCCGAACAACGGGTGATGGGTGTAAAGCTTAAATGCCACGTGAGTCCCCCATCATCCGAATAGAAGGTTGCTGTACTCTGCGCTGATCCATTGCTCCAACGGTCTTGGTGGACGATGGCAGCCATCCGGTTAGGCCGGCCGAAATCCACATCCATATAGGGTTCCGTCTCGCTGTTACGCCAAACAGTTCCTGTTTGGGGTGTCACATTACAATCCACCCCTGGTGGGTATGGGCTAAGACCCGATATCGGTACGATCGGATCCTCAGTAGCAAATGCGCTTTGCCCTATGCCTGAAAAGCATAGAGTCATGATAGGAAGCAGAAAGGTCGTCAGACACCATCTGTTGGACTTCTGCCCCTTATTTTCAAAAGCATACATTTGTATCCCCTCCATCTATTAATGTCTTTGGATGCAGACCGACTTACCAAGATGACATCAGATGTCCGCACACTGTGTTAGTCGGTATCATCCTCATCATTACCCCCATGGTCATCCTCGGCCTCGAACTCCTGACCCGTGACCACGTCGAAGATAAAAGGCCTGTTAAACCTAAGGGGGTGACTTTTTCATAGCTGCCTCCTCCATGGTGGCCTTGCAACGAACCTTGTTGACGCCGATTGTTCTTACGAAAGGACGCTTATCATGCTCCTTTCTGATGAGAGATCAACAGTAATCCGACAAACGGGCACCACCAAGTGTGCGCGCCAGCTCCACTTCGCAACGCGCCCTGATTGCACCCCGTACGTCTAGCTTACTAAGTCTCTCGGACGCAACATAGGATTGACAATCCTATGTGCGGCTGAGCTAATTATAAGGCACAAGTTTTAGAGCCCGTACCTGGCCGACTAATCGTAATTCGATCAATGTTTTGAAGAGTCTAGCCTGTTTAAAGGCAGACCAATATCTTCAACACCGCCGGAAGTGAGATCGGCCCCATACCCGCCTTACACCTGGAGTGGTCGCTGGAGCCAAAAAGATGGAGACCTTCGGGACCACTATGGGCGCACGAGGAACGCCTGAGGGTCAGCAAGGAAGAACTGGACGATCGGATGCAATACCGCAAGATCGGCGAGCTGACGCTAGAGCCGAAACAGGGTAAATGGGCGATCTGAATAGACGCGTGGTCGACATCTAAATAATCAGCTAGCGCCAAACTGCCCTGCACCATGCGATGCGGTTCTACCGTCGTGCTTGGGTTCGGTAAGCTCGCAAGGCGCCTACCGCGCCTCCGTACCCGAATTAGAGATGACAACTTTCTGGGGCGCTAGAGCTTGTAGATCCGCCCAGCAAAGGATAGCCGCAAATCGTTGAGCCGCGACCTTGTTTTATTTAGGCAAAAATTCTCGGTTTACGGCATGTGGGGATTTTGTGGGCGAATCCGAGCCTGAACCTCGAGATCATGCCAGTTCCACTACTAAAGTATCAGGAAATCAACAACCTGGATGTCAATCCGCTGCAACCTTGCCGCCTTCTTCAGAATCAGTCCAACCCCGGAACCCAATACCGTGCCTTGGTATGATTGGGACGCATCATGCGTTTTGCTAATGGTTGGACCACCAAAAAAACGCCAGTCTGACCGCCGATCACTGGGGCTAACCGTTAGTCATTTGGACAATTGACGGAGAAAATCCTTACTGAGATACTTGGTTTTAGCAGGGACAGAACTGCTGCTCACGCGGGTTGTAGAGACTGTCCTATTTATGCGGAAGGTCTGAATGAAACAGACCTCCGCCTCGATAAATAGGCGCCGTGTTCAGTGTGGCGCTATTCACGCAGGAGGTACCTGGTCATGCACAAACGCCTAATATGGATATTGCTACCCGCGGCCGCGGTAATCGCAAGCGGTCCCCTGCATGCGGCTTCGGGCCTGAGGTGTGAGGCGAGGCTCTCCGGTGCGCAAGAGACCGCCAACGTGCAAACGGATGCATCGGGGAGGCTCGTGGCGAAGTTCGACGCGGCGTTCACGAAAGTCGACGTGCTGCTGAGGGTGCGTGGCGCGCTCGACGCCAATCGCGCTCACTTTCACTGTGCACGACCGGGCGCGAATGGCCCCATTGCCTTCGGCCTGTTCGATCCGGGGCCGCTCAGTTTCGATGGTCAGGTCGCCCGCGGCCCGCTGTTCAACGAGGATTTCAACGGCGCCGCCTGCGAGCCGACGGCCAAGCGCCCGGTCAATAATATCGCGGCGTTGGCATTCGCCATGCGTGACGGGCTGGTTTATATCAATGTCCACACGCCGGCCAATCCGGGCGGGGAGATTCGAGGACAGATGTTGTGTAACGCCAAGCACGACGACGGCCATGACAGTGACAGTGATTAGAACCTAGCGGTGAGCACGAGCGACGGCGGCCTCCGTCGTCCCAGGTTACGGATCGTGTTGGCGGCAAGCGGGGCACAGTGCTCAATATCGTGCCCATGGATTATTACTTCGTCAGCTATCCATAGATGAATCGTCTCGATAAAGGTTTTATCTCTAAGGTGCGGCTGTATAAAAAAACAAAGAAGTCCTGATCACTGAAGGACCAGTGATCGCTTTCTGGGTGTTTCGCCCGGTGTGGATCTAAAGATGTTGCGGTCGGCCTAAGAATGGCCGAAGCGAAGACCGGACCAACGTATGACACCGGAGGCGCACCATGGTCGCTGCCGCGAATAGTTGTAATCTCGCCTTTTCTCCCAGGTTTGTTCTGCGCCTGCCCCGAATTCTTGGGGCGTCTGGTGCAGGGTGCGCGAAATGGCAAGGTTTCCCACACTAGAATCTTTTTGAAACCCAACGTTCGGGAAAAGGAGGTTCCCATGCCGAGACAGGCGCTTGAACAAGAGGAAGGGCTGTGTGTTGTTGGACAGGCCGGCACCGTCCAGGAAGCGCTTGCCCTGCCACGAAAGGTCTCCCCAAACGTGCTCCTCCTCGCCCTCGTCAATGGCGATGGGTTCGACCTCATCCCAACGCTCCGCCAAGACCATCCGCAACTTCGGGTGCTGTTGTGCACCGATGCCTACTCGGACGAGGTGGTGCTGCGATCGCTCAGCGCGGGGGCATGGGGGTGTGTGTCGAAGGACGAAGGGCCGGCGACGGTCGCAAAGGCGATCCAAGCCGTATCGAATGGAGAGGTCTGGGCGCCACGACGGCTTCTTAGTCAGGTTTTTTTCGAGGCCCAGGCTGGGGGACAGCGTCACAATGGAAGAACTTGGCTATTGACGGGCCGAGAGCGCGACATCTGCCATCTGGTTACGCAGGGGAAGACCAACAAGGAGGTTGCTGCCAAACTCTCCATCAGCGACAAAACCGTCAAATCCCACCTCAACCACATCTTCCGCAAGCTGCAAGTGCGCGGCCGCGTCGAACTCGCGAGTTTGCAGGTCGGTCAGCGTGAGCGCGCGAGCTCGCTGTCCGACCCCTAAACCGGCACCTGCCAACCCTTCATTCGATCTCGGTCACTGGGTTGTACAACCTTGTCCTTCAAAGATTCCAGCTAACAGTGGTTTGACGTCGCGTATATAGCTGCATACGTATTATCCATGGTTCGGGGAATTGGAAAAAAGTCGATTTCTGACTTCAAACTTTTTAATCAGAAGAAAACACATCGGGGAGTCGGTTGGCATTAACCGGCGTCATTTTGTATTTGACATCAGCGTGTATCACCTGATCATTAGTCGGAAGACGCCAGCCTCTAGTCGCGCTGTATGATTAGGTTGTACAACCTTTTATTTGAAAGTTTGCGACTAAAGGCGGATTGACATCGCCTAGTCGCATAGTAGCCTTCATCGCCTTCAATAAAGCTTATTTATTTCTTGGCCCCGGTAGCACTGGGGATTTGGAGTAACCCGACAACATTAGGAGGTTGGCATGTCTAAGTTAATTCCTTTCCGATTGTTTGCTGCTGTGTTCGCCATGGTCATGGTCCCCAGTGTCGCCCTGGCCCAGCTCATGGACCCGATTCCGGGGCCCATACCCCAGAGCAGGGTGACGGTTGGACTGGAGGTGATCGCCTCGGGCTTAACAGCGCCCAACTGGGGAACCGCGGCCCCGGGGCTTTCCGACTACCTTTTCGTGACCGACCAGCCGGGCAGGCTCCTCGCGATTAACGTCCGCACGGGCGCGCAAACCCTGTTCGCCGACGTCACTAGCCTAATAAATACCCTACGGCCCAATAACGGCCTGGGCGCGCGGACCTTTTTGCCCTTCGATGAGCGCGGACTTCTAGGGGTAGCCTTTCATCCTACTTTTGGGTTGAGCGGCC
>JAOTYM010000122.1 GCA_029861845.1 Gammaproteobacteria bacterium | reverse complement strand
CAGATGCCATAGAGCGTCAGTTCAAATTCTATGCCGACGAACCCAAAGGCCGGCTTTACATCACCGATACCGGCCGACACCGCCTGCTGGTCCAATCGTTGGAAGAAGGTTTGCTCGAGGAACTGGCGGATCGCGAGACATTCCGATTTCCCAACGATGTACGTGCGGCTAACGACGGCGGGTTTTATATCGTTGATACGAACAACCATCGTGTCGTCGTATTTACCTATGATGGAAACGAGCTCAGCGAACGCGAATCCGTACGGATAAGCGCAGACGACCTTGTCCGCGGCGGACATACATGGCCGGTGGGTGCTGCGCAAGGCCCACTTGGGGATTGGTGGATACTGAGCGCTGACGGCCGTCTTATGGATGCCGATCTTGTCGTCTATGACGCTAAAGGAAATCCCAAGATCAAGATTGATCTCCCTGAGAACAGTAACCCCGTTGCCATCACACGATTCAACAACCAGATTCTGTTTACCGATCGTGAGCTTGTGGAGTTGTACCAAGTTGATCCCGCTTCCGGCGATGTTTCGCGTTTTGGTGCTGCCAGCTTCGAGGAGGTACTAAGCGCGTCTCGCGAACGTAAGTATCATTATCGGTCGATCGCCAGTATTGCCATGAGTGGATTGGTGTTCTTGCTTATAGCGGGTTTCGCGCTGGGCGCGTGGGTTATTATCGGGAATCAGAGAAAGCGGCGTACGGGGCGTCCGGATATGGCGCCGAGTTTTGCACCCATGTCACGCTATCAAGACGTCCATTGGTTGGAGCAGGATGTCGGTGCAGTCGAATTCCTGCAAAAAACCAAGCGCCAAGCCCTTCTGATCGGTCTGGCTCTGGCAGTATTAATAGGTAGCTTGATCGTGGTCGCATCAATGATCCCAGAGCTGGCGACCAAGTGTAGCCCCGAACTCTTGAGGCTGATCGGCCTACTTACTATTTATCTACTGGTGAGCATCACGGTGCTGGTTGTTCTGGCGTTTCGCGTCCTGCGTGGCCGCATCGGCGCTGACGGAGAGATGCTCTATCTGGCGGACCACAATGGCAGAGGGCTGAGAGTTGCACCGGAAGAGGTGGTATACACGCCCCGTCTGGTCGCCTTTGGGGCCTTGGCGCTTCCGTTGCAGCTGGGAAATGGTCGGCGCCTGTATCCCGATGAAGAAGTCGCGCAACATATTAAACCGCTACTCGATCGGGCCCAAAAAATCGGCGAGATCAATATGATGATTTATCAGACCATCCAGCTGCAGCCCGTAAACACCGCCTCGCTCGTGGTGTTGATCATCGGCGCAATCATTATCTTTTCGACTGGTGTTTGGCGGGTGCTGTTTTGAAGGCGGCCGGCACCACAGCGCTTGGAATCTGGATACGCTGGGCCGCGCAGTTTATAAACTGAAGAAAAGACACTGCCTTTGGCAACACCTTATAACTAGGGAAAGCGGCTGCTAGCCACCGGTAGTGCGAAGCATCGATCTTTGGCCGGGTGCGCAGTAAACTGTGCACGGTGAGTAAACCTGTCGCACAAACTCTACCTTACGATAGCATCCGGGCGATCGAGTGGGATGGCGATCGAATTAAATTAATCGATCAGCGGCTCTTGCCTGAGCGCCTGGAGCATATCTATCTAGACAATCTACCCGACAGCGCGCGTGCGATTCGTGACATGGTGGTACGTGGTGCACCGGCAATCGGGATTACCGCCGCCTATGCTGTCGTTCTCGGGGCAGGTGCACGTTTTGCTGAAGACCCACAGGCCTGGCACGAGTTGTTAACGCCAGACTTGGCGTTATTGGCGGTGGCACGACCGACCGCGGTAAACCTCAGTTGGGCAGTGGAACGCATGCGCAAGGTGAGCAACACAATCACGGGTGATCCAGTACCGTTATTGCGCAAGGAAGCAGGAAGCATTCATGCCGAGGACATCGCCGCCAATTATGTAATGGGCAAGTTGGGGGCGGCGCTCATCGACGACGGCAGCGTCGTGCTCACTCATTGTAACGCGGGCGCGTTAGCCACTGGCGGTTATGGGACGGCGTTGGGGGTAGTGCGCGCCGGCGTTGCCAGCGGTCGTATTGCCGGGGTCTATGCGAGCGAGACGCGTCCGTGGTTACAAGGCGCACGACTGACGGCCTGGGAGTTATTGCAGGAAGGTATTCCGGTTACCGTAACGGCGGAGGCAGCGGCGGCGACCCTGATGAAACAAGGACGCGTGCAATGGGTAATCGTCGGTGCCGATCGCATTGCCGCCAACGGCGATGTGGCCAACAAGATTGGTACCTATGCGGCGGCCCTGGCGGCACGCCACCATGACATCAAGTTCATGGTGGTGGCGCCTACCAGTACGGTCGACATGTCTACCGCCAGTGGTGCCGACATCCCCATCGAGAGTCGGGGTGAGGATGAGTTACTCGCGTTTGCTGGACGACGCACCGCACCGGACGGTGCGCGTGCCTGGAATCCTGCCTTTGATGTCACCCCCGCGACCCTTATCGATGCCATCGTCACCGAGAAGGGCGTCGTTTTGAGCCCCAATCGTGAAAAACTGGCGGCGTCCTTGAAGTCATAATTACAATAAAGCGTGGGCCTGATCACGGCGTTTGCATCGTGTGATCGGGATGCATGAGTGTGTCCGTCTGTGGTAAAATCCGCTATTCTTCACTCGCTGGCAATGACCCCCGAGGTCTGTTAAACAGCCTTCTCAATCAACAACTTACGTGCGCGTCGCGGCAATTTTGGTGGCGAAACCGGATCGATCTCTACGAGCATCGCAGGTCGGTGCCATTGCGGCTTGCCTACGCGTGACGATGGGTTGCACCAGCTAGCTTAACGAAAACATGGATCCGTTCGCGAAAGAGACGATTCCGGTAAATCTCGAAGACGAGATGCGTCAGTCCTATCTGGACTACGCAATGAGCGTCATCATTGGGCGTGCGCTCCCCGATGTGCGCGACGGTATGAAGCCGGTGCATCGGCGTATTCTTTTCGCCATGCACGAGGGCAACAACGTGTGGAACCGACCGTACGTCAAGTGCGCACGCATCGTTGGCGATGTTCTCGGTAAATATCATCCGCATGGTGATGGCGCGACGTACGACGCGCTGGTGCGGATGGCGCAAGATTTTTCTATGCGTTACCCGCTGATCGATGGGCAGGGCAACTTCGGGTCTATCGATGGTGATCCACCGGCGGCCTACCGTTATACCGAGTGCCGCATGACACGGCTTACGTCTGAGATTCTCGCCGACCTTGAAAAGGAAACCGTTGATTTCGTTCCTAACTACGACGGCAGAGAGAAGGAGCCGGTCGTTTTGCCGACTCGGTTGCCGAATCTTCTAGTCAATGGCTCATCAGGAATTGCGGTGGGTATGGCAACCAACGTGCCACCGCATAATCTCAATGAAGTTATCAACGCTTGTATCACGCTGATTGATGATGACGAGATTGGGGTTGAAGGATTAATGGCACACATACCGGGGCCAGATTTTCCCACGGCCGGCATGATTCACGGCGTTGATGGTATTCGCGAGGCCTACAAAACCGGGCGTGGCAAGGTCTATGTGCGGGCGCGAGCTAGTTTCGAAACTGACAAGAAGAGCAATCGTCAGGCCATCATTGTTACCGAATTACCCTACCAAGTTAATAAGGCGCGCTTACTCGAGCGTATCGCCCAGCTGGTAAAACAAGGCAAGCTCGAAGGCATTAGTGAGCTCCGGGATGAGTCTGACAAGTCGGGCATGCGCATGGTGATCGAGCTACGGCGCGGTGAAAACGCCGATGTGATCTTGAATAACCTCTACTCGCATACGGCGATGCAGAGCGTTTTCGGCATCAATATTGTGGCGTTGGATGGCGGTCAACCGCGCCTGATGAATCTTAAGAACTTGCTCGATGCATTCCTTCGCCATCGGCGCGGCGTTGTCACCCGACGCACGCTCTACGATCTGCGAAAGTCGCGCGAGCGGGCGCATGTGCTCGAAGGATTGGCGGTCGCGCTTGAAAACATTGATGAAATAGTTGCCTTAATCAAGGCGGCGAAGGATCCAGCCCAGGCCAAGGCCGGGCTTATGAAGCGCACGTGGCCGGCAAGTGTTGTGGCGAAGATGCTGGCGGGCGCCGAAAGCGATATTTCCCGGCCCGAAGGTCTTGATGCCATTTACGGCCTTGGCAAGAAAGGCTATCAACTGTCGGACGCGCAGGCGCAGGCTATCCTCGATCTACGCTTACATCGCTTGACGGGCTTAGAGCAAGAAAAGCTTCGTCAGGAATATCGTGATCTACTGGAAACGATTAAGGGCCTGCTAGACGTGCTCGAGAACCCTGAGCGACTCATGCAAGTAATACGCGACGAATTAATTGCGGTACGTGATCAGTATGGTGATGACCGTCGCACCGAAATCATCCAGACGCG
Organism: Gammaproteobacteria bacterium; assembly: GCA_029861845.1. Classification (GTDB taxonomy): domain Bacteria; phylum Pseudomonadota; class Gammaproteobacteria; order Acidiferrobacterales; family SPGG2; genus SPGG2. Next base: position 5,119 of record JAOTYM010000122.1, on the reverse strand, counting down.
CGTCGATTTGACAGACGAGGATCTGATCGCAGAGGAAGATCTGGTGGTAACCCTGTCGCATGCGGGCTACATAAAGGCGCAGCCGCTGTCAGACTATCGCGCGCAACATCGTGGTGGCCGCGGTAAGACAGCCACCCGCATGAAAGACGAAGATTTTGTCGACCGACTCTACGTTGCTAACACGCACGAGACAATTCTGTGTTTCTCCAGTCTCGGAAAAATCTATTGGCTTAAGGTTCATCAGGTACCGCAAGCTCGTCGCGGCGCCCGCGGTAAACCCATCGTCAATATCTTGCGGTTGGAACAAAACGAAAAAATTAATGCGATACTGCCTATCCGTGGGATTGAACAAGGTAAGTACATCGTTATGGCGACGTCGGATGGTACCATCAAGAAGACGGCGCTATCGGAGTTCTCGAGACCGCGCCCGAGCGGGCTCATTGCTATCGAACTGGCACGCGCTAACCGTCTCGTTGGTGTCGGTCTAACCACTGGCAAGTGCGATATCCTGCTTTTCAGTGATGCCGGCAAAGTTGTACGGTTTGACGAGAGCGAGGTGCGCCCCATGGGCCGCACCGCCAAAGGCGTTCGCGGTATCAGGCTAAAGAAAAGCCAATCGGTGATCTCCGCCATCATTGCCTGTGAAGATGTCGGTGATGCCACCGTGTTGACGGCGACCAAGAACGGTTTTGGCAAACGCTCGCTGTTGACTGATTACCCGCGCCACAAACGCGGCGGCCAGGGGGTTATTTCTATTCAGGCCAGTAAGCGAAACGGGCGAGCGGTGGGGGCTTGCCTGGTGACCGGCGATGACGAAGTCATGTTGATAACCAACGCCGGTAAGCTTATTCGCACGCGTACACGGGAGATCTCTATCGTTGGAAGAAACACCCAGGGCGTTCATCTCATCGACTTGAGTAAGGATGAAAGTCTAGCTGGACTGGAAAAGGTCGCCGAATCACCCAACGGCGGCAATATTGACTGATCCGGGTAGGGTCGTAATTCCATGGCAAGGGTATTCAATTTCGGTGCCGGGCCTGCCATGTTGCCGACGGAAGTGCTCGAGACAGTACGGGCTGAATTAACCGACCTAAACGCGACTGGCATGTCGGCCATGGAGATGGCCCACCGGGGGAGCGACTTCAGACCCATCGCCCAACAGGCCGAGGCCGACTTGCGCGAGCTGTTGGCAATTCCGCCGAACTATAAAGTTGTTTTCATGCAAGGTGGGGCGCAGGCGCAGTTCGCGTTGGTGCCGCTGAATCTGCTGGGATCCTGTACGCAGGCCGATTATATAAACACCGGTCACTGGTCGAAGCGCGCGATGGCGGAAGCCTCGCGCTATTGTACCGTGAAGGTGGCCGCCAGCAGTGAACACAGTAACTTCACCACTGTCCCACCGCAGTCGGAATGGAAGTTAAGCGAGCAGGCGGCCTACGTCCATTACACACCCAACGAGACCATTGGCGGCGTGGAATTTTCTTGGATTCCCGATACCGGGGACATACCACTAGCCACCGATATGACGTCGACAATATTGGCACGTCCGCTCGATGTGTCACGTTTCGGCGTCATCTATGCCGCTGCACAAAAGAACATTGGCCCGGCCGGGATCACCGTTGTTATCGTGCGTGAAGACCTGCTGGGTCGGGCGCGGGCCGAGGTGCCGAGTGTCTTCAACTATAAGGTGCAAGCCGAAGATGGCTCGATGTATAACACACCCTCTACCTTCGCTTGGTACGTGTCTGGGCTGGTATTGAAGTGGCTGAAACACAAGGGCGGCCTTGCCGCCATCGCCGAGGTTAATGAACGCAAGGCCAGCAAGCTCTACGCGTGTATCGACGAATCGGGTGGGTTCTACCGCAACCCGGTTGCGCTCGATTGTCGCTCGAAGAGCAACATCCCTTTTACTCTGATCGATAGCGCGCTCGATGCGGCATTCCTCGAGCAATCGCGGGCGGTGGGATTGGCCCAACTCGAAGGCCATCGCTCGGTTGGTGGCATGCGGGCTAGTATCTACAACGCGATACCGGAAGAGGGTGTGGATGCATTGGTTCAGTTCATGCGCCATTTTTGCGAGAAACATGGTTAAATGACTCATTGGACCAAATCAAGGTACTGACCGGTGAGTGGTGATCAACGACTACGTGAGCTGCGTGATCGAATCGATGCATTGGATGCGCAGATCCAGGAGCTGATCAGTGAACGGGCGCGTTGTGCGCAAGAGACAGCAAAGAATAAAAGCCGTGCACGCACCGACAACTACTATAGCCCCGAACGCGAGGCTCAGGTCCTTCGGCGTGTGGTAGAGCGAAATAAGGGCCCATTGCCTGACGAAGAGATGGCACGACTATTTCGCGAGGTGATGTCGGCTTGTTTGGCGCTCGAATCGCCGATGACCATCGCATTTCTGGGTCCCCAGGGCACCTTCACGCAGGAAGCGGCGTTGAAGCACTTCGGCGCCTCGGTAGAAACGCTGCCGTTAGGGGCCATCGGCGAGGTTTTTCGGGAAGTCGAATCCGGTAACGCCCATTTCGGGGTGGTCCCGGTGGAAAACTCTACGGAGGGGGTGGTTAACCATACCCTCGATATGTTCATGACGTCGTCGCTAAAGATATGCGGGGAAGTGGCGTTGCGGGTGCACCACCATCTCATGGGTTTGGGCCAGGATTGCAAACAGGCAAAGCAGGTTGTTTCACATCAACAGTCACTCGCCCAGTGCCGAGAATGGTTAGATACAAATCTGGCCGGGATCGAACGCGTGTCGGTGAACAGCAATGCAGAGGCAGCGCGTGTGGCCAGTGAGGATCCCAACTGCGTTGCCATTGCCGGTGACTCGGCGGCGAAGATATATAAACTAAACATTCTAGCTGCAAAGATTGAAGACAAGCCTGATAACACAACTCGTTTCTTGATCATTGGCAAACATGAAACGTCACCGAGCGGGGTCGATAAGACTAGCCTATTACTGTCCGGCCGGAACAAGCCCGGGGTGCTGCACGCACTGCTAAATCCTTTGGCACAGCACAACATTAACATGACACGCATCGAATCACGCCCGTCGGGTCAAACCGTTTGGGACTATGTATTCTTCGTTGACGTCGATGGCCACGTGGCCGACGAAATCGTGCAAAAAGCGCTCACCGAGTTGAACAAAGTCGCCGACTTCGTGAAGTGCCTAGGTTCTTACCCCAAGGCGGTGCTGTAGCGCCATGGTTACAGATCCGTTGTCTCTTGCTGTACCTGGTGTACGCAACCTGAGACCCTACGAACCCGGCAAACCCATTGAGGAACTTGAACGGGAATATGGTATTAAGAATGCCGTCAAGCTTGCGTCTAACGAAAATCCCCTAGGCCCAGGACCCGCAGCGCTCGCCGCTATTCGTGATTGGTTGCCCGAGCTCGGGCGTTACCCTGATGGCAATGGATTTGCACTGAAAGGCGCGCTTGCCGACAAGTTTGCTGTCGCACCCGAGCAGCTCACGCTCGGCAACGGTTCCAACGAGGTACTCGAGCTCATAGCACGGGCATTCGTGCTGCCAGAGAACGAAGTGGTATTCTCCGAGCATGCGTTTGCAGTCTACGCATTGGTAACACAGGCGGTTGGTGCGACGGCTAGAGTGATACCGGCTCGAGATTGGGGACACGATCTTGAAGCGATGGCACGTGCGATCAATGCGCGTACCCGCGTAGTGTTTATTGCCAACCCCAACAATCCGAGCGGCACCTGGGTGCCGAGGCAAGAACTTGAACAGCTGTTGCAGGCGGCCCCAGCTGATGTGTTAGTAGTGGTCGACGAGGCCTATTTCGAGTATGTGGACGAGCGTGAGTATCCTAATACTATTCCCTGGGTGCAGCGATTTCCGAATCTGGTTGTTACCCGGACGTTTTCCAAAGTGCACGGACTGGCCGGCCTACGTGTCGGTTTTGGCGTTTCGCGCCCAGGGATTGCCGACCTTTTAAATCGGGTACGCGAACCGTTTAACGTGAACAGCCTGGCACTTACTGCGGCACAGGCAGCGCTGGGCGACGATGCCCATGTCAGTAAAAGCGTGGCGATGAATCGGGCTGGGATGGCGCAACTGTCGCAGGCGCTTACGGACATGGGGCTCGCCTATATCCCCTCGGTCGGCAATTTTATTTGCGTTGATGTAGGCCGGCCCGGGACCGAGATTTATGAGCAGCTGTTACGCCAAGGGGTGATCGTGCGCCCTATCGCTAACTACGGCATGCCTAATCATCTGCGTGTAACCGTAGGCCTCACGGAAGAAAATCAGCGTTTCCTTGAAGCGCTCAGAAAGATCCTCTAAAGGCATCGCCAGCACACACGATGTCGGTCCCCATGATTCAAAAATTGGCAGTTATCGGTGTTGGCCTAATCGGCGGCTCACTTGCGCGTGCCCTGCGTGAGGCCGGGCACGTCGGTGAAGTGGTGGGATTCGGACGCAGTCTGGGTAACTTACAAACGGCCACCGATCTCGGCGTGATCGATCGTGCGGAAGTGTCGGTGGGGGAGACCGTACGGGACGCCGATATGATTGTGGTGGCGGTGCCGCTTGGGAGTATGGCGGACATCTTCTCGCAGCTTGCCACGAGCATGATGGATGGCGCCGTGGTTACCGATGTTGGCAGCGTCAAGCGCAGTGTGGTGACGATGGCAAGAACTGCGCTCGGTGCGCGATGTTCTGCATTTGTGCCTGGTCATCCTATTGCCGGCACTGAGCACTCGGGCGTCTCTGCGTCTAAGGCAGATCTGTTCAGACATCACCGCATCATTCTTACGCCACAAGACGATACGGATGTCGCGGCGGTGGCCCGGGTGGGCGCCATGTGGCAGGCAGTGGGCGGCGACGTCATTTCAATGACGGTCGCAGAACACGATGAGGTCCTGGCGGTTTGCAGTCATCTGCCACATGTGTTGGCCTATGCACTGGTTGACCTGTTGGTTAGGCGAGATGATCACAAGACCACATTCGACCTTGCCGCCGGCGGTTTTCGTGACTTCACGCGCATCGCATCGAGCGATCCCACCATGTGGCACGATATTTGTTTGGCGAATCGCGACGCGCTGGTCAAAGTGTTGAAGGACTATCAACAAAATTTAGATGACCTGGTGAGC
>JAOTYM010000251.1 GCA_029861845.1 Gammaproteobacteria bacterium | reverse complement strand
CCGTCATGAGGCTTCGATTACGATTGCTCCTTGTGATTATCTCGTCTTTGTGGCGAAAACCTATGGGGCCTTTTGACGAATCTGTTTTGAACCTACGAGTGCTCCCCAATGATGTTGATGTCACGCGTGTCACCACCGATCGTTACACGGCGCTGGCGGAGCTGGGCCGCATAGACTGGATGCTGAGAGTAGGACTTTTTCGGACTATGCTTAAACGCCGTTGGGCGCCTGTGTCGCGGATAAACACTATCCGTTTTCGTTATCCGCTTAGACTGTTTCAGAAGTATCAGCTTCGCAGCCGCGTGGTGTATTGGGATGATACGTGGGCTTATTTTGAGCATCACTTCCAACGAAAAGGCAGAACGATTGCCCTAAGTTACGGTCAAGGCGTGTTCCGAGGCCCTCAGGGCCTTGTTCCAACCGGTGAGGCTCTCACGCTGGCATGCTCAACGCTTTTTTTGGACAAGGTTCCTTTTGCCACGTTAGCAACAAATAAGAATTACAATTACCATAAGAAAGGATTCGTAATTCTCTTGCCATATTCCTCTACAAAAAGATCGTAAGTCCATAATCTTAAATAGGGATTGTTTTCAACAAAAACTCGACGGCCTTCTTCTTCAGAGGAGTTGTACATTGATCTCCTACCCATCGAGATGGTAATTTCCTTTTGCAGGAATCGATTACCTTCTAAGCCACTTGCAATGCTTTCGGCAGAATTGAATCCGACGCTTCCATGGATATCAATTTCCTCCTGATGCCGTCGTACTAATCTTGCCAAATCCGTTCCGACGAAATGAATATCAAAAGAATCGGCGGGCCAGCACGGGTGGCGATGTTTGGTCCATTCCAATGGATCCAGCAATATCTTTTGCGGTGGCGCTCGTGTTGGGTGTGACGAGCGCTGGCAAGATAAGCGGGCGGGTCCTGGCTAACCCGCCCTCGGAGTTTTGCGGTTTCAGCAAGAGTTGTCGCCTGATGATGCACTCATGCTGACCGGCGTGCGCGTCTTAGTGTCCTTTGGTGACCAGACCAATCACCTCTGTAATCGGTAAGGGCGTGGTTGCCGTTGAGGCGGGCAGTACGGGGTACTCAACTTGCGGTTGTTCTCCGGTGAGCGTTTTTAAGAAAGCCACGATGGTCTCGGCTTCCTCGGCGGTGAGGTTGATCCCCAGCTGACTGGATCCCATGATGGACACTGCCTGCTTCACGTCCCAGACTCTACCGGTGTGAAAATAGGGCGGTGTCAAAACGATATTCCGCAGCGGCGGTGCCCGGAAGACATACTCATCGCTTGCCGAGCGGGTTACCGCAAATCGGCCCTTATCATTCGGCGGCAGCAATTCTGCGCCGGGCTTCTTCACCACACCGAACGGATAATACGCGGTACCACCCATGTTGGTCCCGCTATGACAATTCGCGCAGCCCTTGGCGATATAGAGTCGCAGACCCCTTCTTTCTCGAGTCGATAGTGCACGCTTATCACCGCGCAGGTAGTTATCGAAACGGGCCGCCGGCGTCACCAACGTCGCCTCGAAGACCTCAATAGCACGGGCCATGTTATCGAAGGTGACCGGCTGTTTTTCAGCCGGAAAGGCTGCCTTGAAAAGCTCAACGTACCTAGGGATGCTGTTAAGGGTCTTGACTACACGATCGGGGGTATTATTCATTTCTACCCCGGCTTGCACCGGACCCTTAGCCTGTGCCTTGAGGTCGGCGGCCCGGCCGTCCCAGAACTGCGCGATATTGAAAACCGCATTGAACACCGTCGGTGCATTGCGCGGGCCTTTCTGCCAACCGTGACCAATTGACGTCTCGACTATGTCGACACCGCCCAACCCCACGTTGTGGCACGTATTGCAGCTAATCAACCAGCTTGCCGACAGACGGGGTTCGAAATAAAGCATCTTGCCCAGCTCCACCTTCGCAGCTGTTATCGGGTTATCTGTAAGCGCGGGCGGTCCATCCGGTATCGGCTTGAAACGGCTTTGCGCCTGCAGCATTAGGACATCAACGGCAGCGACAGCCGTCGTCGACAGTAGTAATAGTAAGACAGATACAAGCTTCTTCATGGCTATCCTCCTTAATAACTAGCGCAGATCGGATTGATCCGTCGTTCGCGCCCGGAGTCAATTTCCACAACAAAGTAGATCCGCTTCTGACCTGTGAATCCTAGGTCAATCAGTTCTAATATGCATTGATCCACGTCAAAGGTTAGCGCGCTTCATGGACAAGGCATTGAAGGAGACAAGCCTGCAGGAGCGATTTCAGGAGCGCGACCTGCGAGCGAAGACCGCATCAGATATGCCGCTCGAACTGGCCTCCGCTCTATTGGGTCACGCAGATCCTCGTATTACTCAGAAGTTGTACCGTCGCCGTCCAGACGTGGTCAAGCCGCTGAAATGACCTCCCCAATGGGAGAAACTGCGTTCTATGGGAGAAAGTTTTTCGTCAATGCGTCGTAAGCTATTGAATAATGGCGCGCCCGGAGAGATTCGAACTCCCGACCACCTGGTTCGAAGGAAGGTACCAGAAACGCAACTTATTGATTCCAT
>JAOTYM010000121.1 GCA_029861845.1 Gammaproteobacteria bacterium | reverse complement strand
TTTCCTCGATCGTTCTTGTGCACATCCGGCCAACCGAGACCGAGATGGTCGTAGTGGGCGCCAAGCACAACGCTCTCACCGGCCCGTTGCGAGTTACCGCCCGGGATGATGCCGACGACGTTCTTCAGCACCACCTCGTGCTCCGGCTCGCCGCCACGCTCTGTCCAGGTTTGAAAGTAGCTGCCTTCGTGATCACCGGCCGGCTGCAGTCCGGCCTGCCGGAACTCTGCCGCCACAAACGCCGCCACCTCGTGCAGTTCCGGCATGCCAAAACCGCGGCCCCGCAGCGCGTCGCGGGATAGCCAATGGATGTCTCGCAACATCCGTTCTTGGGAAAAATTGACCGGCGGCTCAATCAAGGCACGCCGTGGCGCAAGCCTGCCTTGCGCCTTGCCGACAGCCGCTTCGTCTGCTTGCGACACTACGACTGACATGGGCGAGCCTACCACCGGCCATTGGCCTTTGGCGACATTAACAGGCTCATCGCCTTCGAACACGAGGTAACTGTATTTCCCGTAATGCGGCAATTTACGCCCCAGGCCGGGCATGGCCCTTATGTTATCGGTGGCCAACCAGGTCAGGGCCGCAGCCGGGTTGGCCGGCGCACGCGCGTTAATGACCATACTATGATTACCGCGGATGAAATCCGTGCCCTCGATGCCGGTGGCGGTGTCGCTGATCGCGACAGGGTAGTCGGCCAGCGCGGTGGCCATGTTTTTTCGAAAGCGGTTCTCCCAACCGAACAACCACACGGCACGGTCGACAGGCAATTCGCGTATCTCGTTATCCGACCTGATTTCGATCTGCTCGGGCTGTCCCTGTTGCCACGACTCGGCCAGCTGTCGATAGCCTCGGCGCACCCCATGCGCCGCCGCACTGGGTAGCAGTATCAACGCCCTGTCGGCGCCGAACGCCTGACTCAGGGCAGGCGGAATCTCGCTACGGTCCAGTCGGCGGAATACGTCGAACTCCGGATCGACATCCAGGCGTAGCGGACGGGCCGGCGTTCTAAGCGCCAGCTCGAGGCGTTTGCCGTCCATGACGGCGGTCGTCTGGTAGGCCTTGTCGCGGCCCTCCAGATGCACCGCGACCGGTACCCGCAGACGGTAGCCCTCACCCGCTTGCGCCTGTTGTATCGCAGCCGTAAGCAAATAGCCGTTCCCATCCGGCCGTGCCGTCGCCATGCTGACGCGCAGGGCGGGCGCGCCGGGCCGGGATATCCATTGCATGAATTCCTTCTGCAAATCTCTTCCGGCAATGGCTTCGAAGGCGCGGCGCAGATCCGCGAATGTTGCGCGCTGAAATTTGCGATCACGATAGAATTCTTGCAGCGCGCGGGTAAAAACATCATCGCCGAGTTGCACCCGTAGCATGTGGAAAAACATCAGCGCCTTATCGTAGCCGACAGCCTGGGTGACGGCGCTGTGGCGCGCGCGGAATTCGGTCAGCGGGAAGTCCTTACCGGTTGTCACGTGATCGGCATACCTTTGCAATGCCGTACGCCGGTAGGCCACGGCAGCCCCGCGTTGTTCCTGGATCAGATGGTCGGCAAGATAGGCCGTCAGCCCCTCGCTCCAGTTACCGCTTTGATAATCGACAAAGACGCCGTTTCCCCACCAGTTATGGAGAATCTCATGCGGGTAGGAGGAATGCAGGATGAATGGGAAGCGGATAACCTTCGGTCCGAGCAAGGTAAAGGAAGGCATGCCGTAGCCCGTCTGCCAAAAATTCTCCACCAGCGCAAATTTTTGGTACGGATACGGCCCAATGAGCTTGCCGTACATCTGTATGTACTGGGCCGTCGCATCCAGATACTTCTTCGCCAGTCCCGGGTCCGGGGCACGCAAGAAGACCATGCCCTTTATGGGACCGGCCGCGCGACTGTATTCTGTAAATTTGCCAGCGGTGAGATAGATCTCCTCCTGCGGTTGCAACGACTGCCAACCGGCTCGCATCCACTGCTGTTCTCGTCCATGCAGGGTACGCTTGCCCTGACTGACTGCATTCCACGTCGGTGGCAGGCGTACATCGACGGCAAAAGTGACTAGATCGTCACTGAACCGCGGGTACCAGTAGGTCGATCCCGCCAGGTAGACTCCCTGGGGAGAGATCGTACCCGGCGTCTCACGGAAGCTGCGCGCATATTCTTCACCTTGCGCAACCAGCGGATGGTGGATCTCGCCTTGATACTTGAGCACAAAGACACGTTGGCCGGCAGGCAGCGACACCGTGTAGTGCTCTAACGGTACGCGTTCGCTGAACGAGAATGAGCTGGTATCGATGCCGATGTGCGCTGGCTGCGACCTGCCTTGTTCTCGGACAACTTGTACATCCGGGCTCGCTGATTCAGGCTTTAGCCCGCCGTGCAGAGCAAAATGTACGGTGCCCCGCGTGGCGGATAGATACGTCTCAGGCAAGGTTATCGTGTCTTCAACCGCTATTGTGTGGTTCGTCGGCTGCAATCGAATCTCCATCTCGTGCCTGATCAGCGGCTGGGCTTGCAGCAAAGCCGGTGACATCATCAGAACGAGGAGTAGCGTACAACGGCCAATCGACCAGATGGGGGTGAATAGGTATTCGAGTCTCATCCTCGAGCCCAGGGTTGGATAGCCATCACTAGAAGCGCGTTCACTCATTTTCCATTTCATCCCATCTAATCTCTAGCCTCCTGGATCAAGGCAGCGCTTCTGCGATTGGCTACGGTGCGGACTTTTGCGAAAAGCCTGTGAGCGCGCCCCGTCCGGTTGAGTGCATTGTAACGGTAAACTATTGCTTCGCGGGGTCGGGCTCTTGATCTTGATTGCTAAGCGTTGCTGCCGGCTCTTGGTTGCGCGACGGAACATTGCTAATGGCTCTGCCGAGCATTGCCAGGCGCCGCCGGGTCGAGTCTATCTGAGGTGCCAGATAGGGAGGGGCTACGGTCAGGAAGTGCCGGTAACCTTCGACCGCCTCAGCAAGCCTACCGGCCGAGTCAAGCTGCTGGGCAAGGTTAAAGACGGCTTCGGCGTTCCCAGGGTTTAGGGCGACGGCCCGCCGGTAATGACTGAGCGCAAGGCTAGTATTGCCGGTCAAGACGTAGGTGTTGGCCAGTTGGTTATGGGCCTCGGAATGCTCGGGGTTCAGCGCCAAGGCACGATTGAGTGCACGCTGTGCTTCCGAATATCTTCCGGCCATTCCCAGTACGGTGCCCAGGTTGTATTGCGGCCTGAACTTATTGGGCGACTTACGGGCGCAATCATCGTGGAAGACGAGCGGGTCCGCCCAAACCACGTTGCGCTGATAAGTGGCATATCCCAGTAGGGGCAGGACGAACACGATGACTGATAGCGGCGCGTTGCGCTGATGGGGTTTGAGGTCGACGAGGATATTTGTCAATAGGACGGCAAGCATCGTCATGGGCAGGTACATACGATGTTCGAATACGAGCTCCAAATTTAAGGGTCCTGACTCCATGAGATGTAGCGTGAGATACGCTAAGAGCGGAAACCCGTAACGCGGGTGTTTACGGAACAGCCAAATGGTGGCCGCAATGATCACGAGCCACGCGCCCAACGCGATCGCAGTGCTCCAAGGATCGGTCAGTGAAAGGGAGAGCGAAAATTCATGGTCCAGGTTAAGGCGGGAAGGAGCGGGCCACAGCAATAAGCCCAGGTAGAAAAACTGTACCCTGAGCTGGGTCAAGACACGTTGGTAACCGTTGAAGTCCCGGTTGGTAAACGGCTCATGCCAATGCAACACGCCGTTGAGATGGTACATGTTCCAGACCAAGTAAATCGTCAACGCCGAAACGGATAACACCATGACGGCAGCCGGCCAAAGGACGCACGGATGGTTCAATCTTGCCCGGAGCCGCTGCCATTGTTCCCGGTGAAAAGCAAGCTCATAGAGCAGGACCACCACCGGCATTGCCAAGGCAACTTCCTTGCTGCCCACCGCCAGCATCCAACTCAACAAACTACAGGAAAACCAAGTAACCCGGGCGAGCTGGGTCGGTCGTCGCCGCGCCCGGATATAACACGTGAAAGCGATGAGAGAGAACAGCGTCGCCATCGAAGACATCCGTTGAACCACATAGGTCACGGCCTGGATATTGAGTGGATGGAGTAGATAAAGGAACGTAACGATAGCGGCGCAAAGTATGGCCGTCCGCTTCACGGCCATAGACCGACGGTCATGGATACTGAGTTGTACTAACAGATTGAAAAGTGCCAGGCCGACGGCTAGGTGGATGACCAGGTTTGTCCAATGGTAGCCTTTTGGCTCCAGCGAACCGAACAGATGGTTCAAGGCCATGCTCAGATTGGCGATCGGCCGGGAGCGAAGAAAACCGTCTTGCATAGCCTCGCTGATGGCCGCCACCCTCAAGTCCGTCAGATGCAGCGCAGTGGCGCCGACGATGTTTTGGTGATCATCGAAATAGAATCCGGCATGCATACCCGGCCAATAGACCAAGATCACCGCCACGCACTCACCTAGTAACAACGTCACAAGCAGCCAGGCGTCAGGCAGCTTAGTCGGTCTCATTGGCCAAAGATGGTCGGGGGCATGGGCTAACATTGTCCATCGAGCGCCTGTGAACCGCTAGTTTGGATGCGTCGCAGATCTGCATGGGTTGGCGGATAGGGAATCTGCGAAGATGGCATGCCTGATTTCTCATCCGAGCAAATAGAGGCGCGTTCGGCTACATTCGCCACCTGCTGGTGAATCAAGCGCTTATTCCAGGCAAACATGTTCGCGTCCCGCGGCTGCCGACGAAGGCGACAAACAGATCCGGCGCGCCTCGTTCAAGCCGTGTTGCGACGCGCGTGGTGCACGGGTGGATTACGGATACTGCTCCGGGTTGTGATCCTTGCCGTGGCACATGAGAAAGCACTCGCCGCGGCCGGCGCCGAGGGCGTTGTACTCCAGGCGCCCACTGCTCGCGGGGGCGACGGCGGGCCTGCCGGTTCGGTCGACCAGCATGAAGTTAATCAAGTGCACGTTGTCGCGCGACCCATGGGCGTCGTGGCAGACGGCGCAGGAGCTTTGCTGCTCCACCACGTGTTTGTTATGCAGGAAGGTACGGGCCTGGTCGTTGATGAGGAAGCTGCGATTGTGACACTTGTAACAGAGCTCGTAGCTTTGAAACGATTCCAGGGTGGGATCGTCCATCTGGTATTCGCGCTCGAGGATCGGGGCGTAGATTGAGCCATGCGGGCCGCGCGCGATTGTTCCGCCTAGGGTCCACCCGTCGGCATTGTGACAGTCGGTACAGTAGATGATGCTGGCGGTGGAGTACCCGGGCTCGAAACCGCCCATGGTCGGGTTGTTGCCGAGGGCCGTCACTGGGTGGTGGGACGGATTGCCCTGATCGATTTCCGAGCGCACGTTACGCGTGTTGTCCTGGCGCACGATTGCCAGCGGCGTGGTTTGGTCGCGGATCCCGTGGCACTTGAAGCAGACTTCATACTCGAAGCTCGCCTCGCTCACTGTCCCGCCTGAGCTGTTCACACCGGGCACGCCCCGCAGTCGTCCGGTTACGGCCGGGGCATTTGCCGGTGCGGAGGTTACCTTGTGCGGATTATGGCAATCGACGCAGGCGACGTGACGCAGCATCGTCGCCGAATCCTCCCGCCGCTCGTGCGTCCATTCGCTGGCGATGATCGGATGCGCGCTTGACTTGGAGAATTCGCGCTCGAGGTTGTGCCGGGCGACACTGCCACTGTGGCAGTCGAGGCAAACCCCGCGTTCTTGCGCGTTGCGCAACAGGCGCGGTGGCTGCGGGGCCGCGTGCGGCCTATGGCAATTCTGACAACCGTTATCCGCCACCGTGGTGTAGGGCGAATCGGGCCACGGGTTGATTCCGCTTCCGTTCCAGGTCGCAGGCGAGTTGGCATGGCTGGTCAACGTCCAGTCGCGATTCTGGTGGCAGGTGACGCAGAGACCCGCCGCGCGGTCGTCCACCCGCAGGAACTTGCGAAACGGGTTGTCGTGCGGGTCGTGACAGGCCGTGCATTGCAGCTGTCCGCTGCCGTCCAACCGGATAGCCGGCGGCAGGGCGCTGGGATCTGCCAGCTCTCCCCGCGTGAGGGCGAGCGTGCTGTCGTAGATGAACGACACCGGGTGGTCGTCCGAGAGGTCGGTCCCAAGTACCCCCCGGCCCGTCAACCGCCCTACTGTGGTCGGGCCGGTCCGCGCCGGTGAGCGCAAATTGCCCAGTGCCAGCGTTCCGTCATGACAAGACAGACAGAGGCGTGAGGCACCTGTGGGCTGCGCGAGTATCGCCTCCAGAGTCGAGCTCTGATAAAGCGTGTAGACGCTGCCCGGAAGCTCTCGGTTCCATCGGCCCCGCTTGGGGTTAACGTTATGCGGTGCGTGGCAGAAGATGCAGAGCTCGCCGGTTACCCCCGGCTCCTTAATGGGCCCGGGCCCGGTCGCGGTGAGATTGTGCTTCGTATCGGAGAGCCCTGCCCACGTGGCCGGAATCACGCCCACGACGCCCGCCACCAGCAGCGTGGTGACCCAGCGCCTAGTCATCACCGCCCCCTCTGAGATACTGAAAGATTTGGATACGTTGGTTGTACGCATCGGCCACATAGACCCGGTCCGCGGCATCGATGAACAGTCCTGCCGGTAACCAGAACTGGCCCAGGTTGACGCCGCGTTCGCCGAAATTCAGCAGGTACCGGCCGGCGCGATCGAAGATCTGCACGGTATCGAACAGTGCGTCGACCACGTATATGTGCCCCTCACTGTCCACCGCCACACCCTTAGGGGCGGCAAAATCCCCCGATGCGTTGCCATGGTGGCCAAAAGCGTCCACGAACCGCCCGTCCCGCGCAAACCGCTGGATCCGAAAGCCGAGCGCATCGGTCACGTGAAGCGTCCCTTCCCGGTCCAGCGCCACGTGGGTCGGGAAATTGAATTGACCGCGCGCCGTGCCATGCTCACCGATGGTCCTCAGCGACTTGCCTTCGTTGCTAAAGACCCAGATGCGGTGTGCGGCACTGTCGGCCACGTACAGCCCATCTGTGGCCGCATCGTAGGCGAGGCCGACCGGGCGTTGTAGCTTCGCATCGGCGATGGTCCGTTGCAGCTTTCCATCCGCGCTAAAGACAAACACCTTCGTAAGGTAGGAGTCGGCCAGGTAGACACGACCATTCGGACCCAAGGCCACCGCCACCGGAGAGATCAGGGGTTCGTCGTCACCCACTTCGCGGATCCGTTTGAACCAGTGAGCCTTGGGGTTCAGTATCCACAACGTCTGGGCGCCGGGATCCGCCACGTAGATCACATCTCCATGGGCCGCCACCGCGCCCGGGCGCACGAACCGGACGTCTTCTTTGCCACGTATCGCCTGAAGCACACGTTTCCAAAACGAGCGCTTGATGTCCAAATCGGCCGGACGCGTCACCGCCCTGATGAACCGGATTCGTGCCTGGGCAGGCGGTTGTGGCCATACGAGCGGCTCCGCGGAGGTCGGTCGCTCGGCTGGGCTCTGGCGGACCGCTGACCCGCAGGCGGCAGCGAGGGCAATCAGCAGAAGCAGACCTATTGTAGCTACGCTTGGCTTAATACCCATGTGTCGTACTCCCTTCAGAAAAACCGGCGGATCACGCGCACGAAGGCGCGGTAATCGCGCGAGTCGCTAGTGTCCCGCTCGATGTCGATGATCGTCAGGCTGGGATGCACCTCGAGCTTGCCGTAGGACCAATGCGCCAGTACGCCTAGTTCGGTTCTGCGCTCGTCCTGCACCAGTGTGTCCTCGATGTCGCGCACGCTTGCGAAAAACTCCGCAGAAAGGTTGGTCCTGGGTCGATAGCTGAGCGCCGCCCGCGCCGCCACGATATCGGTTTCCCGATCTTCGGGAAAGGAGAAGTCCCTAAAGCTCTGCTGGCCATTTACCGTCAGTGACAGCCCCGGCTTAAACGCATATCTCAGGAACTGAGTCGCGCGAACCTCCTCGTATGTCTGATCATCCGACTCGAAGTCCTCGACCGCTACGAGAAAGTTGGCCCGCAGGCGCGTCCTGTCATAGCGTAACGCGACTCCGATCGTATCGGACTCCTGGTCAGTGAGAAAACTGTCGTCGCTACCCGAGACCAAATCCTGGTCCATTCGTTGGTAACTGAAGAAGGGCCGGATCCAACCATAGTCCACGCTGAAATCCGCCCGCGTCTGATCCGTGGTGAAGGTGACCGGTGCGCCGCCGCGCGTGAATCGATAGTCCACGGCAATCGTATCCCCAGGGTTGATGCCAGGCGTGGTCAACGAACAAGGCAGCGGCACGATCTCGGTGGTGCTGCCCACCGTGCTCAGCGTATAGTCTACCCCCTCTACGAGTGGGATCGGCACCGGGAACACGCCACAGCCAGGAACGGCTGGGCCGTTTACTGTCTTCGTGACATCGACGGAAGACTCGATGACATTCGGATTGTCGAGTGCTTCGGGCAGCGCGAAAGGTGTGGCAAAGGTATGCGGCTCCTGGGCAACAAAGGCCTCGTCGAAGTCGTCCTCCTCTTCCTGGGTCGACAGTCCCAAGCCCGCGTTCAGGTGTCCTTGTCGCGGCAGGCGTTTGCTGTAGCCCAAGTTCACGCTCGCGAGGTGAATATCTCGATCGCCGTCATCGAAGGAATCATTTGAGGCGGTGATTAGCAGGTTTGTGGTAAGGCTCTCGTAGAGCTGATGGTTCAGGTTAAAGGACGCCGTCTGCGTCGTCACGTCACCCCCGGGTCGTTCCGTATCGTCAAGTTCGTAGCGATACTGGGTGCGCAGCCGCTCGCTGTGATTGATCAGTACGCGCTGGTCGAAGTCGAGGCGGTCCTCTTCCGAGAAGTCCTCGCGCGAGAACGCGCGGATCCTGGAGTCCCAGCGCCGGTTTAACGCCGGCCCAAAGTCGAGGCTGGTGTCCACCCTCGCCTCGTCGCTTTCGAAGTCGAAGTCCGGTCGGACGTCGTCCGATTTGTCGACGGACTCGTACTTGAGAACCATCACGGCGTTGTTCCACCCGCGCTGCCCGTCGTAGGTTACGATGTCCCGGCGTTCATCGGTAGCCGTCACGATCGGTCCAGTACGCGACTCCTCATCATTGAGCTCTTGCCGGATAGTGAGCGTCGACGGGATGGGCAGGCGCCTGGCGGAGAACGTCGCTCCACGGTTCTCGACGTCGATATCGGTGCGACCGGCGAACTCCCGGTTCAGGGTGAATTCACTGCGGTTGGCGAACACGTTTGCCGAGAAGGTGTCGCTCCCGGAAAGGACGCCGGCGTAGAAGTCGAAGCCCGACAGATCGTCATCGCTGTCGTCCTTGAACAAGGTGCCGTTCGTCTGCGACTCGGTGTCCTCTTGGGAGCGCGCGAAGGTGACCCCCAGGTTTAAGGTGAGCAGCCGCGGGTCAAACACGTACGCGCCCCTATTGCGGATGGTGACCCGCTCCTCCGTGCGTGTGTTGTCGTTCGTCGTCTCTCGACTGCCCGTCTCCGTCTCGACCTCCGATCGGTCGGCGAGGAGCTCGACCGACCCCCCCCATTTGCCCAAGCGACATCCTTGGGCAGCGGCCGGTGTTGTCAAAAAC
>JAOTYM010000250.1 GCA_029861845.1 Gammaproteobacteria bacterium | reverse complement strand
ACCGGACCATCGTGGACGTCTCGTCAGTGGCAAGATTGTCTAATTTCCTGTTTACAGGACAGAATTACCAATTCGCCACCCACATGTCCGTAACCCCCGGTTATAAAAATGGCCATTGTCGTATCAATATGAAAGTAGGTAAGTTGGCAGTCTATTCGTTGCACTCATACAGTCAATCGCGTCCTTTGGCCTCAGCTCGTACCTCGTCATCCCTGTAAGTTTAATCACGATATGGGCCTGCGCTTCGGCTGCGGCATCGGTTTTCCTTCGCTGCATTTGTTTGTCAGCTACCAGGCGTATTATCACACCTTAACTAGGTGTCCACGAAACCCAGGCAAGACCACTGAGGAGACATTCGCATTCGCCGCAGCGGCGTTTTCTTCGACCTGTCTCTACACACGCGCAAGTGTTCGCTTTTGACCGCGAGCCTGGTGGTCGTCCTGCGCCTGGCCGTTTTCCGTCTTTTGGTATTTGATTCTTTTCGCCCGTTTCACTCGGTTCCGCAGTGCGTAGTACTCGCTCACCAGGCACGCGCGCTACAAGACGATAAAGATAACGATCGTATCAGCCACGAGGCAGGCGCCTTGTTGACTGGTGCCGAAGACGTTGACCTCTTGCCCCGGCGCGAGCGCATCGAATTCGGCCAGGTCGCTCGTTAGCCCTTCGCTGGATGACGATGTTATACGGACGATCCGGGCATCGGGCGCAGCGACGGCACACTCCTGACCACCGATGTCGTTCTCCACAAAGAACTGACGGGTGGCGCTATCAATGGGTTCCACCACAGTACCGCTCAGTTTTACGAGCTGAGCCTTGAGCAAGTCGAGCACGATCAATGTCGACTTAAGCGTGTCGGGATCCGTGTTCGAAAGCAGCAAGATCCCATCCGCCGCGGCCGTCAGGCCAGCTTGGATTGACTGAAACTCCAGTTCCTGGCCTTGCTTGGAGAACACTTTGGTTTCGTTCTGAAGCTGTACCTGAATCGATGTGCCGGCGGGAATCCCTCCTTGTGCGGGATCGAGGGTGAAACCGAACGTATCGGTGATGCTCGTCGGCGCGTCGACGGTGCCGGTTAGCGTAGTGAACGTACCTGGCGCACCGACCTCGACAACAGCGGCATCTAATACCAAGGCTTTGTCGTCTCGACTGAGTTGACCGATTACCGTCGCCGAATCGCCAGTCTTCATCAGGTCCTCAAAAGCGATCGGATCGGCAATATTGTTGAACAAAGAAGTCCCATCAGTGACTCTGACGTTGACGCAGCGGTCGCGCTCAGCGAGCGCCTTCGGGTTCGCCGGGCAGAGGTTGAAGGTGCCACCGCCGGCGCCATCGGACACCGGGTCTTCTATAACGCCGCGAAGACGAACGAGCTTGCCCAACACCCCCCCGCCGATAAGCTTCACAAACACGACCGGCCGAAATTGATAGGCGCCGCTCCCCGTTCCCACGATGTGAATCGACTTCTTTGCGTCGATGTCAAGCTGCACGATCAGCGCGCCGCCCGGCTTGACAAGGAACTGCGTTCGCGGGTTGAGATCGAGCTTGCCGTTGCCGGGCAGTTTCACGGCGATGCGATCGAGGTCGTTACCGTTCTGATCCTTGCGAACTAGCTCGAGCTCCTTGAGGGTCAAGCGAATCTTGTCGTAGAGCTTCGCCGGGACACTCTGGGAGAGTGCAAACAGCTCGGAAAAGTTGGCGAGCTTCAGGAGATCGACGGTCACCCCGGCGGGATCGGAAAAGATCTCTACGCGTTCGCCATCGGCCGCGAGCAACTCTATCCGCATGACGCTAAGCTCGATCGCGTCGAAGTCATCGGTCGGGTTGTCTGTGACGACGATCGCCACGGTGCCCGTTTCAGGGCCAGCGCTCCCGAAGGACGCCGATCCGCCCGACGAGCCGCCGCAACCTGTTACGAGAAAGCCGAAGGTGAGTACAAGCGCGAGCAGCACCCGCGCACGGATTTCGTTCATCGCGCACATAGCCAAACCTCTACTCCCCACCCGTGTACGGTTACGATTTGTACCTGCATCCTTGGCGGTGTTCCACGCCGATCTGGAGAAGTGCCTGATCGGGGAGGTACGTATTGTCGTTTTGAGAAGGGTGTCAGTTCTTCTGAACATTTTAACATCTTATGGCCGGGCCACAAACCGGCCAGAGTTGCTGGGCTCTTCGCGTATATCGCAAGCGGACACCCTGCTTGATTCATTGAGATAGATCAATGACAAATTCGTCATGATAGGCATAATTTTGCGTTTACCAACTCAGGATATTGGTGCGGAACGACAAAGGTGGAGAAATCGAGGTCTTTCTTACTATTGTGAATCGAGGTGTCCCACGTGGAGATTCTACAATTCCCAGGAGTGTTCCATTTGCCGTGGTGGGGTTACGTGGTGGTGGCGTTCGCGCTGACCCACGTGACCATCGTCGCGGTCACTGTGTACCTGCACCGCCATCAGGCGCACTTGGCGCTTGACCTGCATCCGGCGGTGAGTCACTTCTTCCGGCTGTGGCTGTGGCTGACCACCGGCATGGTCACCAAGGAATGGGCCGCCGTGCACCGCAAACACCAC
>JAOTYM010000040.1 GCA_029861845.1 Gammaproteobacteria bacterium | reverse complement strand
TACTCACCCGTCCGCCACTCGTCAGCGCACAACGCACCCCGAAGGGATTGTCTTAGCCTGTTACCGTTCGACTTGCATGTGTTAAGCATGCCACCAGCGTTCAATCTGAGCCAGGATCAAACTCTCTAATTAAAATATTGCGTCCCCTAATGAGGACAAAACATTGCGGTCGCGACTCCGACTCACGCCGGTATCACGACCTAAACCAGTTGGACCCAAATCGACGAAAGCGCCCACACAAATTACTTGATCCACATTGTAAAAGAGCACACTGGGACCCCCGAGCCCGGGGGCCGGACAGCCGGTGCATTATACGCCCTTGGCCATAAGGGTCAATCGATGATTAGCGGCAGTTAAGGATTATGGAGACAACGGCCCCAGTTAGGCGGGCGAATTTGCGTTTTGCCACCCGACCCCCGCCTGGCCTCCCCCAATCTGGGCGCAGGGACAAGCGTGTGTTGGTTGACGCGTGCTAAGTAGACTCTTCTTTCGTTATCGTGACGCGGGCAAACCGCCGCTTTCCGACCTGGACGACCACGCTCGCGCCGGCGGCGATCGACTGGTTGGGGTCCCCAACCGGCTCGCCGTCGATCCGTACGCCGCCCTGCTTGACAAGTCGCATGGCCTCGGACGTGCTCTTTGTTAGTCCGGCGGACTTTAATACATGCGAGATAGAAACACTTGCCGCAGCAGAAGGCACTTCGCGCTCGGGGATGTTTGTGGGCATAGCACGCAATCTGAACTTAGTCACAAAGTCCTCGTCTGCGTTCTCCGCCGCCGCCTTTCCATGAAAACGAGTCACGATCTCCTTAGCCAGACGAACCTTTATATCCCTAGGATTGAGCCCCTGCTCCACTTCTTGACGCCATTTGGCAATAGTCGCCATATCCGCAAATGACAGCAACTCAAGGTAACGCCACATGAGTTCATCGGAAATCGACATGAGCTTACCGAACTGTTCCTGGGGTGGCTCGTTGATACCTATATAGTTTCCTAACGACTTCGACATCTTGTTCGCCCCATCGGTCCCTTCGAGGATGGGGAGTGTCATAACTATTTGCGATGGTTGCTTATAATGCTTCTGTAATTCCCGGGCCACCAACATATTGAACTTCTGATCGGTACCGCCAAGCTCCACATCTGCTCGCATGGCGACCGAGTCATAGCCTTGCACTAACGGGTAAAGAAATTCATGGATCGCAATTGGCTTGCCACCGGTATAGCGTTGATGAAAATCATCTCGTTCCAGCATGCGGGCCACCGTGTGCAACGCCGCAAGGCGAATCATGTCGGCGGCCTTCATTTCGTTCATCCAAGTGGAGTTAAACATGACCTGGGTCCGCTCTGGATCTAGGATCTTGAAGATCTGTTCTTCATAGGTTCGAGCGTTCGCTTCTACCTCTTCCTGAGTAAGTGGCGGCCGTGTGGAATTCTTGCAGCTTGGATCGCCAATCATGCCGGTGAAGTCACCGATCAGAAACAAGACCTCATGCCCTAAATTCTGGAACTGCCGCATCTTGTTGATGAGTACCGTGTGGCCCAGATGTAAGTCCGGTGCGGTAGGGTCAAACCCCGCCTTCACCCGCAGCCGCTTACCGGCCGTGAGCCGCTCGGTCAGCTCTGCTTCGAGCAGCGTTTCATCAACGCCACGCGTCAGAAGCCGTACCGATTCATCGACATTAGGCATATAGGCAGATGGGGTGAATCCCGCGCCCGACGACGACGACCGAGGTGGTGCAATGGGAACCATTCATGAACGCGCGAGAATCTGTCATATTGTAGGGCACGCAGAGGGTAGCACAACCATTGCCATCATGCGTACGTTACTCCGCCTTTCGCCCGCGCATTGTGCACCATCTCGACATCCTGTAGAGCTTGATCGGTTTAGCATTACGTCGGACACTCCTTAATATGAACTTCATTGGGCTCATGTCAGGTACCAGTATGGACGGAATCGACGCCGTGGTGGTTTCGATTCCTGCCAAGCCCCCGCTCACGTTAAAGGCAACTCATAACGAACCCTACCCGCCGGACATCAGGCGGCGGCTACGGGCGGCCATGAACCATAGCGCAAATGACCCGGACGCGGTGGCACAGCTAGATATGGCGTTGGGCGAGTTGTTTGCAAAGGCGGCTAGCCGCGCATGCGATCAGGCAGGCCTCGATTATCAGCAGGTTAGCGCCATAGGGAGCCACGGTCAGACCATACGCCATGGGCCGAACGCGCCACAGCCATACAGTATTCAAATCGGCAATCCGTCGCTAACTGCCAAGCGTACCGGCATCGCCACCGCCGCCGACTTTCGTAGCGCCGATATCGCCGCCGGCGGACAAGGTGCACCACTTGCACCTGCGTTTCATCAATGGATGTCCCATTCCCTAGATCGAAATCGAGTCATCGTCAATATCGGCGGCATCGCTAACGTCAGCTACCTACCGGCAGATCGGAATCGCGACGTCGTGGGCTTTGATACCGGGCCGGGAAATACGTTACTCGACGGCTGGATTACAAAACATCAGCAAAAGACTTACGACGCTGACGGTCGATGGGCAGCGACTGGAAAGTGTGCCCGGGACCTGCTCGTGCATTTGCTTACTGACCCCTACTTTAAGTTGAAACCACCAAAGAGTACTGGATTCGAGTACTTCAACCTTGCTTGGCTGGAAAGGCATATCGCCAAGACCACATCAACACCGTCGGCAGCCGATGTACAGGCTACATTAGTTGAGCTGACGGCATGCTCAATCGCACAAGCATTGGATATGTTCTTACCCAAGGTCGACGAGGTCTACATATGCGGTGGCGGCAGCCACAATCTTGCGCTTATGGCTCAATTACGCAAACAGATACCCAAGCTTCCAATAGAGACAACTACCGCGTTGGGATTAGACCCTGATTGGGTGGAAGCGACGGCCTTCGCTTGGCTCGCACAGCAAACGTTGGCAGGTAAACCAGGCAATCTGCCAAGCGTCACCGGTGCACAGCGCGCCGTGGTGCTGGGACAGATATTTAAGCCTTAAGTGCGAATAGCAAGTCTGAAGTGGTAAGCGGCGAGGAAAAGTGAAGATGAAGAAATAAAAAGAGGGCGTGAGCCCTCTCTCCAACGTGCTACCTGTAACTTGTTATTTGCTACGCGTTTTAAATACCAAACGACGATCCGCAACCGCAGGTGGTTTTGGCGTTCGGATTCTTGAGTACGAACTGGGCGCCTTCCAAGCCTTCCTGGTAATCTATCTCTGCACCCACGAGATACTGAAAGCTTAGTGGATCTATTAATAGCATCACGCCGCCCTTCTCGACACGCGTGTCATCCTCATTCACCGTCTCATCAAACGTGAACCCGTACTGAAAGCCGGAACAACCACCGCCACTAATAAAGACTCGCAATTTGAGCTCAGGATTATCTTCTTGGTCGATGAGCTGTTTGACCTTCTGCGCGGCACTATCCGTGAAGTTGAGCGGGGTTGGCATTTCGGGCATGGCTGCATTCATAATCGTAACAATCGCTATATCAGAGAATCCTTATATGATTATGCAGACATCGTGAGCAAGATTCAAGCTTGGCGATGGCTTTGCCTATTTGTCTCTATCCCCACCGGCATCTCCACCGCCCGATGCGGCAAGCGGCGTAAACTGGGTGACGGCACCCTTGCCGGCTGCCGGTGCAGTCTCGTGCACCAGATTGCCGTTAATGGCAGCCCCGAGCGCCATTTCGATAACCTTATAATGGACATCACCGCTGACCTCAGCTTTCGCTTGCAACTCGATGCGCTCTAGACAGTGCACATTGCCTTTGATCCTGCCATTAACAATCATGTGCGGCACATTGACGTCGCCTACGACTTCAGCGTGTTCACTCAGGATTAGCGTGCTGTTGCCACCAGCCTTTGCCGTGATATTACCCTTAACCTTGCCATCAATCCGAAGCCCGCCGGAGAAGGCAATGTCTCCCTTCAGCTCGGCCTTGGCGCCCACTAGCGTATCGATGGTATTACAAGGTTTCTCGTTCGATTTCCTGCCCAGTGCGTCTAACATTATTACCTCCGCCACCGCCGTCGATATGGCGCTTTGGCTCTAATCTACGTTGCTAATCTGTAGTATATATATTAGTAGTATATATATTATTAGATAGTCCGTCGTATGACCCGACTCAAGCGCACCCTTGGCCGGGTCCCAGGGCTAGGCTTTCGGCCACGGATACACCTGCTCTATCGATTGTGCGTTTCGCCCGCGGCTGGTGACATTCACCTTTATCGTTTGCGGCTCAAAGTTCTGGGGCAGTTCGATTTGCCCCTCGATGTCCTGAAAATACTTAAAGCTAAAGCTAATGGGCTTATCGGCAGCCTGGGGGAATCGTATTGTCGTATTGGCGCCGGCCTGCACCCCGCTGATCTCAAATCGCGCCTTTCCAGTGATCTTGCGATCATGTTTCAGGGCCTGAATCAATACCATCTTATAGTGATACTTGCTGGTGGCGGCCTTACCGCCAACGGTGGCAGACTTGAGCTTCAAGCTCTGTATGTGCAGACCGCTCTTTTTGTTGGGCGGTGAGATGATGTTGCGGTAGAAATTGAGCTCCTCGCGTAGCCGCACAATCTCTTGGGATGAATCCTTGAGTGAGCGATCAAGGTCTTGGTACGCGGTCTGATCCATTTGCAGCGAGCGCTCGGCACGCGCCAGCGAGTCCCGTAGGACTTGGTTATCTCCCTTAAGACGGGCAACGACTTCCTGTAAACCCTGCTGTCGACGCAGCGCCGTCAGGCTCTCGAAGCCGGCCATGCTCAAACCGTGATTGTAAATGACCCCACCCGTTACCAACAGGACGACAACTATTAGTCCAGCAATAAATAGCTTTACCCGCGGTGAGTACCGTGGCTTGACGATGAGCTCGCCTGTCTTCTTCTGCTTAAACACCAGGATTTGGAACCCCAATAAAACCGAACACCTGATAAAATTATAGCGCGCTGTAGGCCACCAGTAATAGAACTGGGCCACTCCTTACTGGATTATAGTCGGCCGGGCCTAGTTCTCACCCTGGTCTCTGGCACGGGCCTCTAGCAACACCCGATTCTGCGCCAGCACCAAGTCCTTATGGTAGATGACACCTACATATACGCCGCTCTGCGGTGTCATCAACCACTGGTAGAAAGTCCTCACCATGAGCGTTCATCAACTGCAGGGCTCGATCAAGGCGGCTGTGGGGGAGGATGACGATGTCACAAGGCTGTGCAATCTCGCCGGCACACGCCTTGGCTTCATCAGCACCCAGGGTCCGCTTTAACACGTCAGCCGAAGTCAGGCGCCCGCAAAGTCGATCCTCCCCATCCAATACGAAGGCAACCGTAGTACCCTTTTCAGCCAAGCTGTGTCGCACTGCTCTAAGCCCGGCGGTGTACGGAACAACGGCATAATTGTCGCTTACCAGGTCTTGGATGGTGATGGCGAGTAGCAAACCTGTTTCTTGGGCTCGTGTGAGGTTTATGCCACGTCGTTCAAGTTGCCAGGTGAAGAAGCTCTCGCGGGTAATTCGTTGCGTCAACATGTAACGCGAATCACAAGATATTAAGAGCGCAGTCCGTTTCGGCGTGGGAACACTGGCTAGATGCTGTATCATGCACCTAGGCATAAACTGTTGACGCAAACGTATGGATCACGTTTTCCATCGACATACCCAGCATGTGCTGCCGTTGGCGACCGAGGGTGACGGTCCCTATGTGATAGATGCCAACGGTAAACGCTACCTCGATGCCTCCAGTGGGGCCGCCGTATCTTGTCTGGGGCATAGTCATCCCGCCGTCATTAACGCGATCAAGTCACAGCTTGATCACTTGGCCTATGCCCACACGTCGTTCTTCACTAACCAACCGGCGGAAGACCTAGCGGATATGCTGATCGAATCGGCGCCGACAGGGATCGAGCGCGTGTACTTTGTGACCGGCGGCTCTGAGGCCGCCGAGGCGGCATTAAAGCTCGCCAGACAATACTTCGTTGAAATCGGCGAGCCTCGACGCCGCCACTTTATCGCTCGACGTCAAAGCTATCATGGAAACACGCTTGGGGCCTTGGCAGTTGGTGGCAACGCATGGCGCCGTGAGCAATTTGCGCCCTTACTTATTGAGTCGCACCACATCTCACCTTGTTATGCCTACCGCGACCGACACGAAGACGAAACCGATGAGAGCTATGGACTCAGGGTAGCGAATGAGCTTGAAACGAAAATCGAAGAACTAGGCCCGAAATCGGTGCTGGCGTTTATTGCCGAACCGGTGGTCGGCGGCACCCTCGGGGCGGTGCCACCCGTGCCCGGCTACTTCCGACGCATTCGTGAGATCTGCGATCGTTACGACGTGTTATTGATCCTCGATGAGGTGATGTGTGGCATGGGTCGCACCGGCAGTCTGTTCGCATGCGAACAAGAACGGATTGCGCCAGATATGATCCTCACGGCGAAAGGCCTCGGCGCCGGCTACCAGCCTATCGCCGCGTTACTCGTAGCGGGAAACATCTATGACACCATACGAACAGGGTCTGGATTCTTCCAACATGGGCATACCTATATGGGACACGCGGCGGCATGTGCCGCTGCCCTTGCGGTGCAGAAGGTCATCCGAGAAGAAAACTTGCTAGATAACGTGCGCCGACAAGGAGACCGGCTTGCGGGCGCGCTGCAGGACCGCTTTGGCGGCCATCCACACATCGGTGATATCCGTGGGCGCGGTTTGTTTCGGGGCCTCGAGCTCGTCGCCGACCGCAAAACGAAAACACCCTTCGACCCCAACTTGCGTCTACACGCGACGATTAAGCGCAAGGCAATGGAGCAGGGCCTGATGTGTTATCCCATGGGCGGAACCATCGATGGCCGCGTTGGCGATCACGTGCTGCTGGCACCGCCATTCATTATTGACGGCGGGCACATCGAAGAGATTACGAATAAGCTAAGTGACGCAATAGATGCCGCGCTGACGGCGATCTAGTCAGTTCCGGTTGTCCGCCTAATCCCGAACAATGAGCACTGAACAATGGGCGTGACGCACTATCCGCTCCGCGTTGGGGCCGAGAAGATACTGTTTGAGCTCCGGCCGGTGGGACGCCATAACGATCAAATCAGCCTTTACTTTTTCCGCCGTATTTAGAATGACATCGTACACCGTACCCGAACCGACGCCATGTTGGACCCGAATACCATCGGGAATGTGTTCCTTGGCGAAAGCACGGCATCGGTCCAGCGCTGCCTCTAATGTCTTTTTCTCATAGTCCTTGGGAAAGTACTGACTAACGATGCTCATACCGAAGTCGGGTAACACAGCCAGCACGTGTAGGTTTGCGCCCGTGAGCTGGCACAGATTGACAGCAACAGGGACAGCTTTTTCGGTGCTTTCATGTTCGAGGTCGATGGGCAACAAAATATCTTTGTACATCGTATGCGCTCCTCTAATGCGCCGTCGCCAACTCTGGTTTGCTGCGGCGCCGGAGTTGTAGCATGACGATTACCGCCAACAGTGCTAAGGCAGGGATATAGAACAGCTGTCTCGGTGGCCGATCCGCTTTCTTTTGAATGCTTGCGACTTCATAGTCGAAATCAATCTTCTGGCGCTCGGCCGTACCGCCAAATACCACGTTGTCCACAAACGCCTTGCCGTCTTCGAATCTGAGCTCTAGACCAGCTTGCCGCAGGCGATCCTCGCCGGAACCCTTGGCGCCGAGCGGCAACATGACAATTTTATCAACTGCGTTTCCTTCGAGGTCCTCGCCCTTGATTTGGATGCGGATCTGGGCATCCTCCGACATACCCTCGGCCACCTCGTAGATGTTGGTGGCGGGTACCGACTCCAGGGGCGGATAGATCTGGTCCATCCAAAAACCTGGCCGAAACATCGTAAACGCGACGAGGATTAAGGCCAGCGACTCCCAAAGCCTGCTCTTGGCCAAGAAGAAGCCCTGGGTGCCAGCCGCGAACAACAACATTGCCATGACGGCAGTAATGACTGTCGACAACAGCAAGTACCAGGTTTCGACGCCGATCATTAACAACTCAAGGTTGAAGATGAACATGAACGGCAGAATCGCGGTGCGGATATCATAAGTAAACCCCTGAATGCCAGTGCGGATAGGGTCACCGCCCGATATCGCAGCCGCGGCAAAGGCGGCCAGGGCCACGGGTGGGGTATCGTCGGCCAGGATACCGAAGTAAAAAACGAACATGTGCACCGCTATCAACGGCACGATAAGACCATGCGCGCCGCCTACCGTCACGATAACCGGCGCCATCAGCGAGGAGACGACAATGTAATTGGCGGTAGTCGGTAGCCCCATACCCAAAATCAGACTGAGTACGGCGGTGAAAATGAGCATGGGCAAAACATAGCCACCGGAAATGAACTCCACGAATTCGGCCATCACCAAGCCAACCCCAGTCAGCGTAATTGTACCAACCACAATACCGGCGGCGGCGGTCGCAACCCCGATGCCGATCATGTTTCTAGCGCCCGCGATCAGGCCATCGAACGTGTCGTCGAGCCCTTGGCGCAAACACTGGCCGACATCTTGGCCCGATTTTCCCAGCATCGCCTTCAGCGGCCGTTGCGTAAGCAAAATGGCCAACATAAAGACCGAGGCGTACAACGCCGACAATCCAGGGGAGAGCCTTTCCACGATTAGGCACCACACCAATACGACCACGGGTAACAGGTAATACAGCCCGGCCTTAACGGTTGGACCGGTTTCGGGTAGTTCCGTGATTTCGAGCGCAGTATCGAGATCAGGAAATAAGGTGGAATACTTAACCAAGCCCACATAGGCCATAGCCACCAGCACCGCTGCGATCCAGGGGGTAGCGGTGCCGAAGGCACCCTTCATCCAGCCGAGTCCGTAATAGACCACGGCACTCAGAACGATGAGACCAACGAAGGTGGTAAAGAAACTCAGCAGTTTCTGATTAAGGGTAGACGTGCTGCGTTTGGGCAGCCCCTTCATGCCAGCCTTTAACGCCTCGAGGTGCACGATGTAGACCAGCGCCATATAAGAAATGAGTGCGGGCAGCGCCGCATGCTTGATGACTTCTAGGTAGGTGATACCGACGTACTCGATCATTAGAAAGGCCACCGCCCCCATGATGGGTGGCGTCAGCTGACCATTGGTCGACGACGCGACCTCCACCGCCCCGGCCTTTTCTGCCGGAAAGCCAACCTTACGCATCAACGGGATGGTAAACGTCCCGGTGGTGACCACGTTGGCAATGGCAGAGCCTGAGATGAGTCCAGTCATGCCCGAAGACACCACTGCCGCCTTGGCAGGGCCACCTCGCATATGGCCCATGAGCGCGAACGCGACGCGGATAAAGTAGTTGCCAGCACCGGCCTTCTCCAGCAATGAACCAAACAAAACGAACAAGAACACCATACTTGCCGAAACACCAAGCGCGATCCCGAATACCCCTTCCGTGGTCAGGTAGTAGTGCGACATGCCTTTGCCCAGACTCGCCCCTTTGTGCGCAATGACCTCGGGCATCAGGTGCCCAGCAAAGGTGTAGGTAATAAAAACGATACAAACCACCATCAATGGTGGTCCAAGCGCACGTCGCGTCGCCTCCAGAATAAGCACGATGCCGATGACCGACACCACCAGATCGGTCGTGGTCGGCAAGCCAGGACGCTCCGCCAACTCACGGTAGAACAGAAAGATATACATCGCACAGAACGCAGCGACGGTGGCCAATATCCAATCTTGGATCGGGATATAGCGGCGCGGTGAACGCTTAAGTGCAGGATAAGCCAGATAGGCGAGAAAGATCGCCAATCCGAGATGGATTGAGCGTATCTCGGTGCTATTGAGGACGGCCTTACCAATAATGTAAGGCATGGGCGAGGCATACCAGAGCTGAAATATCGACCATACAAGCGGTACGATCCACAACACCTTGGCCGGAATACCAGTGGGCTTACGCCCACCGGTATCGGCCTCGGCGATCATGTCTTGCAGCTTTTTTTGGTCGGCTGCCGCGGCTTCTTTTTCTTCGCTCATGTTATCTCCCACTCATCCTACCGTGGCCTAGATCCCCGGTAGTTTGTTGGCCGAGTCACACGAATAGCTACATCATCCCCTTTTCGCGAAAATATCGCGCCGCACCGGGATGGGTAGGTGCGGATAGACCATCCGTCATCATGCGCCCCGGCAATAGATTGCCAAGCGCCGAGTGTAGTCGCTTGAAATTCTGTAGGTTATCGAAAACCGACTTGACGATGGCATAGGTCGTGTCCTCTGCTGCATCGGCGGAACTTACAGCCGTGACGATAATCCCAAAGGTCTTGACCGGCTTGTCTTGCTTGTAAACCCCCGCCGGCACTTCCGTGGCCACGAAGAAATGGTTGTCGGCAATCAGTCTGTCGATTGCGGCCCCCGACACCTCCACCACCGCCGCATCGCAAAGTTCGATGGCCTTCGCGATTGCCGGATCGGGATGCGACACGGTTGAAACAATCGCCTGCACACGATTGTGACACAGCGCCAATGATTGCTCGGCCTCGGTCAACTCATCCACAAGCTGAAAAGACTCTCGCGTCCAGCCCTTGGCCTTCATCACCATTTCCATTATTACGCGCTGCTTGGAACCGGGATTGCCGATGTTGACGCGCTTGCCCGCCAAGTCATTGAGAGACTTGATACCTGAATCCCGACGGGCGATGACCGTGAAGGGTTCGCCGTGCAGCGAAAAGAGTGATCGTAGATTATCGAACTTGATGTCTAAGAACTTGAGGGGTCCGGTGCCCTGAAATGCATGATATTGCCAATCGGATTGCACCAGTCCGACTTCGATGGCGCCGTTGCGCACATTGGACAGGACCGCGAGTGGTTCGGCGGCATCGCGTCCTTCGATCCGTAACACCTCACACGTCAGTGCCCGGGTTTCTCGCTCGATCTGCCGACACATGGCGCGACCAACACTATAATGCACGCGCGCACTACTGCCGGTGCCGATAATAATTTCAGCCGCGAATGTGGCCGCCGATATGCCCGCACCCGCAAACGTGATGGCGAGACCCAAGACTAGCGGCATGCTACGGTTGTCCATCGCTGCCTCCCCGGAAGGAACGCTCCTTCTATCGTTCGGTTCTTTTACCCGTTAGCCGAGTTTGTGGGGGTCTCCGATTGTCAACGGCAACCATGGACTGGCCCTTAAACGGTCACACCCGCCCACCGCGGCAAACGGTGAATCTTCAAAAACCTTTCTTGATGAGCGCCGAACTAAACTAAGGGAAAAGGTGGGGGAGCACGCTCCCCCACCCTGCCAGCCGTTTATTACCAGCCGCGTTCCTTATAGTACTTCTCCGCGCCAGCGTGTAGCGGCGCCGAAAGCGCATCCTTGATCATTTCGTTTTGCTTCAAGCCGGCGAACGCTGGATGCAACTTCTTGAAGGCGTCGAAATTATCAAATACCGCTTTCACAACTTGGTAGACCGCCTTGTTCGATGTTTTTGTAGACGCAACAAAGGTCGCCCCTACACCAAAGGTCTTGATGTCATTCGGGTTGCCACGATACATGCCGCCCGGGATGATCGCATAGCGGTAGAAGGGGTTGTCCTTCACCAGCTTATCGATGACAGGTCCGGAGACCTCGGCGAATACCGCGTCGCAGGTAGTGGTCGCTTCCTTATTCAGGGCGGCCGGGTTACCGACGAGCCAGAAGAAGGCATCGATCTTGTTGTCGCAAAGTGCCTGCGGTGTTTCGGCCGACTTGAGCTGAGAGGCCAGCTTCAGATCGGCGTTGGTGTGGCCCATGGCCTTCCACATGACATTCCAAGTGGCCTCGGTACCGGAACCCGGATTACCGATGTTGACCCGCTTGCCGACGAGGTCTTTCACGTGGCGAATACCGGAGTCTTTGCGGGCGATGATGCTTACTGGTTCGGCATGCACCGAGAACACGGCGCGAAGGTCCTTAAATGGACCCGCCTTCTTAAAGGAGTCCTTACCGGTGCCATTATAGGCATGGTACTGCCAGTCGGATTGAACAATGCCCATATCGAGCTCACCGGCGCGGATCGTGTTGAGGTTATAGACGGATCCACCCGTCGATTCGACCGAGCAGCGCACACCGTGGTCTTTCCTGCCCTTATTAACAAGTCGGCAGATCGCGCCCCCAGTGGGATAGTACACACCCGTTACGCCACCAGTACCGATGGTGATGAACTCGGCGGCGCTGGCATTCACCGCGACCAAAGACAGGCCGAAGGCTGCCGCCAATGCAACGAATAGTTTCTTGAAGATCATTATTGAATCCTCCTCCATAACACGTTGGTAAGTCTCTCCAGCGGCCCAGGAATATTGGCCATGCCAGTTTTCCCGAGAACGCTGGTCGAAGTCGAACAACACTCCGCTGTCGTTCATGACGCCTGGCACTTTGCCCGGCGCTTATGGCCCGACCCACCCAAGCCGCAGGCGTTCAAATTCGGCCGCGGCGTCCGGTCCAATCTCAGTATTCTGCCTATTCTCCCGGAGAAACGCCATAAATGAACCACTTTTTGACCGATTGGCACAAAAAATAGCGCTCAACCGGCGCTATGTCTCGGTCATGGGCGGCCCACGATTGATCCGAAATAAGTCGTTGAACTCGCCGCGTCAGGGTGATAGAGCAGTCCAGATACCGCGCGGTCGCGGCTGTGGTGCGCGTTAATCAACGACCCCGACCACGCCCTCGGTAACAAGCGCATCGATCTGTTGTGCGTCGTAGCCCAGGAGATCAGACAAGATTGAACGTGTGTGTTGGCCAAGATCGGGAGCCGACTGGGTTGGTGGCTCGGGGGCAGCCGACAGGTGTGGTGGGGTGCGGGCAAACCGATAATCGCCGACATCGCGATCATGGATCTCCATTAACATACCGCGGGCCTCGACCTGCGGACAAGCGAATACGTCCTCGGCCGTATGTACCGGGCCAGTGGGTACACCTGCATCGTTCAGTCTTTCGACCGCCTCGTGCCGCGTGAGCCCGGCAAACCACTCAGCAATGATTGGGTCGAGGAAATCACGGTTTTGTGCCCGCGCGCTACCGTTATTGGTACGCGCATCATCGATGAGGTCTGGACGATCCATGGTTTCGCACCAACGACGCCAGATTCGTTCGTCGGGAACATTCACCGCCACATAACCGTCACGCGCTTTATAAGCGCCGCGAGGGTAGGCGTTGCGTGGACGACCGCGGTGTGGTGACTGGCCCGCTACCGAATGAAGCGCGATCATGGCTTCGTTCAATGACAGCATATTGTCGTACATGGCAGAGTCGACGAGCTGTCCTTCGCCGGTGCGGGTACGCATAAACAGTGCCTGCATGATACCG
The DNA here is from genome assembly GCA_029861845.1 of Gammaproteobacteria bacterium. Classification (GTDB taxonomy): domain Bacteria; phylum Pseudomonadota; class Gammaproteobacteria; order Acidiferrobacterales; family SPGG2; genus SPGG2. Next base: position 21,399 of record JAOTYM010000040.1, on the reverse strand, counting down.
AAGGCGGTTACCATGCCCGAATAAATATCTGCCATGCCATAAATGGTCCACGACGGTGGTTTATCTTCAAAGCCGACGAGGTGCATGATGCCGCTCATGGCTTCGGCGACGATATCGAATGCAGGGCGGTCGCTATAAGGACCGGCGTAACCGGGCAACCGGCCGAATCCAGAAATAATTGCGTACACAAGCTTGGGATTGATCGTCTTTATATGCGCGTAACCCAGTCCCAACCGATCCATTGAGCCGGGACGCAGATTCTCAACCACCACATCCGCATTGGTGACGAGCCTTCTGTATACCTCCTGACCCTTGCTACCGCGGAAGTCTAGGGCCAGGCTTTTCTTGTTACGGTTGTAACCCATGAACCCGGCCGCCTTCTTGACCCCGTCTTTCTCTACAAAGGGTGGCATGGACCGACGTGGATCGCCCGTCTTGGGTCGCTCGATCTTTATAACCTCAGCCCCGGCATCCGCCAGTAGCATGGTGCAATAGGGACCCGCCATGTATTGCTCCAGGCCAACAACCCGGATACCCGAAAGCGGCCGATCCACTAGCATCACTCACCAATCCACTCGACCACGGTACTCACCCCCATACCCACGCCAACGCATAACGTTGCCAATCCGTAAAAGGGGGGGTTGGCTTCAGGCGCACGGCGCTTCATCTCGTGCAACAGGGTGACAAGAATGCGCGCGCCCGAACAACCAGTGGGATGGCCGAGGGCGATAGCACCGCCATTGACGTTGGTGATCTCGTGGCGTATGCCGAGCTCACGCATACAACCGAGCGTTTGTGCGGCGAACGCCTCATTGATCTCAATAAGTCCGATGTCATCGAGCGATAGATCGAGACGCTGCAAGAGTTTACCAGTGGCGGGGACAGGTCCGTAGCCCATAACCCCGGGGTCCACGCCAGCCACGGCCGCGCCAAGCCAGCGGGCCATGGGCTTGAGTTTAAGCTCTTCCGCTTTCTCGCGGCTCATTAACAATAGTGCCGCCGCGCCGTCATTGATGCCACTGGAGTTGCCGGCGGTAACTGTACCATCGCGCTTAAAAGCAGGTCGCAATTTGGCGAGATCAGCTAAACTCGTCGCAAGCCCAAAGCACCCGTCGTTGTTGGAGTAGCGGGGATGCTCGTCCGTATCAACAACCTTGGCCGGCCCACGGCGTTGTGGCACGGTAACCGGGGTGATTTCCTGCGCAAACTTGCCATCGTTTATGGCGGCAATGGCTCGGCGCTGGCTTTCTAGTGCGAACGTATCTTGGTCCTCACGGCTTATCTTCATTTCGGCTGCGATGTTTTCCGCCGTTTCACCGAGACTGATGATGGGATACATCTCGTCCATTTTTGGATTGTTATAACGCCAACCTACAGTGGTGTCGTGCATGACCGGTACCGTGATAGTAGGCACACGCTGAGGCTTGGGCACACTCCAAGGGGCACGGCTCATACACTCGACACCGCTACCGATGTATACGTCGCCCTCGCCAACAAGAATGGACTTGGCGGCCTGGTTGACGGCTTCCAACGCGGACGAACAATTGCGATTCACGGTGACACCAGGGACCGACACCGGAAAACCGGCCAACAAAACTGCCATTCGCGCCACATCACGGTTATCTTCACCCGCCTGATTACCACATCCGGCGTAGACGTCGTCCAGAAGACTAGGATCAACGCCGGTGCGCTCCATAAGGGCCTTGTATGTCAGTGCCAGCAGGTCGTCGGGCCGCACATCGGCCAAGGCGCCACCATATTTACCTATCGGGGTGCGAATGCCATCGATGATCACAACTTCTCTCACGGTCGGTTCTCCGCGGATGGCATGCGATTCAACATGCCCTAAATAATGTTACGAAATCATATGCTGCGGGAATTGACAGGGAAGTATAATTAGGGGATGAAGTGATCACAAGACACGCCAACTGCGCGCGAAAACCGGAGGCGCTATGATCACGACATCCGAACTTCACATTCGTCCCTATGAAGATAGTGACTACGACCAGGTAGTCACACTTTGGGATGATTGCGGTTTGCTGCGGCCTTGGAACGACCCAGCCAAAGACATTGGGCTATGTCGCAGGACAGCGAGCAGTGAACTCTTAGTAGGTGCGCTGGAAAAAAACGAAGCTTCCGAAAGAATAGTTGCCACGGTAATGACGGGTAGCGATGGACACCGCGGGTGGCTGTACTATCTAGCAGTGGGGCCAAAGTTTCAACGAAAGGGTTTCGCCCGCGCTATGGTCGGTCATGCCGAAAAGTGGTTGGCCGATCAAGGCATTCGTAAAGTCGAACTAATGATTCGAGACGACGATGAACCTGTTCGTGCGTTTTACGAACGGGTGGGTTACGAGACAGAACCGCGAATTCTGATGTCACGTCGGCTGAAAGATCATGACACATAGTGAGCCAGTCGCTATGCGACACGGCCCACTGCGAGTTGTCACCACCTACTTGGAGATGAAGCAGCCCCCGGCGCGCTCGCCGGCGAAACCGCCGATTGCAGGACTCAGCATACGACGAGCCGAGCGCCCAACCGTGTCATTCTATCGATACTTATATAATAGTGTCGGTGCGCCCTGGCTATGGTACGAGCGGCAAGCGATGGCGGATAACGGACTGAGAGTTATTATCCAACATCCCGATGTCGAGGTGTACGTGCTTTACGTTGAAGAAGTAGCTGCCGGTTATGTAGAACTTGACCGACGAATCGAGGGCCAAATCGAAGTTGCTTATTTTGGACTCATGCCAGAATTCATCGGCCGCGGTTTGGGTCCTTATCTGCTCGATTGGGCGGTAACAACTGCATGGCATAAGAAACCGAATCGGGTCTGGGTACATACTTGTAACTTGGACCACTCAAAGGCACGTAGCGTATACGAGCGTATCGGCTTCGTTTCATATAAACAGGAGACGACGCTAATCGATGACCCCCGACTTGGTAGCAACGGATGATGACACAAGCGTTAGATACCATCGCATTGTCTGATGCTATCGGGGCTGAAATCCGTGATATAGATCTTGCCCACATCGACGGTGCTGCATTCACAGCTATCGACGACGTGTGGCTGCGCTTTCAGGACTTAGTCATGTGGAACAACGGTTGCAGCATGCACCGGCGCGATGCATTCGATTCAAAGGACCGACGGATTATGCACCGCACACAGATAAAGGGCCGCGCATTAATCGCGGACGATAGGCAGAGTAAGACACGTCGGTCCACCGCCTCCCTTTAGCGCAATCTCTTTGCCTTGGAACTCGTGCACTTCCACACCCTCGCGTTCAAGCGCCGCTCGCGTACGCGGATTACCCGCGAGCACTACACAACAGCGCGGGGCTATTGTTAAGACATTACAACCCAGGCTTGCAAATTCCTCGGTTGGGACTTCGACAAGCCGAATATTCCTTGCGAGTAGCGCTTCTCTAAATGGCACAGGTAGTAGCGGTGAATAGACAAGTGCCAAGTCGCCATCCAAGGGGCTAAGAATGGACATAAGATGAAACACATCTTGTGGGCCCTTCCAATGTGGCAGCGGCGCTACCAGCATCTCGATATTCTCACCTAACAACCGCGCATACTGCCGAATACCTTCGGCATTGGTTCGATATCCGTGTGCGACCACGACTGTATGTGCGTCGAGCCAGACGACGTCACCACCCTCCAGTCGGCCGTCACCATTGATAGACCCCTTGATCGGCATACCCAGCGACCCAAAGCACTCGGCTGCGACCATCGGTTCTGCCGCGCGCGCGGGCTTGCCCATGTTGGCAATAACCATGCCGCCCGGCGCCATCACAGAAGCATCGCGCACATATATCGCATCAAGGCCAAGGCGGTCATCGGTCGGCAGGAACTCGACGGTGATGCCGAAACCTTCAATCAGGCTGGTGAAGCGCTGATACTCGGCACAGGCGGACGCAAAATCGGGTGGACCTAGATAGTTGAGCGCCCGCCACTGGTCTGCAATTGTCGCCTCGTCAACAAAGGCGTGCTCAGCATGACGTAGCAGTATGCGCTTAATGCGACCCACTTCATCGAAGACGCGTGGCAGCAAGGTCGCACTCCCGTTATATTAGTTTTTCTTGTTGGCGCTTCTTGATGCTTTCAATGTTATGGCGTGCGCCCGGGAGATGTGGGTTAATCTCCAACGCCTGCTCAAATGCCCGCAATGCTGCCGCATCGTTGTCCAAGTCTGTATGAATCAACCCCAATCCAGACCAGGCGCCGAAATGGCGTGGTTCAAGCGCGAGGGTACGCTTGATATCCGCGACCGAGCCAACATACTCGCCCATAAGGAACAACAATGTAGCGCGCTTATTCCATCCTTCCGCGTAGGTGGGTGCGATCTCGACCACTTTGTTGAAGGTAGCAAGCGCCTGATCATAACGCTGTAAGCTCATATCGCGAATGCCTTTGTCCATGAGCGTGTCGGCATTCTCGCTGTTCACTTTGCGCCAAATGATCCATATCTGCCGAGTGATCTGTTCTCCCACCCTCGGATTCTCGGTCTCATGCAATAGCCCAAACAACGTGTCGAGACGCTTGTCGGTCTGATCGGCAACCACCGACGCAGACATCGATACCACTAGTAACACACTAGCTGCAAAACGATACATGGGCTGAGTATGAGCGCTTACCGCGATCGTGCCAAGCACCAGCGGTTGTCGCAACTAGCCTGCGTGTGGCAGCATTCCGACTGCCACGCCCATTATCTGTGTTCCCGCGGCAAGAAATGTAACTTCAAATATGGCTCACGCTGGCTCTAGCTCAACCACCCAGGCGCTCTCGACCGGGTGGCGCGAATTTGCACTGCTCTTTCTGCTCGCGTCAATCTGGAGTTCGTCGTTTATGTTCATCAAGGTGGGTGTAGATACCATTCCGCCTATGACCCTTTCGGCCGGCCGATTGGTGCTGGCGGCAATCATGCTGACCGTGTTTGCCATGTACGGGCGAGACTCTGTACCGATGACCCTTAAGATCTGGGGCGTATGCCTTTTCATTGGTCTTTTTGGTAATGCCCTGCCCTATACCTTAATTAGTTGGGGTGAGCTGCGTATTGAGAGCGGTCTAGCGGCTATTCTCATGGGGATCGTGCCAATTACTACTGCCGTACTGGCCCATTTGTTCGCCCATGACGAACCCCTAACGGTCAGACGGTTATTAGGGATATGCGTCGGTTTTGCCGGTATCATAATCCTAGTCGGGTGGCAGTCGCTGACAGGACTACACACCGACGTCCCTTATGAGTTAGCGGTGCTGCTCGGGGCGCTATGCTACGCCGTGACCAATATCTTCGTAAGGCGCCACGTGTATATACCGGGACGTGTGTTAGCAGCAGGTTCAACCTTGGCCGGCGCGTTTATCATGTTGCCGATGGCGCTGGCCTATGAACGCCCTTGGAGTTTGTCACCGTCGTTTGAGTCGCTCGGCGCCATGATTATGCTTGGTCTACTCCCCACCGCGGTTGCGGCGCTGATATATCTTCGTCTAATCAAGGCGACGGGGGCCACGTTTGTCTCGCAAGTCAACTATCTGGTCCCGGTATTGGGCGTAGTATGGGGCATGGCACTATTGGCCGAGCGGCCGAGCTGGCGCGCGCTTGCCGCCTTGACACTAATCTTGCTAGGTATTGCATTAGTAAACCGACGTCGTCGAACGAAATAACGATGAGGCTAAGATGAAAACAATCGATTTGCGCAGCGATACAGTGACCCGGCCCACCCAGGCGATGCGAGCTGCGATGGCAGACGCGGTAGTTGGTGACGACGTCTTCGGCGACGATCCCACTGTTAATGAACTACAAGCGCGGTCAGCCGAAATGCTGGGCACCGAAGCGGCACTGTTTGTACCAAGCGGCACACAGTGCAACCTAGTGGCGTTGCTCAGCCACTGTGAGCGCGGTGACGAATATATCGTCGGCCAACAAGCACATACTTTTAAGTATGAAGGGGGCGGCGCCGCGGTCTTGGGCAGCATACAACCCCAACCCCTCGAGTTTGAGCGTGATGGGTCGTTGAACTTAGATAACGTCACGAGCGCAATTAAGCCAGATGACAACCATTTCGCCCGCACGCGGTTGCTTTGCCTAGAGAATACACAGGGGGGCAAAGTCTTGCCGCTGGCATACATTGAACAGGCGTCGGCGTTCGCTCAGCGCCACGGGCTCGGTCTACACCTCGATGGGGCACGAGTATTCAACGCCGCCGTCAAGCTAGATATTTCAGTGCAGGAAATAGCACAGCATTTCGATAGTGTTGCTTTCTGTTTGTCGAAAGGACTAGGTGCTCCCGTGGGGTCTGTACTTTGTGGCACCGAGGCATCGATAAAGCGGGCCCACCGATGGCGTAAGGTACTGGGTGGCGGTATGCGTCAAGCCGGTATACTGGCCGCCGCCGGCCTTGTCGCACTCAACAACCACGTCGAAAGACTGGCGGAGGATCATGCCAATGCGCGGCAATTGGCAGATGACTTAGCGTCTGTGGACGAACTTGAAGTAGATCCACAGGAGGTGCAGACCAATATGGTGTTTGTGTCTATGAACCAAAGCCACTGCGATCCGCTGGCCAAGTTCTTGCGCCAACACGGGATCTTAATTGCTTCTGGCAAAACCACGCGATTAGTCACACATCTCGATGTCACGACAGATGATGTACAATCCGTAGTGAAAGGATTCAAAGACTTCTTTGCCAGAGGCCAATAGCACATCCTGGCAATTTAGGTTCCCGGATTCACCGGGTGGAGCAAGCGATGCCGCGTCCCGCCATAACCACTGGCGTGCTAGGGCTTGTGCTCATGTGGACCAACGTGTTCGCAATGGAGGCGTTGGAACCACAGTGGATTAGTTTTAACGCTGCACCCGTTCGTCCAAGCGAGCTAGAAATCAAGCGTGCCAAGGCTCAAGGGATAGAACTCGAACTGCGCGTCGGAACTGCGTTACGCGGGTTGATCGCCAAGCCCGAAGGAGCGGGACCATTTCCCGCCGTCGTCATGATCCACGACTGCCGCGGGGTTCGCCACTATCAACACGAATGGGTACGCCAGCTCGCCAATTGGGGCTACGTGGCGCTGCTCGTAAATAGCTTCTTTACGCGGCACGCGGCTGGCGTGTGCGAGAAGCTGCTTGAATGGTCGAATCGAGAAGTTGTTGGCGGACGCATATTCGATGCCTATGGCGCACTCGACTATCTCACCACTTTGCCTTATGTCGACCCTAATCGCATCGGCGTCATGGGTTGGGCCTATGCAGCATCCTTAAGTGTTGTTAGCGAGGCCGGCGCACATTCTCTGTTTGAGAGCAAGTTCAAAGCCGCGGTCGCAGTGAGCCCAAGTTGTCGCTACACCGCAAGCGGACGCTTCACGGTACCGGTACTAGTGCTGGCCGCCGGCAAAGATGACTGGACCTTGGCCGAGCCCTGTCAGCGCATGGCACGTGGCGCCGAAGATGGACCGTGGCCGGTCGAACTCAAGGTATACGCGAATGCCTATCATGGTTTCGACGATCCAGAAATCGGTGATGGCATCTATCTAGCAGACGCCTATAATCCCAACAAGAACCCCGCCCGCGGCGCAACGCTGCGCTACCAACGCGCGGTACACGAGGAGGCTGCCGCCCGGGTGCAAGCGTTTCTAGCGCGCCATCTAAATCCGGAAAAAACCGTTGGGCGCCTGTCCACGGAATTGAGCTCGGGTGATAACGCCTATTCGCCAACATGGGTGATCGATCCAGACAGCCCTGGCGATGATGCGCCGCCAATAGGTCGCTCGTTGTTTGACATCGTATTCAGTAACAACGGTGCTTATGACCTGCCATTTCCGTTCAGCGCTCTGATTGAAAAAATCGAAGCGCAGCTACCGCGACCGCCCGGTAATGATTACCTAGGTTTCTTGACGCTGAAGAAGGTTTTAATCCCGCTCGGCCGATCTTTGCAGCGAAATACCGCCGCACCAGAATTCTTCAAGTATCCACGCGTGATCGTGGCGGTAGATACGGAGCCAGTAGGTACAACCCACGGCAGACCGATTCTATTAAAGGACCGCCTATTTCTTGGCTATCAAGAAAAATCTCGGGTCATCGAAGTCATCAGCTATAACGAGAGCGCAGCTCGCTTCGAGTTTCAAGTTGTTACCAACTACGGACCGGAAGGCGAACCGCGAGTACATTACGCCAGTCGCGCCATCTGCACCAGTTGCCACCAAAATGCAGCGCCGATCTTTCCCAAGGCCGCCTGGGACGAGACCAATGGTAACCGGGGAGTCGCTGCGCGCCTGCTCAAGGAACAGTCGGCTTTTTACGGCGTGGCTGCCAACTCAACCGGCGTTGCGCCGGCCGCAATTGACAACGCAACTGATCGAGCCAATCTTTTCTCGGCCCATCAATTACTCTGGCGTGCAGGTTGTGGTGGCAATCAATCGTCGATCGCGTCCCGACGCTGCCGCGCCGGTGCGTTTACGGCTATGTTGCAACATCGGCTAGGGGCGTACTCGAAGTTCGATCGGCAAGCGCCCTTATACAAGAACTATTTGGTGCCCGTCCTAAGCGAGAACTGGCGCCAGCAATGGCCGCACGGTCTTTACATTCCGAATCCCAATATTCCGAATCGCGAACCACTGTTGACGCCAACACCAGAAGCAGTGCCGCCGGGGCTTGATCCGTTGAGCACTCGGGTACCGCTCGAGACATGGTCGGTCGATGACGATATAGATCGCATCATTATTGGACTATCCGAGTTCATACCCGAAGCTGATCTAAAGCGCCTGGATACTTCTCTGTTTGACAACGGCCTTAAAGACGCCGCCCGCGAACGTTTTCAGGGTCCGTGTGAATTCACCCGGCGTGGGGCGCTCGCGGCTGGGTCGCTGGTAAACGTGAAGTGCCGAATGTCCAGTTCTAGAGAGAACGTCGCAGAGTTGGTGGCGGACGTGCTGATTGAATCGGGCAAGGTTGTTAGCCGCACCATTAGCTTATTGGAAACCACTGACGGTACCAGGTTTACCACAGCCGTGCACACCGGCGCACAAGTGAAAGCGGACGGTGAGCAGTGGTCGGTGGATCTTCAGTTATCGCAGCAGCGCAGTGGACGACATTTGCGCTTGACCGATGGTAGTGCGATTCAAGGATTGCGTATTCGATGGCCAAAAGGGCCCGACGAAGGCGGCTTGCTTCCTTCCCAACAGCAGTTCGTTGGCACTGCAACGTTGACGGTGATGAATGACTTCCAGGTAGTTGATAGTGCAATTGCCTCCATTATCGCTCAACCCGAGAGCCCGTTGGGAATGTTCGCCGATAAACCATTTCGCGGCACGAAAGCGATGCAAGTATTATTCAAGCATCTCGGACTCACGCCGACAAACTGGTGCTGCGACGACTTACCTAATATGCCGCCGGTAAATCTTGCCATGGACAGCGTACCCACCGACTTGGGTTTACAGGTAAGCTTAAAGGAAAAGGGTGCGCTGCGTACTTTCTATCGATACTGCACGACTTGTCATAGGACGCCTAGTAACTCTCCCCCAAACTTCTTGTACGGCGATGCAACGCAAGTACGCGCTAAACTTACGCAGTGTGCGCCACGAATCTTGTTTCGCTTACACATGTGGCAGCTATCTGCCGATGCACGGCCGAAGTCACCCATGCCGCCAACTAGCGTTTTGCGCGGTGCTAGGCTATCCGAGGAGTATTGGCGCGCCAGTGACGAACTGGCACAGCTCAAGCAGTACGTCACAGAGCTGATGGGCCTAGGCGGTGAGTCTACGTCCCACCCAGAGGATCTAATAGCAACCGGTTACGAAAACACCCCGGGATGTTTACCTGCACCAACAAAAACTGCCGACGGAAACTAGCGTCTCATCTTCAAGCGCTTAGGCAACCTTTTCGTAATCCGACATAGGCGGACAAGAACAAATGAGATTGCGGTCGCCATGGACGTTATCGATACGGCCGACTGGCGGCCAGAATTTGTCCTCACGTAGCGCCGGCAACGGGAAGAATGCTTGTTCTCTAGAGTAAGGCCGCGACCAGTCGTCTTCTAGCAGCAAGTGATGGGTGTGTGGCGCGTTGCGGAGAAGATTATCGACAGGGTCTGCTTTGCCAGCCTCGATAACCGCGATCTCTTTGCGAATGGCGATCATAGCGTCACAGAAACGATCCATTTCACGTTTGGCCTCACTTTCGGTAGGCTCGATCATTAATGTTTCGGCTACCGGAAACGACATCGTCGGTGCGTGGAAACCGTAATCAACCAACCTTTTAGCAACATCTTCCACCGTGATGCCACAAGATTCCTTGATCGCACGCAAGTCAATGATACATTCATGCGCGACCATACCGGTCTTACCTGTATAGAGCACCGGGTAATGTGGCGCCAAGCGATGAGCGATATAGTTTGCGTTTAGGACCGCAACCTCGGTCGCGCGACGTAATCCCGCCGCTCCCATCATCGCGATGTAGGCCCAAGAAATAGGAAGGATACCGGCGGACCCCCACGGTGCCGCCGCCACCGCACCAATGGTACCGGCATCGCTCGCGGCTGGATTAACGCCATCGACGACTGGATGGTCGGGCAAGAATGGAGCGAGATGAGCGACAACACCGATGGGGCCCATCCCCGGGCCCCCGCCACCATGTGGAATGCAAAATGTTTTGTGCAGATTGATATGAGAAACATCGGCACCGATCTCGGCCAGTTTGCAAATTCCGACAAGCGCATTCAGGTTAGCGCCGTCCATGTAAACTTGTCCGCTATGATCATGAATGATCTGACAGATCTCCCGAATCGCTTCTTCAAACACACCATGCGTTGAGGGGTAGGTAATCATTAGTGCTGCCAAATTACCGCCGTGCTGCTGCGACTTTACCTTTAAGTCTTCTACATCGACGTTACCTTGTTGGTCGCAGGCAACGACTACTACTTTCAGACCTGCCATGCGAGCGCTGGCAGGGTTGGTACCGTGCGCCGATGCCGGAATCAAACAGATATCACGGTGCCCTTCCCCCCGTGTCTCATGGTATTTTCGAATGGTTAACAAGCCCGCGTACTCGCCCTGTGAGCCGGCATTGGGTTGCATCGATATCGCGTCAAATCCGGTTATCTCACACAGCATATCCTCGAGTTCTTCGAACAACTGCTGATAGCCCTGCGCTTGTTCTAGAGGTGCAAACGGGTGCATGGCGCTGAATTGACGGTAGGTAACCGGGGTCATTTCGGTAGTGGCATTCAATTTCATGGTGCACGAACCGAGCGGGATCATAGCTCGATCGAGCGCAATGTCTTTGGCCACTAACCATCGTAGGTAACGTAGCATCTCCGTTTCCGCATGGTAGAGGTGAAATACCGGGTGCGTTAAGAACTTACTCGTGCGACGCAGGTTCTCTGGGATGCAGCCTTGCACCGCCGCATCGAGCTCATCGATATCCAGGCGTTCACTGGCCTTGGTGGCAAAGACCCGCCAAAGAGTCCGCAAATTACTACGACGCGTAGTTTCGTCGAACGAGATACCCAAATGATCCGCATCGACAATGCGCAGATTGATACGAGACTCACGCGCCCGCGCCGCAATGCGGCGCGCTTGGCCGAGCACACGAATCGTCAATGTGTCGAAGAAGGTGTCATGTACGACCTTGAACCCGAGGCGCCTCAATCCCTCGGCAAGGATCAGGGTCATGCGATGCACTTTGCCCGCGATCAATGATAAGCCATCGGGTCCATGGTAGATCGCATATAGTGCAGCAATGACTGCAAGTAATACTTGCGATGTACAAATATTACTGGTGGCCTTTTCGCGGCGGATGTGTTGCTCACGTGTTTGCAACGCCATCCGCAATGCCGGCTTGCCTTGCGAATCTATCGACACGCCGATGATGCGTCCGGGGGTGGAACGTTTATAGGCATCGCGGGTAGCAAAAAAGGCAGCGTGCGGACCCCCGTATCCCATCGGTACGCCGAAGCGCTGAGCGCTGCCGACGACAATGTCTGCGTCCATCTCCCCCGGTGGCTTCAACAACACGAGACTCAGGAGATCGGCTGCCACCGTGACCAGCGCCTGCTGGTTGTGGGCCTGTTCAACTAGTTCGCTAATATCATGGACAGTCCCACTCGATCCGGGATATTGAAGCAAGACGCCGAAATACTCGCGCTTATCCAGCTCCCGGTAAACATCACCAACAACAACCTCGAATCCCATTGGCCGGGCACGTGTCTGCACAACCGCGATGGTCTGTGGATGGCAGTCATGCGATACAAAGAATGTATTAGATTTACTCTTGGAGACTCGCTTTGACATCGCCATCGCCTCCGCCGCGGCGGTGGCTTCATCCAATAGCGACGCGTTCGCAAGTTCCATCCCGGTGAGATCCATAATCATTTGCTGAAAATTCAACAGTACTTCCATTCGACCTTGACTAACCTCCGCCTGATAGGGCGTGTAGGCCGTATACCAGCCAGGATTTTCCAAGACGTTGCGTTTGATGACCCCCGGTAACACGGTACCGGAGTAACCCATGCCAATCATGGACACAAAGACCTTGTTTCTTTCGCGCATCCTACGCATATAGGTCACTGTCGCACGCTCGCTTTTGGCTGGCGCTAAATCGAATGCATCGTCCGAAATGATGGCAGGCGGCACTGCCTTATCTATCAATGCATCGAGCGATTCGAGACCTAAAGTACTCAGCATTTCAGCTATCTGTTCCTCTCCGGGACCGATGTGGCGACGGATAAAATCGCCGCGCATTTCCAGTTCTTCCAAAGAGCGTCGTGATTGTGACATGAATATCTCCGGGATTGTTTTAACCAACGAATTGTAAGGACAAGGACCAATTACGGTGATGATTCATTTCTAGTCCTTGGCTGCAAGCTTATCCACGATAATAACGTTGCTTAACAAAAGGGAGCTTGACGACATTTACTGGGTGCCGTCGGCCGCGCACTATGGCTTGGAGCTCAGTCTCCGGGCGTGCGAGCGCCGTATCAACATAACCCATGGCCACGGGCCCGCCTACGGTAGGCCCATAACCGCCGCTAGTGACTATGCCTATCCTGGTACCCTCGGCGTCGACCAGCTCTGCCCCTTCCCGCACCGGCGCTTTTCCTTGTGGGCGAATGCCGACTCGTTTACGCATGGCCCCGCCTGCGAGTTGGCCGAGGATTACTTCGGCCCCCGGAAAGCCACCCGCCCGCGCACCATCGTGCCGACGTACCTTCGACAGCGCCCAGGTGAGACTAGCCTCTACCGGTGTGGTTTCGGTATCGATGTCATGGCCGTAAAGACAAAGACCTGCTTCTAGTCGCAACGAATCACGCGCGCCCAGGCCAATGGCGGCTACTTCGTCCTCAGCCAATAGCGTGCGCGCCAGTGTTTCCGCCTGGTCGTTCGCCACCGACATCTCAAAGCCATCCTCGCCCGTGTATCCGGACCGACTGACAAAACAATCGGCGCCGGCGATCTGCATGCGGCCAGTAGTCATAAACAAAAGCTCAGACGCTGACGGTGCCAGTCGATCCATCACCATCGCCGCCTCGGGACCTTGCAGCGCGAGTAATGCGCGATCGGTCAACGCCTCGACCTCGCAGCTAGCGGTCAAATGGGTACGCAAATAAGCCTCATCCTGCTGCTTGCAAGCCGCGTTTACCACTACGAATAGGGAGTCCTCGGCGTTGCTGATCATTAGGTCATCGAGGATGCCGCCAGCGTCATTTGTAAATAACGCGTAGCGTTGGCGATTTGGTTCGAGGTCGATTACGTCGACCGGTACCAGCGCCTCTAATGCTGCTGCTGCCCCACTACCGCGCAAACAGATTTGCCCCATATGCGATACATCGAACAAACCGGCATGCGTACGTGTATGCTTATGCTCTTCAATAATGCCGGAAGGGTACTGTACCGGCATGTGGTAACCCGCGAACGGCACCATCTTGGCCCCTAACTCTAGGTGCAGGGCGTGAAGTGGTGTCTGCGCCAATGAGTTCTGGGCTGGGGAGTTGCCGCCAGTCATGCGATTCTCCTGCTTGTGCTTGTTGGGTTTCGCAGCTCAAATTCAACGACAGCGGGCCGCTCCCGGGATAAACAACTAGATTACCATTGCGCCTGGTGTTTTAAAAACCGACACCCGAGGCCAATCGATGCCGTATCAACTGCTCTATTTGTTCACCGTCCTAATATGGGGTTCGACCTGGTTGGCGATTACGTTCCAGCTGGGCGTGGTTGATCCCATATGGTCTGTTGCCTATCGTTTTGCGCTCGCTGCTGCCGTACTCATGGTATTTTGTCTGGTCACTCGCCGGCCGCTGCGATTCGGCCTGCGCGACCATGGCTTTATGGCCCTACAAGGCACGTTTCTTTTTTCTCTCAATTACATCCTCTTCTATTTCTCTATTGAGCATGTGACCAGCGGTCTAATCGCAGTCATCTTCTCGACCATCGTATTTATGAACATCTTCAATGGGGCGGTGTTACTAGGTACACCCATACGTGCGCGCGTACTAGCGGCTGCTAGTGTAGGCCTACTTGGTATCACATCGGTGTTCTGGCCTGAGTTCCGAGCCTTTTCCGCCTCCACTGCGACCATGATCGGGGTCAGCCTGGCGGTAGTCGCCACTTGGTTTGCATCACTGGGGAATATGGCGTCGTTACGAAATCAACGTGCCAGCCTAGGCGTGATCGAAAGTAACACTTTCGGTATGGCCTATGGTGCCGCCTTGACCACCATCGTTGCATTGGTGGTCGGCGTCGAGTTTCGTTTTGATTGGTCGTTGAGTTATGTCGGTTCCTTGGCCTATCTTTCGGTAGTCGGCTCGGTTATTGCGTTTGGTTGTTACCTGAGCCTGCTCGGGCGCATCGGTGCAGATAGGGCGGCGTACGCCGGTGTTATGTTTCCGATTGTCGCCTTGATACTTTCAACGCTGTTCGAAGGATACACATGGAGCGGCCCCGCATTAATCGGCGTCGTCATGGTAGTGGCCGGAAATCTGCTAGTTCTCACCCGTACCAAGCCAAGCGATACATCTACCGGCTAACTACTCGCTACCCATATGGCAAGTCAGGTGTCGCGGGGTGGAAACTCTCGCACTATCCAGTCGATGTAATCTGCGGGCAGACCATGCTCACGCGCTCCGGTGAGCATGGTCTTTAAGTAGCGCGCCGATGGCGCAAGCGGCGCGTCAGGATGGACATCGCCGATATACACCCAACACGCTAGTATCTCATCCGTCGACAATCGCACACGCGCAATCGTACGTTTGTAATCGCCGCTTTCAACCGGCTCGAAGCCATCGAGTCGAATCAGGTCTTCATTAGAGAGTTCCCAGACCACGCCATGTACGATGCCGCCGGCTGCTTGCACAATACCAGCGACCCCGCCGCTCCAACCCTCGTGTGGCTGCACAAAACTCAAGCGCCAATCTTGCAGGCTGCAACGGGATAACACCCGTGCAGATGGAGAGCGTGCCCGCATCTGTCGCGTCGACAGATTGGAGCCGTAGGCGAAATAGAGTTCTGCCAATCTAGACTCAGCCGTTCGTGTTCCTGTTGCCGCAACTGTGGCCCCGTAGGATTGCGGTCTCCGAACCTAGGGAACCTTTCCCAGAGCCACAGGGAATTAGTCTGTTTGCGCTGCCGTGATCCTACGAGTCGCGCCGTTCGGGTGCAAGCGGCTGGGCTCGACAATCGGGTAAGCTGCAGGTGTGAGTATTGCGATGCGTAGTACAAAGCAGCCTAAACGGGTCTCACGTGGGCCAACTCGAGGTTACGCACGTTCGACCTACTGTTGTACCTGCCCAGGTTTGCACAGGCGGCTCGAGCTGCTCGCGCAACGATTGCACGGCCGAATCATCGAGTACTTTGAGATACCGTAAGACGGCGCCCATCGTTACCGCGGCCGCACGGCCCGCCCCATCATCGATCTTTAGCGCAATCCCCAATCCCTTAATAGGTAACGCCGCCGTGTAAAATCCCTCGGCACCTGTTTTTACGATCACATCGCGACCTGTCACTCGCATCACTTCGGTACAAAACCGATTACTGCCGGCAACCATAAACGGTGCGGTGACCATCGCTTGCACGATACGCTCACAGGCACGAGCGCGTTTCACCGGCAGGTCGTGTGGGCTGCCGAGCCTGGCCATGGCGTAGGCGGTTGTACGCAGTGACAGGCCGATTACCGGAATACCGCAACCGTCGATCCCTGTCGGCGCATCGACCAATTCCTCGCCACTCAGGTCCTCCAGGGTTTGTCGCACACGTCGCTGCACCGGATGGTCAGCATGACTATAACCGTGGGTTGGCTCCGCCAAATGCACCGCCGTTGCCAAGAACCCTACGTGTTTGCCAGAGCAATTGTTATGCAGGGCTGAGGGGGTATCGCCAGATCGCAATAGTGCGGCTGCCGCTGGTTGATACAACGGTAAATGCGCACCACACTCGAGATCACCAGGGACCAGCCCGATTCGGCCCAACCAACTGTTAGCAGTCTGAACGTGCTCGGGCTCACCGCCATGAGATGCGCAGGCGAGCGCAAGTTCTTCATCGCTTACCTCGAGGCTTTCAGCCGCCCCGCTTTCGAGCAACGGTAGTGCTTGTAATGGTTTAATGGCCGAACGGGCAAACACCGGTCGCTCGATATCACCCCACGCGGCCACCACATTGCCGCGGGCATCGACAACCGCTACCGCGCCTCGATGTCGACTTTCAATCATGTCGCCGCGCGATACATCGACGAGCACCGGGTTTTGATTGCTTGTAACCATATACGCTGCTAGTTTCGCATATGCGCGATGATCGTGGCATCCGTTATATTGTCGCTAGCGGCGGACGCGCGTGCCAGCATGAATGATCTAAGCATTGTTGTCGGTAACAAGAACTACTCATCGTGGTCGCTACGCGCTTGGCTGGCCCTAAAGCAAACCGGTGCGCCTTTTAAAGAAATAGTGATCCCGCTCGATCGATCGGACACAAAAGAGAAGCTTCGGGCGCACTCGCCGAGCGAGCGGGTACCGGTTTTAAAGCACGGTGGCGAAATCATCTGGGAATCGCTCGCGATTGCTGAGTACCTAGCAGAGCTGTTTCCAGCCGCCAAGCTGTGGCCATCACAGGCGTCAGCACGTGCTATCGCCCGCGCCGTCAGCAGCGAGATCCACGCAGGGTTTGTGGCGCTGCGGACCCACATGCCGATGGACGTGCGCGGGCGTTATCCCGGCAAAGGGCGTGGCCACGGCGTCGACAAGGATATCGATCGCGTCGCCGGTCTATGGCGTGAATGTCGCAATCGATTCGGTAGCGGTGGCGACTATCTGTTCGGTCCGTTTACGATCGCCGATGCCATGTACGCGCCAGTCGTGAGTCGCTTCATTACCTATGACGTAGCGCTCGATGACATCGGCGCTGCCTACCGTGACGCAGTTTGGCGCTGGCCGGCTATGCAAGAATGGGCCAAATCCGCCAGCGACGAGCCGTGGGTGATTGCGCAAGCTGTGATCTGATTCGGGGTTGCACGGCATTGAAATCATTAACTCTTTTCAGTACCCGGAGCTATCCGTAAGGTTACGGATGTAGTCATACGGATTTCCCAATACCACCCCACCCTGGATACTCCCTGGTGCCCGTATTCAGGAAGCCGAACACCGGGTAAAATTAGCCTTCGAATTAGCATTTAGTAACCACTTGTTAGCATTTAGTAACCACTTGCGACAGAGGAGTCAGTACCATGACCAACAAATTCATTAACCTGCTTTTTATGGTGGGGCTGAGTGCCTTCGTGGTCAGTTGTGCCACGAGCAAGACACCATCCACCGCATTCAGTTCTAAGAGCTTTGATGCCGCCAGTATCGATACCAGCAATCGCGCGCAAAAAGTCGACAACTTCATCGTGATCCTCGATGCTTCGGGTTCTATGGCGCAGCGCCATAAGGGCGAACAGAAATTCGTGCAGGCCAAAGAGATCGTTAGCCGCTTGAATCAGACCATCCCCGATCTGAAACTCACTGGTGCACTGCGCACCCTAGACGGCAAAAAGGTCGGCGAACCTTATGGGTTAAAGTCGTATTCCAAGTCCGAACTTGAGGAAGCCCTGGCTGCACAACAAAGTGGAGCGGGATCCACACCCATAGGCATGGCGTTTGATAATGCCAATAATGATCTGGCATCGAGCCAAGGACAAACCGCGATCATCTTCGTCAGTGATGGCGTCAATACCGACGGTGCGCCGTCGGCGGCTATCGCTAGTCTAAAGAAGCAATATGGTGATCGGCTATGCATTTACCCGGTCCGTATCGGCCAAGATCCTACTGGGCAGGCGGTAATGCAAGATGCGGCCCGAACCGGCCAATGTGGATTTACCGTCAACGCAGATAGCATTGCATCCAGTCAAGCGATGGCGAACTACGTCGAGCGAGTTTTCTTGGCAGAGAAGGCCATGCCAATGGAAGCAAAAATCGGCGATGCGGACGGCGACGGCGTATTGGATAATGCCGACAAGTGCCCAAATGTCCCTGGTAAAGACCCATTCGGCTGTCCGATGGCCCCTATGGATAGCGACAACGATGGGGTGGTCGACGCCAGTGATAAGTGTCCACGCACGCCGAAGGGCGCTGAGGTAAATCTAGCGGGTTGCTGGGTGCTGGCGGATGTCCAGTTTGATACTGACAGGTGGCAGATCAAGGCCAAACACTATGGTGTGCTCGAACGGGCATATCGAGTCTTGGCGCAGAACCCAGACCTGACAATTGAAATACAGGGCCACACCGACAATGTCGGCACCGCCGATTACAATCAAGCACTTTCACAGAAACGAGCGATCTCCGTGAGACAGTATCTCGTTGAAAAAGGCATAGCGGCAAGTCGCTTAAGGGCCAGTGGCTACGGGCTGACCCAACCGATAGATACCAATACCACTGGTAATGGGCGTGCCCGCAATCGGCGCGTGCAACTGGACCCGCTCCAATAGTCTGGATTACCAAGTAGCAAAGAATGGGGGCACTTTAAAGTGCCCCCATTTTTCTTTATGGTGAGCTCTGCACATTTATGTGACCCACATCCGCCAGCGCTTGAACAAAGTGCGTGATTTCGTTCTTTGTGTTGTAGTGGTACACACCGGCGCGTGCACGTTCGACGTCAGGGGGCATCAAATCTCCAATTTGAACTTATGAAAGGCTTCGTTAAACGACAGCTTGTAGTATATCGAAAAGTCGATCGACATCGGCATCTGTGTTGTAGAGATGAGGTGTCACCCGCATGGAATCTCCACGTATGCTCACGAAGATTTTGTCTGCGGTAAGTTTTTCAAGAAGCCCGGTCGGCGGTCCTGTCGGAAAACGCAAGCCCAGAAAATGTCCCGCACGCAATCGCATTGGTACAGACGTCAACCCCAGCCCCTGCGCCCGCTCGGCGATGGTCGCCGTTTTGTGTGCCAGTGTGAGCGCGATTTCTTCTACGCGCCAATCAAGAATTTGGCGCAAGGCGGCGACTGCCATCGGCAACAGTTGAAAGTTGGCACGTTCGCCCATATCAAAACGACGCGCGCCAGGTTGAAATTCATCACGGTAATTGACAAGCCCGGCAAAATTCTCGCTGCCTTCTCGGGCGATCCAGTTTTGTTCCAGCGGCTCGCCCTGTTGCCACTTTGGTGCGACATACAAAAATCCCAAGGAGTATGGTCCCAATAGCCACTTGTACCCGGCCGCCACCAAGAAATCGGGGTGCACCTGCTGTACATCGAACGGCATCGCGCCGGCCGACTGGGTAATGTCCAACACCATGGCGGCGCCAGTTTGCCGGCACATATTTGAAATCGCTGAGAGATCCAAAAGTCCGCCATCGGTCCAGTGACAGTTCGGCAACGCAACAACCGCCGTTTGTTCTGTAATCTGGCTAGCGGTGGCTTCGGTCCAGTCTGCGTTCGACGGTCGACGCACGGTCGCGATGTGGGCGCCGGCTTCTTTGGCGCGTTCACGCCACGTATAGACATTTGATGGAAACTGGTCCTCCAACAAGACAATAGTCTGGCCTCGCTTAAGCGGTACATTGCGGGCGGCCACCGCAACCCCGTAACTGGCGGCCGGTACGATAGCGATATCGTTGGCGGATGCATTAATGACCCGGGCGAATAGCTCGCGCGCGATCTCTGTCGTTGTAAAGAAGTCCCGCGGGGTGACCTCCCAAGGTCTCGCCTCAAGCCTGGCGCCCTGCTGTCCGGCCTGCATGACCGCCTTCATCAGCGGTGACAGATAGGCACAATTCAGATAGGCGATATCATCGGGCAGATCAAATAGGTGACGCTGGCAGGGGATCATATAGTGATCGCGGCCGTATGGCGGCCTACACGGGATGCATGCCGCCGCCACTGGCGATCCATTGCGCCGCGGCTCACCGATCGTGTCGTTTAGCGCATGCTCGAGAGATTGGCTATCAGCGCAGTGTTGGCCTGTCGAATCTTATCGGCCACCTTGTGCGCCAAATCGCGATCAGCCGAGCAACAGTCCATGGCCACCTTGGCACAGCGCTCACCTTCCTCAAGCAGCGTGTCGATCATGGTCTGCTCTATGAGCTTAACCACTTGCGCCTCGAGCTCAGCCGATGGTGCGGCTTGCAGAATGCCAAACAGATCTTTCGTCGCGTCTTGCGCGCGTTCCCTAAATTGCATCGCTTCTTACCCTCAGTTACGTCTAAAGACCAGAGTTTGGAAAGAGCATATCGCTGCCGCGGTTAGCCGTCTACCTCTTTGCCGATCGGCGACGCCACGATAGCGCTCGCTGCACGATAAGCACAGACAGCTTAGTTGGGGCGTGCGCCTCGGTCTTCCTCTGGGTGGGCGCGGGGCCACGGGTCTACCTCCGCCTAGCCTCGACTTCCACACAAAAACATAGGCGTGATTTGACTGAAAATGGCTTGAGAGTGCGGTAGCTGGTATGCTAGCGTCTCACCCCCGACCAAGCAGACGCTTGCTCGGGGGTCAGGTGTCCGTACCATTGGGCATGCTAACAAACCTAACAATTGGAGGGGTTACCATGAGTTTTTTCAGAACTGTAGCCGTATCGGCGGCATTAGCTATGTTGGCTAGTGTCGCGCAGGCTGCCACCTTAGACGACGTTAAGCGCAAGGGCCACGTTCAGTGCGGAGTTAGCCAGGGTCTACCCGGCTTCTCAAACCCCGATGAACAAGGCAACTGGACCGGAATCGACGTCGATGTCTGTCGCGCAGTGGCTGCCGCCATTTTTGGCAAAGCCGACAAGGTTAAGTACTCACCGCTGTCGGCCAAAGAGCGATTCACCGCCCTGCAATCCGGTGAGGTAGATCTGCTTTCACGCAACACGACTTGGACATTGGTTCGCGATACCGCACTGGGCCTCAACTTTGCTGGCGTCAACTACTACGACGGCCAGGGCTTCATGGTACCGAAGAAGATCGGT
>JAOTYM010000039.1 GCA_029861845.1 Gammaproteobacteria bacterium | reverse complement strand
GACGATAGTGACTAATGACGTGAGAGAGCGAGGGAGGCGGTAACCTGTGACGGTGACGCCGTGGCCTGGTATCGGCTCATCGTCACCGGACTCTCAGTCGAAGTCTAAATAGTTGAGGCTCGTTATCCATTTTGCGGGCGCGCGTAGTCGTAGGTATGTACATCTGCAGAATACTGGCGCGAATCACCGCTGAGTTCGTGATCCATGGAATTGTTTTATGAAAGGAGAGACAGGATGAAAAACCTTTGGAGAACAAAGATAGAAGCGATGAAACGCCCATGCTCGACTTGGGCGTATGGGTTGGTCTTGCTGGCCCTGTTTGTGCTCGTGGTACCGGCACCTTCGTGGGGCCGGCCTCAAGAAACGCCGGGTGTCCCGCCCAAGTCGGAAAGCAAAGGCACTAAGAAGGGTGTAGTCGCGACTGCGCACCCACTGGCGTCCGAAGTAGGTGCGCAGGTGCTAGATGCGGGCGGCAACGCCATCGATGCGGCCGTGGCTATCCAGTTTGCGCTTAACGTGGTCGAGCCGACATCTTCGGGCATTGGCGGCGGCGGGTTTATGATGGTTCATCTTGCCGACACCAACGAAACCTTGCTGGTCGATTCCCGCGAGAAAGCGCCTGCCGCTGCCTCCTCGACCATGTTTCTAAAATGTGATCCCAACTGTGACGGTACCGACCTTGAGAGGATCGGCTCTCAACCGCTGCCGAACACCAACTTTACGGAGCGGGCCACGAGCGGCATCGCGGTCGGTGTGCCGGGAACCCTCCTAGGTGTGGCCACGGTCCTCGAGAGATGGGGAACGATCACCCTCGCCGATGCCCTGCAGCCGGCAATCAAGCTGGCAGAGGAGGGCTTCGCGATAAACGCACGCCTGGCGAGTCTGACGTCGAGCGCAAGAACCACCTTCCAATCGGAGACCCGCGCCCTGTTCCGGCTTCCCGATGGCAGCCCGCTTCCGGAAGGCCACTTCTTGGTTCAGCCCGACCTCGCCAAGACCTTTAGGAAAATCGCGTCAGATGGGCCGATGGCGCTTTATACCGGCGAAATCGCGGCGGCCATCGTTGCGGCACAAAAGCGGTTTCGGCCAGAAGTCGGTCCGCAAGGCATGGGCAGGATGACCACCGAGGACTTGTTCGCTTATTTCAACGCCGGGGTGGATATCCGCGAGCCCACGGTTGGGAACTACCGCGGTCTCACGATAAAAGGGATGCCTCCACCATCTTCCGGTGCCCTCACCGTGATTCAGATACTGAAGCATCTGGAACAATTCCCGCTCGGCGATGAAGCGGCAGGCTTCGGCTTTGGCGCCACCAAGACCCTGCATGTGATGATAGAGGCGATGCGCCTGGCTTTTGCTAGCCGAGCCGTGTGGATGGGCGACGCCGATTTCGTCGAGCTCCCGATAGTGGGCCTCCTAGCGGACGGCTATCTTGGCCCTCGAAGCGCCATGATAGACATGGACGTGCGCATGCCTTCCGCTCCGGGGGCGGGAGATCCGCGGCCATTTGACCCCAACTTCGTACAGAAATCCGACGGTACTACTAAGGTAGCGACGGCGGCGTCCGACACGGAGGGCGTCAACACCACCCACTTCTCAGTAGTGGACCGATGGGGCAACGCCGTTTCCTATACCTCAACCATCGAGGGCACCTGGGGCACCGGTATCATTGTGCCCGGGTTTGGCTTCCTCTTGAACAACGAAATCACTGATTTCAATTCTGCCCCGACGTTCAATGGTGACCCGGATAACTTCAACCCCGGGGCGAATGATGTGGCGCCTTTTAAGCGGCCACGGAGCAGTATGGCGCCGACGATGCTTTTCAAGGATAGAGAGGTCTTCGCGGCCTACGGCTCGCCCGGGGGTTCCACGATTATCAATTCGGTCGTGAACATGACGTTAAACCTTATCGACCACGGGATGACGGTGCAGGAAGCCATCGATGCGCCGAGGCTATCACAGACCAGCGCCGGGGGAAGCACTGCGCGTGAGCAGGGCTTCGACGAGGCGGTAATTCAGGAATTGGCAGACCTCGGTCACACCATTCGCTCCCCCTCTGTAATCGGCTCGGTGCAGGCGGTGATCATCGATCTCAAAAATGGCAAGCAGTTCGGTGGGGCCGATGCACGCCGCGCAGGAACCGTGATCTCGCTGCCGTTGAAGAAGGAGAACAAAGAGAAGAAGCCAAAGAAAAAATAAAACAGGCCACGGAGCAGCTTGCTCTGTGGTGTCGGTAGCGACATGCCACTGTCAATCTGACGAGGAAGGCGGCTCGATAGCCGCCTTCCACTTTTACCTAGAAATAGCTCCCATTAACCATTAGAACACTTCAGGCCCAATAAGGAGTGAAACCATGTTGAAGTTAATGTCCAAGTTGATTCTCATCGTTCTCACGACAGCACTGACTTTCAATGTCGCTAACGCCGATCAAAACAGCGAAGTCAGCCTGGATGATGTCAGCACCGTCGCCGAAACGGTTGACCGTATCCGCTCCACATTAGAGGATCAACGCATCGAAATCGTGGCGGAAATCAATCATGCAGGCGCCGCCGCCAGCGTGGGCCTAGAGCTGCGCCCCACCACGGTGCTGTTTGCCAGTAACTCGTTTTTCGATTCGCTAATGATCCGCCGCCGCCAAACTACGGCACTTGACCTGCCATCGAAGTTTTTGGTGTTCGAAGACGAAAACGGCGATATAAAGGTTGAGTTCAATAACGTTGGTTTTCTGGCCGATCGCCACAATGTAAAGCAACGCGACATTTTGCTGCGCCTGTTCGACAGGACATTGAACCAGTTTGGGCGTTTGAACAACGGCATCCTCGAGGTCCAAAGCAACCAATCGGTCGCAGCTACGGTAGAGAAATTACTTGCGGAACTGACTAAACGGGGATTTCGCATTCCAATAGCGGGCGGCATAGATTTCAGCGCCCAAACCAAGGCGAGGGGGATTAAACTACGCCCCACTCATTTGCTAGTCTTCGGTAATCCCAACGTCGGCACGCCGCTCATGCAAAACGACCAGTCGATCGGTCTGGACCTGCCGCAGAAGTATTTGGTCTACGAAGACAAGGCCGGTGACGTATTTATCGCTTTCAACGACCCGGCGTTTCTTGCAGCCAAGCACAATCTGCAACGCGACGTAGATCCGGCCCTGGAGACACGAATACGAAATATTACGAATGCGCTGACAGCGATCGCACTGGCAGGCGCTAATCCTTAGATATAGCCGCTGGGGACATATCTCGCGGCGTTAGGTTGCCGACCCCAACGGCGCAGCAGGTGCACCGTCGGGGCCAGCGTGATACTAGTGCTTAGCTAAATCTCTTGTTGGACTCGTAGAACTGAACAGTTGGTAGCTCGCAGAATCCCGCCATCGGGCCCTTTACCCTGCAGGGTGTGATGTATGTAACGCCGACGACCAGCTTATAAGGGGCCGAGCAATGTTTAGACGTGACGTAACCCGGGCGGACTTTGATCTCGTGGAAATAATGGCCACGACCACAAGGTCTCAGCGGGATGAGCTTCCTGTGATACGGTATGACAAACTCAGGCCCCGGGCCAATGGACTCTCCGAACAAAGTGAGACACCAGTATCCGCAGATACAATCCTTCAGTGCGCCCTTCAGATACCAATGCGCTTTGACCGACCATTCCTTGTCGGCGCGGATAATGCCGTTTGTCGGCCTGCCATTTTCGTAGGCCTGCGCTCTTAAACCACCCGTAAGCGGCGGATAATTGGGAATACCGACTTCAAAATTACACCTTCCGAAGTGCCGATGCTCATCGGGCCGGCCCCAATCCTTACCATTAGTTTTCTCAGGCAGCTTGGCAGGTGCCTCCAAAAGCCCTAGGGTCTCATCGCCTTCCACGTTTTCGTCGGAAAACTCTCGATTCTCCTCGTCCTCACGGAACGCTTCTAGCTCACTAACTTCGTCGAGATTAAACTCATCAACCTCTTCAAACTTATCCAACGTTGCAACCATTTTGCTCTCCTTTCTGATCTGAACATTTTTGCCTTACCCCGTACATCTCGGCTAACGCCGGGCTTGTGGGGTGCCACCTGTATGGGCTATCGCCGCGTACTTAGTGGGGAACCTCGACAAAGAAAGTAAGTGACCCATTGTGGGCCGACCTACGGTTGCCACTCTACCTAGGACACTGTCTGGCCGCTGTGATGAGTTACGGCTAGTGGTTCTGAATTATTCACACTGCTAGAGGTCGGAACGGCCACGACGCTGGTGGCGGGCAATGGGAAATAGGATCGGTCGCATCCGAGCCGGAGGAGAGAGTCTACCGTGACCACGGCGGGGGTACGGATCGCCTCGGTCGTCCACCTCACGGCGAGCGATCACCAGTAGTAGAGCAAAGGCCCCTTGTGCTGCTAGCTGTGCGAACAGCGCATGGTGGCCACAAGACCATCGCGCCGCTCTATCGATCGATGTGTCACTTCTTTCTCGATAGACATTACCGTCTTCACCACAGTGTTGGCCTCGAACCAGCCTAGAGCGCGCACGAACTTCAAGCTTTCCTGGAATGGACGGCTGTAAAGGCGAGTGTATTGGACAGCATCTAATCTACCCTTCTCACCCGCGACCAGGCATGGATAGTAAACAGTTGGAAAGAAGCCGAGCTCTTCCAATGTCGCGTGCAGGGAAGGGTAGTCGGCTCGAACGTCGATGACTACAGAGACCGGGGTGTAGCGCGACTGTGTTTCCAGAAAGCGCAGAATTTCGGCAACCATCAGGCCTTGCAGTCCATGAAAGCGTGTTTGCAGGTAAAGAATTCGCGCGCGGTGATCTCTATGATCCCAAACGATCCGAGCGCAGGACACCGGACACTTTCCAATATAACCAACAAAGCACTTTTTAGTGTAACGATCACCTGTAGGATCTTCGCCTTCCAAGCGACTCAATCCTACGACCCCTGACAAATGCGGGCTGAAGCTACGCCATTCCTGTTGTAACTGAATGGCCACCATCTTGTCATCCAACACGTGGAAAACGTCGTCCGCCTTTCCCAAGCCTAGGCCCGACACCTTTAGCCTGGGATGCGCTGGGGTTAGCTTGGATAACAGCTCATGACATGGCTGTGGGGTGATCGGATAAGTTGACCGCTCGACAGCCGGTAAAGGCTCAAGGTGCAAGGTCTGTAAGACAGTTCTTGCCAGTGTGCGGACCGCCACACTTGAGTGACCACCTACGTCTCGCTGGTGTCGCGCCTGCTTAGGGACACTACCCAACAGAAGCATCGTCTCAGAGCCCGCCGGCGTGTTATGCGCGAAGGGCTCAAATCCCAGCGGGACGAATCCGTACTTTTTCGCTGTTCGCCATCCACCCGCATCGGCGGTTCGAGTTTCGGCGATCATGAAACGAGCCTTGTCGGTTAATTTTTCGTACACAGCGCCAAACAGACTTCCTGCGATACCTTTCCCCCGCCACGTTTCGTTGACCACTAGACCAAAATACTCCGCCACGCCGTCATCCGCTCTACCGATGTTGCGAATGGCACCTATCGTACCAACTATTTTCTTTTCGGCCTCGGCGACGACCCAGTCCATGGTCTCGCCGTTGGCTAACTGCCGCAGCCGACGGGGATCCAAGAATTGCGGGAAAGGGTAATGCTCCTGTGCATCGTCGGAGTTAGATGCGGAATAGGCTTGTCGGTACAAATCGCTGATTTGATCAGCATCCTGGGGGCGACCGGCGCGGATCGTCACCGGTGTTAAGGTGCCCGTGACCAAAGGCATTGTCCCTACGTCATAGGCGTTCTGAGTTTGTCGGCTCATAGGAAATCCCTCGCGCGTGTGCTGGTCCTCTGCAAGCATCCGATTGCTCATGATTTTCAATTCCGGCAGGGTTTTGTGCCCCAAACCGTGGCACAGTTTCCGAGATGCGAGTCCTTGACCCTTAAGTTTTCAAAGCCTGCGTCGCGCAGGCATTGCTCAATCTCCTCCGCGTGTAGCCGTTCTTCCCGCATCGCAGGGTCCAATTCCTTGTTGGCGACGTTGACCCGATCCCAGTCTGCCTTGAGTTTGTCGTAGTCGCCTTTGTGCCGTAGGAACCGTTCGGCTTCATCCAAAAGAGGCTCCAATCGGAAGCGGCGTTTGGGTTCCGTGATCACGATAGTGCCTCCGGGGCGTAGCAGCCGGATCGCTTCGCTTAAAGCACGACCGGGGCAGGCCATGTCGTATAAGGCGAGAAGAATGCTGACACCGTCAAACGACTTGTCGTCCCACTGGGTCAATTCCTCAGCATTCTGCTCGACCACCGTAAGGTTGTCGGTGTATGCCTCCGGAATTTTGTGCCGGAGCTTTTGCAGCATGGCACGACTGAGGTCCAAGGCTGTGACTAGGCGTCCCGTCCTGAGCAAGTCGACAGTCACGTTTCCCGTCCCTGCCCCGAGATCGAAAACGGTTTCGATATTGGAAGTATTCATGGCCTCCACGTGGCGCCTGATTACGTCCTGATAGAAAGGCAAAATGGGGAGGACGCGATCGTAACTGATGGCATAGGATTCCCAGATCAGTTGTCGGTGGCGCTCCCAATCCAACGTCTCCCAATACTCCTTGTCCCGTTCGACCTCGAGAACTTCCCAGTAAAATGTCGTGCCGAGCGCGCCGCCCGCGGCCGGATCGAGAAATGCGACGGCGCTACAGCGAAGATCGGTCCACCCGAAGCGCTCTGACCGATACCGGCAGCGACCGTTATCAATCCGCGATTCTTTCGCGCCGCTTTGGTAGTCGCCTAATACATCCGCTGCCTGTCCTTGTGAATACCAGGTCAGTGGCGGCAGCGTGTTGCCCTCCATGCGATCCCGCAGCTTGGCCATGAACCGGTCCACTGTCTGAAATCGGGCCCCGTCAATATCCGGGTCCATCAGGACCCGGAGCGCGATATTGAAGTCAATCGTCGACCGTTCTGCGTCCATCGCCAGAGTCGGGACCGGCGCGTAGTAGCTGCTCCGAGCGAGCAATAAGGAATCTTTGTTGGTCATTCGGATACGTCGGTTGACCCAGGACTTCCCCGTCCGGTTGTTCTCGCTCTGTCAGGGCCCAACCCGTTTTTTGCCTTCATTAACTAACTCTTCGTCCGAGATAGGTTCGAAGTCCTTGACGAACGCGATCGCAAGAAAGACGGTATGAGGGCTTCTAGCGCTGCCGACAACTCGCTTGCCAAGTAGGGTTGGCAGATACACCTCCTCAGCGAAGATCGGGTGTCGATTGTTGAACTGTATTGGTACCACGGCCTGCCCGACCCGATCGTTGAAGATAATTTTTTCTGTCAGATGTTTTTGATCATCGATGAAGTTTTCATAATGTTTTGGCTCGACATAGTCCGCTAGCCGCTCGATCATGTCTGCTATGGTGAGCGCATTCTCACCGTCGGGGTCAGGGAACGGATAGACCTTGAGATCGAACATGTCCAAGTAATCTTTATTGGCAGCGTAGACCATAGGCTCTCCAATCATATCGGCCGGATCATAACGGCTACGGTGTCGTTTTCGCAGCCATTTGATTCTGAGCACACTAAACGGTGTGTAGGTACTCCAAGAGTGCAACACGCGCCCAGGGTCGAGATCGATGACGTGCTTCCTGAGAAAGTGAGGCGGACGTTGGGGATTGTCTTCAAGCTTCTGCAGCGCGTCCTGGAGCTCCGGTATCAAATAATCGCTGGCATCAATGGCCTGTTTCAAAGCATCTGGAATTTGATCGGGTTTCTTCCAAGTTAGTGCGGGAAATGTATCCTCACCTATCCTTTTGATCTGGTCGATGACCATAGCACTATCGTCGTGATCGTACTGTATGTAAGCCATCTCTTGGAGGTACACTGGCAAAACGTCGCTGGGTTTCCCCTGTAGGATCAGAATCGGTTCGTCTTTAAGGAGGTTTCGAATCGCCAATTCGTAGATAACGTTGACGTTGCGCGCTGTCAGCAGCGCGATAAGCACGTCGGCGGTTGCCAACGTATCCACCGCACCCTCAGGAACGCGACCGACAGGTTCCCTGAATATGTTAACGTCATATTCAATCGTCGGGCCATTGGGCACCCCTCCCTCGGGTATTACCCGCGCTACTTTCTCGATAATGTATTTGATTCGCATCAGGTCGAGAATGGACTGCCGTTCTGTACCATTTTCGGATCCGAAAGGCATGATGACGACAACGTTTCTTTTGACCACGTGCCTTTCGAATTGCCGGACCTCAGCATCACACCCTGTGCCCTGTACTGGTAAGGGAATTACTTCCGCATTTTGCTGTGTGTTGTGACTCATCATCGCTCCTCCGGGTCACCGGTCATTACTGTGCCGATCAATACCGCAGCCTCCAAACATCGGGTTACGGGGCAAGGGCTATTTGATTCCTTCGTGCCCTTTTAAGGACCTCCTCGTGAAAGCCGTGGCCAACTGAACACACGAATCACTTCGCCACGAGCGCCTGATCGATTCTCTGAAGCAATTCGCGCGCTCCTTTATCCCCGTTATCTGCCGCTACCTCAATCCAGCTAAGTCCAGCGACGGCGTCCTGCGAAACACCATCTCCTTTGAGGCACATCAAGCCCAGATTGTATTGGGCTCCTGAATGATCGAGGACTGCGGCCCGCAGGTACCATTTGAAGGCTTTGTCTACATCCTTTGTGATTAAGGAACGGCTGCCGAGTTTAAAAGCAGCCGCACTCACAAGCTTCGTCTCGGCAGAGCGTCGGCACGATCGAGTGCCTTTAGCAACCGAATAGCCATTTTTCGGATGACGAGCCCGAGCGCCTCCTATCTCGTCGCCGTGCGAAAACAACGGGTTCGTCCCGTCGACGATATTGACCGAGTCTTGCTCGTCCTCATGCAAACGATAATGCTCTTTTAGGATATCCATGCTCTTCCCTCCGCTATGGTGAGTTAAGCAATAGATAACAATAACAGGCCGAGAAACACGACAGCGGCTAGAGCCCATGCACCAAAGACATCCATACGGCTCGCACCACAGGGCTGGCGTTCGTACTCATTCATGTCTTGGCTCCTTTTGTTCACGGTCATCTATATCCAACTGCTTAATAGTCATGGCGAATGAATCCTTCCAATTATTCTTAGGTTATGATCTCTTCCCTAAACGCTCTAGGTAGGACTGCACTCACAGTGTGTGAAAAATGCACATCGGCACGACCGATGGCTTTGTCCACGATCACCATATAGAAAGGGGGTTGTCCGATCTGTGCGGGATTGCACAAGTCTTATGTGAGAAATTTACAGGGCATATACAACGGCAGACTCGGCCAAACTGCCGTTCCCAGGTACCTGAAAAGGGCTTTTACGTGCACTTGGTCAGGGGGAACTGTCTGGCGCAGCGCGCTCGCTTAGACTTGTCCTACTGTGATCCAGCCGTGAATCACTGATTTGGCAGTAAAGTCACCATGCTCAACGCCGACATAGGGGTCGCCCGAAGGGGTGTCCCGCGTGCAAACGAGTCGAGAAAGCGGTGATAGAATGCCGTGGTTGGGATAAACATTTGATGTCCTATAACCGCAGCGAATTTAAACAACACTTTCCTTCGATCGCCGCGCATCTTGGGCCCACTGGGATCGAGATTTTCACACACGCGCTGGTCCCCACCGAGGCGGCGGCGGGTGATGTACTAATCAGCTGTGGCGCTAGAAGCGATACGCTATATCTAATACGGCAAGGTTTACTAGCCATCTCCATCGAGGCAGACGGAAACAAGCTATCACTCGGAGAAGTTGGTGGCGGTAGCTGGGTCGGTGAAATTACGATGATTGAGCCCGGTTCAGCCACCACAACCGTCATTGCTAAACAAGACAGCGTCCTCCTAGCATTATCCAACGATGGGTTTGAAACACTTCGGAAAGACCACCCAAAGGTAGCGAGTTCACTACTCAAGGCTTTGTCTTTGGACCTGGCCAATCGGTTACGTTCAACCAGACAACTTTTGATCAAAATCAGTGAGGATCAATACTTTGTCGAGAGCACGGGCAACAAAAAAGAAGACCGGTTAGCCGCTCTGGGGAGAACGCTCATGGGACTAAGCCGGAGAGAGCTATGACTTTGACGGGGCTGCTGGGATGAACCCTTGACGAAGGGACGACGGAGTCTTGCCATGAGTGTCGGACATTTGCATCGCAGGCTTTCGGCAATTTTCTATGCCGATGTTGCCGGGTATAGCCGCCTGACCGCGGAAGATGAGGAAGGCACGCACCGGCGTCTTAACGCCTCTCTCGACGCCATCGCGGCCGCCATCGAGACTCATAGCGGCAAGGTTCTGCACTTCGCTGGGGACGCGGTGCTGGCCGAGTTTGACAGTGTGGTGAACGCCTTGACGTGTGCGGTGGATATCCAACGTGCGCTCAAGGCCCAAAACGACAGCGTGCCGGACGATCGCAAGCTACAGTTTCGCATCGGCATCAATCTTGGCGATGTTATCGTTGACCGAAAGGAGATTTATGGCGACGGCGTAAATGTGGCAACCCGGCTTGAAGACTTGGCCGAGCCCGGTGGCATCTGCATCTCGCGACCCGTTTACGACCAAGTCAAACACCAGCTGGAGCTTGGCTACGAGTACCTGGGAGAGCGAAAGGTCAAAAACATTGCTGAGCCAGTACGCGCCTACCGTGTGCTGCTGGAATCCGACGCTGCAGCGGCGCCGAAGATTGAAGGGCCGAGACCACGTCGTGGAGTGGCCACCCTGCCTCAGCTTTTGCAGACCGCCCCGATGTTTGTCGGCTCCACCCAGCCCGAGACAGACGCCTTGGAAAAGGTCATGAGTGTCGATGATTACGCTGATGGTCACTTATTTATCAGCGAGGGTGAGGGCGGTGACGCGCTGTATGTGATCATGGAAGGTGAGGTGCTCATCTCGCGTAAGAAGCTCGCTGGAGTGGGATTCGAGCTTCACAAAAAGATCGGCCCCGGCGAGATGTTTGGTCTGATATCGCTAGTCGATAGTGGGCCATGCACCGCATCGTGCCGGGCAGTGGGGTCGGTCAAGGCAGCATCGTTGCAGCGTAGCGCCTTTAACCTGCTCTTCAACATTGATGCATCTATTGCCTACCAGTTCCAATATTTGATTGCCCGCCAACTCGCGCACGATGTCCAGATGTTTAACCAATTGCTGCGTGAGATCGTTCTGTCGGGCGACGAGACAAAAATATATGAGCTATTCAGATCCGATTCGGTTGGCTGAAAATTCCAGCGAATCGGTTACAACAGAGCGGCGAAAACATAGGCAAGTACGCGGAATCACCGCACGTTCTGATACTCTTCCCTTGTGATGTAGTCGTAAGCAAGCCTGGCTTGTCTATGACCTTGGGCTGCAGCGTCCTTTAGCCAGTCTAGCGCCTGAGTCTTGTCTCCGGTCACACCGCCCCCCCTCATGTACATCATTGCCAGACTAAACTTCGCGTCTGCGTCTCCCTGCATAGCGGACTTACGGTACCAATGCGCCGCTTGCTCCAGATCCTTAGGCACACCGAGGCCGTTCTTGTACATATTGCCAAGGGTCAGCTGCGCCAGCGCATCGCCTTTTTCAGCATAGGGCCTTAGGCCGGCCACCGCCTCGGTATATTGCCCCGACTTGTACGCGACTAGCCCCTCGCTATAGGTTCGCACAGGGCTAGTCGGCTTGCCTGTAGAAAATATCGAGCCAAATACGCTGGAAAACCACATGTTGTCAATACCCTTGCTCTTTTTCGGGGCAGCGCCTAAATCATCGCAAACACCAACAGCCCCAAGAGCAATGCAACGATCGCCGAGGCGCAGAAAACATCTTCGACGCTCACACCCGGAGTTTGCTGTTCGTGGAGTTGCCTCATCTTCTGCATATTTCTGTTCATGTTCACTGTGGATGTCTGGAACAAAATGGTTCGACCAGATTGTTTTCTGTGGGAGTCCAATCGCCGACCGAACATTGATCCGATTGCTCGTTACGTTACAGGCTTTGCTGCCGGCGCTCTATGTAGAATTACGCCCGGAAATTGTGAAAAATTCACACTAGATTGATTGACTATTGCCGTCGTAATTGGTGTCCCCGCCGTAAGAAAGTTTACTTGCCCCGGATCTTCCTGGGTGTTCTTGGGTGCACCACCATCAAAATCCCACAGCAAAGTCAATGGCGAATGGCCATCTGGACCCTTGTCTGTACCGGTGAAGGCTACAGCCTCCCCGACATTGATCGTGGCATCGTTCGTTGGTGACTCAATCTTGCCATCCGATGCTTAATTCGCAACCGTTTCTAACTAACACGAGCGGCTGGCCGGTGCAACCAGGTCCTTGGAGTCAATTTGAAGTTGTGATACGAAAAGAAGTCCACGGACAATGGCGGGTCGTTTGGTAATGGTAGGGGGAGTAGGGAGTTAGAGTAGGAGTTAGGGTCAAGAGTAGGAGTTAGCAGGAGTTAGAGTCTACCATCGAATTTTACTAGATGACGGTAGGCCCTATTTCCTACTTCATGACCCTATCTCGTACTTCTATTTACTACTTCTACAAAAAGGGCGCCCAACGAGGAGGCAAACTACCAGTCGACCTCAAACACAATACCTTTTTCCATTATGGACAACACAAGTTGGATTGACGGCATACCAAAAAGCGGCGTCAATCCTCACTTTCCCCTCGACCGCTAAAGGTCCATCTACGGTCTTATATGGAAGCGGCTTTCCATCCCGATCGGTTATCAAGACGGTAGCGTCTTCCATGATTCGGATATGTATCTTGGAGTTGTCTGTCATCGTATTGTCTCCTTTTGCTCTGGTGATTTACGCGCCTTTGTGAAGACTTGCTGCAGGCAAGAGTTGATATATATCGCATGGGTACTGCTGGCAACCGTGTGTGCCTTAATCACCTCCTTTCTCTCGTTTGATTTAACCCTGGGCTCATAAAGCAACTAGAATGACAGTGTGAAGCGGAAGAAGACCAAGCGTTCCGGAAGAATCTGTGGCCTTCCAGGATCCGTGTCTTGAAAATCGAACTCCTCGTCGAGCAGGTTCTTCACTTCTAACGAGACAAGGCCGCGGCGCCCCTGCAAACGGTAGCCGATCGAGGCGCCGACGACCCAAAACTGATCATCTCCGGGAATGATAGGAAGCCCCGTGGGCACAAAGTCGCCGTCCTGGTCGACGTAGGTTGCCTTGATACCCGCCCGGAACCCGGAGGGATGAAAGTACCGTGCGCCTAGTACGACCCGGCGGGTCTGAAGCTCAGCGAATTCTTCTGTGCCAATTAAGTTGCCCGTGACGTCCCTTTTAAACCACTCGTCTAGATATTCCGCGCTCAGCGCAAGCCAGGTGTGAGGGGTCCAGTACAAGTAGGCCCGACCCAGTCGTTCTTCCCAGTCACGAAGGCGGGCCACAGACGATCCCCCACTGCTGTCGATAAATACGACGTCTAGTTCGCTCGCAGATAATTCCAGACCGCCGTAGAAGTTTGTGGAAAATTTTTTATCGATGGCCACACCATAGCGCCATGCTCGGTCACCTTCCGCAGCAAGAAAGAACTGATTGAACCCCGCTACCTGCGTCGGCTCCAAAGTAGGAAAGATGTTCTGCTGGGATATCAGCGGCCTTTGCAATGTCCTGAACACCGCGGCACGGATGGTAGTACGCGGACTCAGGTTCCACGTGACTCCCAGTTTCGGATTGAGCTGGTCACGATCTTCGGCTTCGGTCGCGCCATCGAGAAAGTCGGCACTCAGACCAGCGGTTAGTGCAACGTTTTTCGTAAGGTCGATTAGTGAATACACATAAACATTTTTGTGTCGAGTATCCGCGTCCTCTACCGAAGGAAAACCCGCAAACGTGGCCACCGTTGTTCCGTCTTTGTGAAGAGATCCCGCACCAGTTGACATGTGTAACCGTCGCGACTGCAAAAAATGGCGAATTTCAACCACGTCGGTATGAACGTCAGTTGCAAGCTCGAAGAAACCCGGAGTGACGTCCGTATCGACGTCTGCTTCTTGGGAAATCAGAGATGCCATGATCTCAGAGCGCGGCGTAAAGGCATGATGCACTCCAAACCTTTTAGTACGCGCTTCCTCCGTCTCTCTTTGCGTGGGTGAGAAAGAACCCGTGAACGTGAGCTCAAGGTCGCCTTTTTCAACGTCTGTCTTTCGAAGCTCCGCCTGAATGCTCGTTCTAGGTGACAAGCTCGCCTGGACAAAGCCGTTGCGAACATCCTGCTGCAGGTCGTTGTTTTCACGGAATCCATCCGTTTGTTGGCGAAACTGACCGACGCTGTAGGATACCCTTCCCTGTACGCCAGACTGGACGATATCGTAACCGTCGGTGCTGTTGCTGCCCGTAATGCCATTGGCTTGAAGCGCATACCGGTTCCGCTGGAAAAGCGGGTTGAATTCGTTAAACGCCGGGTCCGATGGTCCTGCGCCACTTAGAATGGACAGGTTACTTTCGGCAAGTTGCGGCTGAACCGGGGTGATATTAATAGGCTGCAGAAGTTGTGATTGTAGCAGCTCGCTGACCCGAGCGATCTCATGGCGCGGCAGGGCGGAATACGTGTCGGCCAGGAATCGGTGGCCGGAATAGTCGCTCGGACCAGTATTTACGGACTTCCGGCCTTCGGCGAGGGCCAGTTGTTCAAAGCCGAGATCCCGATAGATTCGACCTAAGCTGGCACTCCGCGCCGCCAGATCTCCATCGAGCAACAGGCGCGATCGGTAGACCGCCCTGTTGTCGTTTAACTCGATGGATTTCTGCAGATCTTGCAGGGCTTCTGCCGGGCGGTTGATCGTCTGCTTGCGGATGGCGTCGTAGAACCACGGCGTGGGATCGAGTGGGTCTAGCTCTTTGGCCGTGGCGTACTGCGATGCTGCTAGCTTGTCACGCTTTTCTTCGTAGTAGGCCTTGCCTACGTAGCTGCGGATGAGCGAGTTATTCGGATCAAGGCTCACGGCGATTTCGATTTCCCTCCGACCCGCTTCGAGATCACTTTGGCGGATTTTTGCCAGCCCAAGACCCAGCCGGGGGAGGGGCGCGGCCTGATCCAGTTCGATTGCCTTTTCGAAGGCCGTCGTTGCATCGTCAACCTTGGTTTGCGTAAGGAAGGCAAACCCAAGCACGGTTTGCGTCCGTGCCACGCTGGGATTAAGCGACACCGCTTGGTTAGCCGCTTCAAGTGCCTTATCGAGGTTACCCACCGACAGCCTCAGTTCAGACAACCGCGCCCACGCGAGGGCATTGTCGGGACTTAGTTCCACGGCCTCCTGGAGACTGGCTAGTGCGCCCTCAAGGTCGAAGTTGGCCTGCTGAGCGTAGGAGAGCGTGACTCGCACGCCAGCCGATCCCGGAGCGAGTCCGACTGCCTGCCTCGCCAGCTCAAGCGCCTCACCCTTTCGGTTTTGCACCACGGCGATGATCGCTTGCAGCGCAAAAGCAAGACCGTTATCTGGTGCAAGCCTCAGTGCCTCTCCAATATCTTTACTTGCTTCATCAACACGACCCACCGTAAGCAACAAGGCGGCGCGGTAGGTAAAAAAGCGTGGGTCGTTGATCTCTTCCCCGGGCGCTTCTTGGATACTGGCAAAGGCGCCGGCTAGATCGCCCTCTCTATAAAGTTCGATGGATTGCCGCACCATTCCTTGCCAACCCGCTTCCGCAAAGTCGGCGGGGCGGTAATCGATGATAGGGGGATAATAAAGTGCCCACTGCACCGCGTCCCTGGGGCGGGCCACGATGCGAGGCTTCGGTGCCTCGCCGATCATCGCCACCGCCGATTCGCCGCTCCGAAGCACAAGCCTTCCTGTCTCGTTGCTGGCGACTACCTCGCCTTCAAACACGGTGAGGATGGCCTGATCTTCGTTCGCTTCGACAAGGAACTCCGTACCCTCAACCGCCGCATTAACGAAAGGCGTGTTTACTTTTAGGGTTCGGGGAACACGACTGAAGAAGTGAATAGCGCCCCTCAGCAGATCGAGTAAAGATATTTCCTTCTCTTCCGGTTCAGGAAAAGTGGCGGTCGTGTTCTGGTCAAGGCGGAGGATTGTCTCGTTAATCAAGACCAGGGCTGCACGGCTTTGTTCCTGGACGCGGATTGTGTCGCCCGAGCAATAGGTGTCGTTCAGCTTCGCGGGTTGCCACTGGACTTCGCCCGCTTTTTGGGCCTCTACGCGCCCTTGCACGGAGACAATTCTGGCCACTTGTGGCTCGCACTTGTCTGAGGCTGCAATGCTGAACTCGGGCCAACCAACGGCCATGATTATTGTTATTACACTTAGCAGGTGGAGCTGGCTTCGCGTCACTGCTCACCTCCGTTCCCCTGTCATATCGCTCTTTCAGGGCGCGATTTTTTGCAGCCTTTGGCGCGGAACAGTTTCTGCGCACTTCTTTATCAACGCACTGATCCGCGGCGTTAGCGAGCCACAGACCCGGCGCCTCGCCGTCCACTCCCGATATCCTAGCTCGTGTGCCTCACAGATGGGTACCGGGCGGGCGACTAGCCTTATCTATATTCTTTTTAGTTATATTCTAATTTTCTTCAGTTATGTTCCATTTAGGCTGCATGAACAGGATAACAAATTAGTGAGCAATGCAATATCTTTTTGCATGTTTTTTTGCAAGGTATCTTCAGATTTTGAATACTCACTATGGAGCCCTTGGGATGCCCCTGCGTTGCGGACTCGGCGCCATTATTTCGTAGCCACGGAGATGACCCCATCCCTGGGTGCCCTAGACGGGTCTTTGCTGTAATCGTCACATCGCTCTAGATAGAAGTGGGAAGGGCCGTCTTGGCCATATTCCTCCAGAAGCCCCAAGAATCTCGAGCGCGCCTCTTCCCAACGTTGCACCCTGAATGGTGCGAGTGCGTACGCGAAAGTCGTGCACAGCCGCATCTGACTTTCATCACAATCCTGGGTACGGCATATCAGCTCGTGTAGTGCAACGGGCTTCGATTTGCCCACCAATAGAAATTTACCAACCTCTCTCGAGAGAAAACCCTCAAGCCCTTCCAAAACCTCTTCGGACACTAAAATGCGGGTGCCGAGTTGTTTGTTCAGACCCTCTATTCTCGTCGATGTATTGACGATATCCCCCACGGCACGAAATTCGTAGTGGTCAACGGCCCCAATGCTGCCGAGTAACATCTGTCCCGAATGCAGCCCGATGCGGGTCGGAAGCTCCAGGCTGTCAGATGATTGATTGAACCTCTCCACGGCGCCAGCGATATCAAGTGCGGCGAGACACGCCTGTGTTCTGAGCTTGCTATCCGGATGCGATGTCGCCCATATCGCCATCATGGAGTCACCGATCACGTCCGAGACAATACCGCCGTGTTGCTTTACGGGCTGGAACACCGCCTCATAATACGTGTTCATCATCGCTCCGAGCTGCTTTGGATCCACGCGCTCGGCGAGCGAGGTGTATTGTTCCGCGTCTGTAGATAGGCAGGTCCCGTACACCAGCTGGTTTTTTGCTCTGATATCCGAGACATTCTGCGCCAGCTGGTCAACAACCTTGTCAGGAAGGTAATAGCCGAACGCCCTCCTGATGTTTCGGCGCTCTTTGTTAGTATCCACATATCTCCAAAACACGCCCACAAAGGCCGCAAACGGTGCTTGGCAAATAAGGGGGACAACCACGGGTAACCAAATACCAGATGTTTTGAACTGGTAGTGGGCTAGAGAAAGGTACAGCATGCTCAAGGCCAAAGTGGTGATCATGCTGGCTACAGCAGGCACGAAGCGGCAGATAGCGCCGATTAACAGGCCCCAGAGGAGCACCGCACTAAAAAACACAGGTCGGCCAAGCTGCCGCACGGGCATGTCTTCCAAGAGGTTGGCGAATGCCGTAGCGGCAATTTCTACTCCACTTATGTCCAGTCCGCTCGATTGCGAGGTGAACACCGTATAGAAGCCGTCCTTTTGTTCTGGCTGTAGGCGTTCCGAGAACCCGACAAATACTGCTTTGTCTCGGAGACTCACCGGTGTGCCCTCGCCAAGAAGTTCGTCCGGAGCTTGTAGTACTGCGTGATAGGGTACCGTAGTAATGCTGCGCGCTGGGCCGTAGTAGTTAAGATAGAAGCTGTGGTTACCTAGATACATCTTGATGAGTGACCTAAGTATGCTTTTTGCTCCTGCATCAAGATCAACTGTTTGCTGACTATCCAGCATGTCGAGTATTTTATGCGCGACCAGTGGATCGTTCTTGAATATCGCCCGAAGACCTCGGCTCAGCTCTTCGACGCCCTTGGTGTGCATTACGGTTTTCCCGTCACGTGGGAGCTTCGCTGCGTGGGTCGGACTGACCTCTGGAAGCAGCGTCAACAACTGATCGTAAGCGGATAGCGCAAAAATTTGGAACACTATTACCGGCATTGTGGGGACATCGCCCGCGCCCGTCTTGAAGGCCCAAACCTGGCTTACCTTGGCCGGCACCTTTGGTAATGGGAATGGCGCTAAGGCCACGGCCGATTGCGCGAGCTGGGGGAGCGGGGGCACCAACGTTTCGATAGCCAGTTCTCCGGTAGGGGCGCCCGCCTTGTCACTAGTCGGAACTGACTCCTTTTTCAGGTATTCAAATAGCACCACGTTTCCGGCTTCTTTGACCGCTTTCGCGAAGGTAGTGTCGTCCTCCGATGAGCGCGGTTCGTCAAAAATGATGTCAAAGGCGATCACACCTGCGCCTGCTTCGATTAGTTTCTTAGTAAGCAGGGCGTGCTTATGGCGGGGCCACTTCCGGGGTTCATTGGGCAGGTGGAGTGCGTCGGCAGAGGCCTTGTCTATCGAGACCACGACTACCTCGGCCGGTGGCTGCCTTACCCCTCTGAGCTTAAACAGCCAATCCAGGCCGACGTTCTCTTCGAGATTTTGGCCAAATGGCAGCGCACTTATCAGCAGCCCCACGATCCCCGTCGCGGTGCCCAAGGCCAGTCCTTTGAATAGGGTGGACAATACCCTGCGCTTCCCTGAGTCGCTTGGCT
This sequence comes from Gammaproteobacteria bacterium, assembly GCA_029861845.1. GTDB lineage: Bacteria > Pseudomonadota > Gammaproteobacteria > Acidiferrobacterales > SPGG2 > SPGG2. The sequence continues at coordinate 15,867 of JAOTYM010000039.1, read as the reverse complement.
CAGTCCGCTGTTGTTTCACGCTGCTCACGATATCCTGTTAGCGACGGGCCTCATTTATAGCCATTCGAATCGGCGTGAAAACCGCCGCCATTTTACCCCGAGCTCGGCTGTAGAGATGCTTCACTATAGGTGCCACGGATGCACTTCGGGCAGCTGCAAGCGTGCCGGAAAACCGGTGGCTAGCAGCATAGAACGAACCGCGCAAGACAAAGGAGTCCACCACGCGTCGGGAGAAACGAAGGAAACCGTGAATTTTTCACAAAATCCCTGTGAAGTATTACGTAGGCCCGCTCTCCCATGCGGCCTATAGTAACAATCGGTGGAGTGTAACTGCACCCATGGGATTAGCTTGATCGTGGGAGCGGCAAGGAGGGTCGAAGAATGAACACCGGCAATTTGAGCGCAGCGCAGGCCACCCTGGGCGATAACTTAGCCACGGATATCGGCTTCGACGTCGCACACGCCGAAAACGTCTACCAGGGCATTCCGCTTTTCTCGAGCCTGACAGAATCGGATCTTGCTACGGTCTCCCGCCATGCGGTCACGAAGACGTTTTCGAAAAATACCATCATCATTAATGAAGGTGATACCACTGACTCGCTCTACGTTATTCTCTGCGGGAGAGTTAAGGCGTTTCTGAGTGACGAGCAAGGAAGAGAAGTCATCCTTGATATAGAAGGTCCGGGAGACTACTTTGGCGAAATAGCGTTGCTTGATGAGCCTCCCAGGTCGGCATCTGTTATGACGTTGGAATCCTCAAGGTTTTCGATTATTTTGAAAAACGGTTTTAAGCGGTGTCTAGCCAACAATCCCGATATTGCGATTGCCCTCATCAAGGCGTTAACACATCGGATAAGAATGCTGACTGATAACGTCAAGGGCCTTGCCCTGAGGGACGTCTACGGAAGGGTTGCCAAGACATTATCAAACCTTGCTAAGCGAGAGGAAAGCGGCAAGCAAGTAATTGCTGAAAAGTTAACCCAGCAGGAACTTGCCAGTATGGTCGGAGCGTCAAGGGAGATGGTGAGCCGCATCTTGAAAGATCTTATAACGGGAGGATATATCAAGATCGAAGATAAACGGATTACCATCGAAAGAAGGTTACCGGCAGGATGGTAACTGTTTTAGCATGTGTAGCATTCAGGGCCTGGCACAGGCTTGGTTAGCGCGCCCGCATCACCCAGTGGCCCAGACGCAGCCTGGTGTACGACCGCTTGACGGTCTAGCCAGGGCAAAACCCTAGGTACCTATATGTGATAATCGCCACTTGATCAGGCAGACACTGTCAGATCGAATCGAGACCAATGACCGGTTTTCTGTTAACACCGAGCGACTTTGTCGTACTCTATCTACCAAGCGATTTTGTCGCAAGTAACTACCAAGGGAAATTGACGGATCTATTTAATCAGTGATTTTCTGAACTTTTACTAGGCCGAACGGCACCCCTGCAGCCATGATCTTTTCCCACAGCTCGTCACCTCGGGACCCGTCCTGCAGGTAAAGCTCATAACCCAATTCGCTGGACCATCCGGTGCGCGACACGACAAGCGGAATACCGTCCAAATCCAGTTCGCGCATCCAGTAGTAGCGCAGGTCTATGATGCTCTCGCCAAACAGCGCCTTCATTACCTCACCAGATTTCGGGCCCTGGAGTTGCAGCGGCGACACGTCCGGTTCACGGATCGCAACATCCATGCCCAGATGCACATTCACCCCCTGCGCCCAGAGCAAGACGTCGCTGTCTGCGAGGGAAATCCAGAAATGATTTTCACCTGACCGTAAAAGTATTGGATCATTCAGAATACCTCCGTCGGCATTCGTTATCAGTATGTATTTGCACTGCCCAATGGATAGGTTCGACAGGTCGCGCGGTGTCAGCATCTGGGTGAACTTTGCGGCATCGGGACCGGTGATTTCCACCTGGCGTTCGACAGCGACATCACACAGGATCGCGTCGTTCACGAGGTTCCAGAAGTTCTGTTCGGGATCGCCGAAATCACGCGGAATGTACATGTGGTTGTAGACAGAAAACGCCCGAGCGCCCCATCGGACTGTCGCGTCGAAATAGGGAGACTTTCGGATCTGAGTACCAAATCCGAAATCATCCAATGGCGCCATGTTGCCCATCAATGTTTACCAACGGCCGACGAGCCGCCGATTCACTTAAGAAGGCGAAAACATAGCATTGATTACTGTCTGATTTCAGACCATAGATGCCCAAGTGATAGACCGAACGGACTGTTCTTAGGTATCTCGTAGACCGTTCAGGCGCGTGGTATCACTTGTCGGTCTTGGCGATCAATCCCGCAAGATCGGGAGGCTCGGACTTAACCTCTCGGGTCACGATGTAGGTCATGTAGCGTTCGATCCCGAGTTCGGCTGAGAGCAGTGATTCCATTAGGTTCTGAAAGTCCGCCAGGCTTGGGCTGAACACTTTAAGCACGTAGTCCATACCTCCACCTGTAGCGACGCATTCGACCACCTCGCCTAATTCACCGATATGGGACTCAAATCGGTCGAAGTCTGACTTGCGATGATGCGTCAAGGCAATAGTCACTATGACGTGGGCAAAATCACCGATACGATCGAGTGCAATTTCTGAACGATACCCGCGTATGAAGCCGGCTGCCTTCAGCTTCTTCAATCGGGCCCAACACGGCGTAGGCGATAAATTGACGATCTCTGCCAATTTGGTTTTGCTTAGTTGCCCGTGTTTTTGGATCGCGTTGAGGATGCGAATATCGGCCGCATCGAGACCAGTTTTTTTCATTTAATGGGAGCTTTCAATAAGTTTCATCACGCTTTTGTACAGCGTTGCTCAGGAAGCACCTCATACTCATTGAGTCAATATACGTGTCCAGGCCGAAGCTGAGCAAGAAGAAGAAGAAGGGGTCGCTAGGCAGGGATTGCTCCCTGCAATCCTACTGCATTTCCACCATTGCACCGGGACGTGTAGGTGCCGAGAAGCACAGGACGTACGAGAGCGGCTATCCTTGGCGGTCAGAGTCTTGTAATCACCCATCGAACCGCACCCCTTGCCCACCAACAGATCTATACTGCAGTTAGAACTTTCAATTACCGTTAGTTTTCACGTATGGCGGCCAGCCTGTTCAAACCGGGTTTCCGATTGTCGCGCTTAGATATCGTGATTCTTCTCGTCGGCGTCATTGGGGCGGTGTTGGCCGGGTCGGTGGCGCTTTATGCCGGATTTGTCGTTGCTTTTGTGGTGGGACATTTCTTTCTGTTCTGCAATGTCTTACGCGTATCGCGTCTCCCGGAGCTGGCGTGGGCAATCATCTTCATCGGTCTCTCGGCGTCGACCATCCTAGCCGGCCAGCCCGGATGGTTAGTGACAGCTGGATGCTCTTTGATGGTTACCATCGGTATCATCTTTCGTGAAGTTGGAAAGCCCTCCTATCATGGCGTATTCTGGCGAACATGGAACCCCGGCTTAGAGGCATGGTGGTTATCGAATGTGCATAAGGGCTCGAGATAGCGGACGAAAAAGGGGGCGCAGCCCTTTTAAACGAGGAGCAAAGAGTTCAAATCTTGTAATATATAACTAGTCACTCCCTTAAACTGCACACCTCGCCCAACATGTAACGATGAGAACTTCACTTAGCTTACTCACGATATTGGGTGTATTCCCTTTGTTGCTGCAAGCGAATGGTCAGATGTCAATGATTAGACATCACTTCGTCATGCAAAATGGCATTGATCCAAAGTATGTGTCTAAGATTAATCTACTAGAGAGGAGTGCCGAGAATATCGCAGCTGGCAAGAAATTGTTCGAAAAGAACTGTGCGCGCTGTCATGGGATGACGGGCATAGGAGACGGTGAGGGGGGAAAAGAACTAAAACCTCCTCCAGCCAATATCGCAAGGTTCATCAAGACGCACAATGTTCCTGATGACTATCTCTATTGGACAATCGCTGAGGGCGGTATTCCCTTAGAAACAGCGATGCCGCCGTTTAAGGATGTGATGAAAGAAGACGAAATCTGGAAAATAATAATATTTCTACGTGAGTTATAGCCAACCTAACCAAGCAATGAGTCCTATCCGGATTAATAGGGTCAGACTTGATTGATTTTCGGGAAAAGAGTTCAAGTCTTGTAATAGCTAATCATCCCCTTACACCGCACACCTTGCCTACCAACGGATCTATATCGCAATTGAGACATGGGAGCTAATGGACGGATACATCAGATTACCTAGCATGTGTTGGAAATTTCAACCAGGTCTGCGGACTTGGCTTTTGCTCGGGGTAGTAATTTTAGCTGGGTGTATGACTTCGCTTCCTAAATTAAACGCCAATCAAGAGTGCCTTCATGAGGATTTCGAAAATCGAATGTCTGCTGCGGGTCAATGCCTTGTTTTAGACATTTACAAGTCCCCAAAGGCCAATAATGAACCCTTATTAGTTGTGTTTGTACACGGCGATGAGTTAGGCAACAGAGGGTATCGTCACATTCAGGGATTGCAGAATGCCATCAAAGACGCTTCAAGTAGGAACCTGATTTTTGTGGCTCTTACACGTCCCGGCTATCAAAATGGACGCGAAGCTTCGACTGGGCATCATCATTATTATACTGGAGATGCCTATAGACCTTACATTGTGAAGTCTGTCGCTACAGCTATTTTGAGGTTGGCAAATCATTATAATGCGAAAAAAGTTGCTGTAATCGGGCATTCTGGGGGAGGAACAATTCTTGCTGGTGGGTTAGGAACTGAACCCGATTTTCAGCCTGATCTTGCTGTGATAATTGCCAGTGTCTTTGATGTTCCTGCATGGGTTGCTCACCGTGGTTTTCGTAATTGGCCAACCGAGAAAAGTATTTCGCCACATAAGTTTACAGCGAACGTTTCTCCTGCAGTAGCAGTCGTTGCAGTAACTGGAAGTTCAGATACCAATGCAATATCAAAATTTTCTGCAGAATACGTTGATCTTATGAAGCGCGATGGGAAAAATGCGCGTCATGTTGACTTAGATGGTGCTTCTCATAACGGAATACTTGGAGACGAGCGGCTACATACAATGCTGAATGATATGTTGAGGAAACTCGAATAGTGAAAAGGAAAAGGGTCAGGCTTGTGATTATGTGATTTAAAAAGGAGTAAACCGCACACCTCGCACCGCATGCTAATTGGAAAAAGCTAAGAAAGTTTTTCATGGAAGAACACGATAAATATGTCGAGGCTCTGATTAGATTACATAGCGGCCTCGATAGGCAGGGTCCGGGTGATAACGACTTTTCGAAATTCATAATCAAACAAATTCCCGAGATGCCACCTAGCCCACGGATTGCGGATCTTGGTTGCGGCGCTGGGGCTGGGGCTTTAATTCTCGCCGAAAAATTCCTTTCCAAAGTTAAAGCGGTGGATTTTTCGCGGGAATTTTTGGATCAACTATTGGCTCGCGCAAGACAGAGAGGTTTAGAAGAATTTATTGAAGTCATCGAGTGTGACATCGGAAATCTGAGCTGGCGACCTGGAACCATTGATCTTATATGGTCGGAGGGGGCCGCCTACAATATAACTTTCAAAGGAGCACTTGAGGCATGGAGACCGCTGTTGGCGGTTGGCGGTATCGCGGTTATATCAGAGATGGATTACTTCTCGGCGGAAGTCTCAAAATCCGTTAGGCAGTATATGAAGAATGCTTATCCAGAAATCAGAACCGAATCGGGTAACGTGGATTTAATTAATTCGTCAGGATTTAAGGTACTTGGTGTACACCGTTTACCTTCAAAAGCCTGGTGGGATAACTACTACGAACCCCTTCGCAAAAAAATAAGTGCCATAGGGAAGTCTGGCGATAGTGTAATCCAGGCCGTCATTAGCGAAACGCAGGAGGAAATGAGTTTCTTTAAAGGACACGAAAAGGATTATGGGTATACGTACTATATTATGCGTGCAGTCTAATCTGATCGCGCTAGCAAACGCATGCAGTCGGACCAACAAACTGCTGCGGAAATAAAGGGGTCAAATCTTACGGTGCTACGACAAAGTCGCCTGGTAATTAGTCCGCCAGTTTCCCTTGGTAATGACACTATCACACCAATAAGATCTTGTTGTCGTTCCATTGTCTCCCCGTTTCCCAACCTGCACTAACCCCACGCGCGCTCAGGTGGGCTTCGAGCTGTCGATGTAGATCGGCCAACCAGGCCATGATTTGTGATTAAAGGCTTGCAATTCGCCACTTTTGTTGCTGAGATGTTAAATCGGCACAGGAAGATGTTAGACTTGACGGTGGCTGTGATTTCGTTGGCAACGAACTGTACGGAGCTTGCCAAAAGCTACGGTATCCTTCGCTACGCTTGCGTCCGCAGAGCGATGAACAGGCCTGGCGTATAGCGCCGCCAGCCACTGCCATGCTCAAGAACATCCCACTTTTCTCAGGCCTCGCAGAATCGGACCTAGCGATTTTGTCTAGTCATGCGGGCACCAAGACCTTCGCCAAGAACACCATCATAATCAACGAAGGTGATGAAACTGACTCCCTATACGTCATACTTTCCGGCAAGGTCAAAGCATTCCTCAGCGATGAGCAAGGGAAGGAAATCACCCTCAATATCGAAGGTCCCGGGGAACACTTTGGTGAGATAGCGCTACTCGATGAAGCCCCCAGATCAGCTTCGGTGATGACATTGGAGCCGTCTAGCTTTCTAATTATTTCGAAGGCAGATTTCAAGGATTGTTTAGCCAAGAATCCCAACATTGCGATTAGCTTAATCAAAGAACTCACGTCCAGAATACGTACGCTGACTGGCAACGTAAAAGGCCTCGCCCTAAGAGATGTTTATGGCAGGGTTGCGGAAGCCTTATTAAACCTTGCGACGGAGGAAAATGGGACGCTTACGATTAGCGAAAGGCCAACGCAACAGGAACTTGCCAACATGGTGGGTGCATCAAGAGAGATGGTGAGCCGTATACTCAAAGACCTGGCAACCGGGGGATATATCGAAGTCGAAGATAAGAAGATCATCATTAAGAGAAAACTGCCATCAGGTTGGTAGCCTGTATGGTGACTGTCGCAAGTGGGGGCAATGGATTCCGCGGTCGTGGCACGGACGGACGTCATCCACGGAGCCGAATGGTTCCAGCCAAGCCAAACGATACACCATCAGCCGTGGCTATTGCGGGAACGCAATTCGCCCGAGTTCAGTCAAGGCGGCCTTCGCACGATCAAACCCCTGGCGGGCAGACAAATACCACCACTTGATAGCCTGACCAAGATCTTGGGTTACACCGTCACCACGGGCAAACATTAGGCCAAGGGCGTATTGGGCCGCAGCATCCCCGTGCGTCGCAGCTTGGTGCCACCAACGGGCTGCTTCCATCATATTCCTTACCACTCCCTCGCCTTGCGCATACAACAGCCCAAGGTTGTACTGTGCGTCGGTATTGCCACCGATGGCGGCCGCGCGCCACCAGTGGGCAGCCTGCTGGGCATCTACAGTAACAGCTGTCCCTGCCGCATAGGCGAGCCCCAGCTCGTATTGCGCATCGACGTGCCCGTGTTCGGCCGCCTCTCGGAACCATTCGATTGCCTTTATCGCGTCCTGGTGTACACCGACCCCACGGCCGTACAGGAGCCCAAGATAGAACTGCGCATCCGTATGGCCCTGCTCCGCCAGCAGTCCCAGTGTAAACACCGCCTGGTTATATTCTCCTTGCTGAAGCGCATCGTAGGCGCTAGCGAATTGTTGATCGACAAGGCCCGTGCCCTTGATTTCGTTCGCCCAGATGTTGGTTCGTTTCACCCGTTCGTGCTGTGCGGCCGTCGCATCCGCGGTGGCCGGCACAAGGATATTCATGACGATCAGTAGCGTCGTGGTGACCTGTCCAATCAATACCCTTTTATACGCATGTTTTCGCATGGTGGCCTCACTTGGCGTTAACGCCGATATGGCAATGGCTCAATTCCTTTTTTTAAGAACTAACGTTCACATATTCGGGAACTACCCTAACCCGAGTAGGCGAAAACATTCTGTGAATTGTGCCGGTGACAAGTTGTGGCAAATTAACGATTCAGGCTTGATGAGGGTACTGTCCTCGACACTGCAAAGCCGCTTATATTCAGAGGCGCATTCGCGAAGTTTGCTAGTACCCGAGGTCGGTGGGGTTGCTGTGTGAATATTTCACACGGTGTTAATGCAAACCTTTACAGTTCTTACCACCCTATCCCAGTATGGTTTCTTCTGGGCGCAGGGCATATAGCCGACGCCAAAGACGCCCTAAGACGCAATCTGTCGTATGAGGTCGTACCCCCATCAGCAACGACTCAATGGGGGGTTCAAACAAGGAGGTCAAGCCATGAGTCAGATAAGTCCGACACTATCGCGAGCTTGCCAATTGGCGGTGGCTGCAATCGATTGGGAAGTCACGAAGCGAAAACGACTAAATCCAAGCTTTAATCCCGACGAAGTGTGGGCGAGTGTGACACTTGACGCCAACATTCGTGTGGGTACGCCTCTACTCCGCGAAGGAGAGGGCTACTACGTTAACCATCGTGGTTACAGTTGGGAGGTGTGAGCCATGTATCCGATCCCCAATCACACTGATCGAGAGTGGAGCGAGGGTGACGACAAAACGTTCAGTGACGATCATAGTCCCGAAGTTCGCGATGACCATGCACTAGAGGAGATTCCCGAGCCTCCCGATTTCTGGACGCTCCAAGATTTTGAAGATCTTCTGCCTATCGAGGTTGACTAACATAGTTCCCATACCACGCTCAGCTGCTGCCCAGGTCAGCGGATGAGGTTTTTGCGCCCCCCACCTATTTCGCCTTGAAGGCGGCCAGAGTCATTAGGACGAGCACCCCCATGATGATGATCGTGGACGCTCCGAAATTGACCACCAGACTCCACGACGGCATCTCCACGTTTTTCGTTCCGTAATAGATGAACGACGCTAGTGTCCCCAAGTACGCCAGAGAGGTGGCGGCCCAGGCGAACTTCCGCTTCGACTCCTCCATTGAGGGCGCAGCAACAAGCGCCAGCGTACCCGCCAGGAGGATCGCGATAAAGGGAACCGCAGACGCGAGCGGGGTAAATCCGGCCTCCCTGAGTCCGATTCCGGGCGGCGCCCATCCTTTCACGGCTGCGCAAAAGACGACTGTTGCGAACGTACCGGATGCGAACAGTAGGAGCAGGGCCAGTGATTTCAGGACGTCGAGCTGTCTTTGCGCCACTGAACCGGGCACGTCGATCGCCAGCACCTTCGCCAGGCGGGTCACGTCGAAGTCCCAACGCTCGTCTGTTATCGTCATGGCGTTGCGCCGGGTGAGCGCGCCCAGCTTCTCCGGCAGCTCGTCCTGTCGGGGCATGTTGGCGTCGCCGATCAGCACCGGAACGACCGGGACGGCGCTTTGCAGGGCGGCCGAGATTTCACGGCTGACGTAATCGGCGGGGTCGTCCAGACGTCGCTGCCCTTCCTCGTTGGTGACCGAGGACCACTTGTCGCCGATGAGCACCACGACAGCGCCCGACTCTGATAGCTTTTGATCGATCACCTGCTCGAAGTCGTGGCCGTAGTCGATGTCAGTGACGTCCCGAAAGACTCGATCGCGTCCGAAGTAGTTGGCGAGGGTATCCGACAGCCGGCCCGCGAATCCGCCCGCATCATCACGGCGATAGTTGATGAAGATCTTCTCACTGTGTGACTTCTTCCAAGGGAAGACCATAGCTGTCATCTCCTTTCGACGGTGTTCGGAAGTAATCAGAGTCTCAACGCTGTGGTGCATGTTGGCATCGGGTCAAAACCGGTGGTATGAGGCGCGTTGGGCGAACGCCCGCTTTTTGATCGGAAAGCGGACTTTATGTTCCACCACATTGAATGACGGTACCTGGCTGAACTCGGCCTCTCACCAAATTTAGCCATCTCTTGGTTCTTACTAGGCCGTGTTCGCCTTTTTCGGATTCCCATTTGAGCGTATCCGGCGGGTTATTGTGATCTCCGGTTCCTCGGGTCGTAGCCGGCCACATCATGAAGATAAGGGCTTAGCCGATAGCGTAAGCTCTTTCCCAGTTTGGTGCTGGTTAAGGATTTGGGGAGCAGCTACCCTGCATGTTTTCTCGCTGCAGCGTGATAGTAGGGGCACCTAGCGGGCTCAAGTCAATCGTGGAGACGGCCACGAATTCGCCATCAAACGTCACTAAGTTGCCGTTACGCTGTACCGTCAAGGTAAATCGTTTGTCGTTGGTGCCAGCCACGAAGACAATCTCAACGACGCCCTCGCTCCCACCAAGGACTTCGCAGCCGCCAAGCTGCCCGTTGTCGGTGAAAACGAACGTGTGGCTCGAATCGGCCTGGTTGACCCATACCCCGGTCGTGAAATCAGGGGAGTCGGGATTGTTGAAGTCTTTCGTCAAAATAAAAGTATCGAAAACGATCTGTTCCAGTCCTGAAACCTGACCTTCCAACTGGGCGCCGGCTGGAAACAGCCCTACGCAGGTATCCGCGTCTGTCGCCGGGGGAGGGGGGGCTGTAAGCGTAATCTGACGCTCGTTGTACGTGCCTTGAAACTCTATGAGGTTGCCCGCGCTGTTAAGATCCTCGGTCTCCGCCTTAAATGTACCCGTAAATTCGAATAAGGGCTGATCGCCACCTGAGGGGACAAAGTTGAATGCACAGTCCACGTCGTTCACATCTACCCAGTCGCCAACGATCGGGGGTATGTACGACGCGAGTTGGATAAGGCCACCAACACCACCACCACCACCACCACAACCACTTAGAAGCAGCGCTAGCGCGGAGACCCACACGAGAGAAAGTCTTCGTATTGCCACCGCATCCCTCCTTGAACGCTGTTTGGCGCGTTCGTCTACTGAATCAACCTTTTTCCGAAGCGTTATTATACATAGGTTTTTCTCGTAATTGTCTCAGGTCAGCGAGGAATCGGGTCACTTGGTCCTCAAGGTTATTCAGCGCACGACCGAGATTCTCAACCTTTTCTGCGCGCATCTTCTCGGCACGCTCGACCGCGTCGGGCTGGTCATGCGGGGATGCAAACAGCGGATTCAACAGCTCCCGCACTACATTCAGGTCCTTGACGTTTTCGCCGTTGCAGCGACGCAGCGCCCGATGTACATCGGCGAACTTACGCGCGACCTCAACTCCCCACGCTTTCTCGACGTCCAACTCTAAACCCACCAACTCCGGCAAGAGCTTTTGGGTTTCGGTGTTGTAGACGTCCGTCGCCTTGAGAATGCCCTCTAACGCTTGCTGTTGCGTGAGGATGGTCATCGCCTGGTCACAGAAGGCCGCATAAACATCATTGGCCCGGTTAAGGTAGCCAGTAAGACCTACCGATAGTCTTGCGAAGATGGCCTTTGCCTCGGCCTGCCGGCGCTCGATCTCCTTAGTCTTTCGTGTTGCCTCGGCCTTTATTGGGGGAGGACCGAGACGGGTGGCGATGTCGGCCACCAGCTTTTGGAAAGCCGGCGGCGCTTTTGAACCACGCCAATCGAGGAGCTGTTCCGTATGAAGCCCTTCAAATCGGAACGGGAGCTCCACCTTGTCGATAGCGATGGGCAGCAGTTTGTTCCTGTTCAGCGCATAGCTCGCTTCGTCTTTGACGTATCTCGACTGTATTGAATGCTCCGACCAAATAACGATCACGCACTTTGCGTCCGCGAGCGCTTGCTCGATAACGTCGTCGAAATGCTCTCCGGCCTGAAGTTGTGGGTCCCACCACACGACCCACCCTTTGGCCGAAAGCGCTTCAGCTAGCGTTTTGGCTCGGTGTTGGTCTTGTCTCGCGTAACTGATGAAGATATCGGTCATTTCCTGCTTGGCCACGACGCGTTGTGGGCACCCGCTGGTGTTTGTCTTTTTTAGTGTCGCGGTATCTAAGTATACGCCTCGGCTCGCACCCATTCCGACCTCACCCATTCGTGCGACCAGGTGACGATAACACACCGCGCCTCGGCCAACGCTTGTTCGATAACTCGGTGGTATTTTTTCCCGTGGGGATGGTGCGATCCCACCACCCGGACCATCCTTGGGTCTGCAGTGCATCCGCAAGGACCTTGACCCGTGGGCGGTTCTCACTCGCATTGCTGATAAGAATGTCGCTCATCCCTTTTCGACGCGACGCCGGTCGGCACCCGCCGTCTCGGGCGAGAACACTAACGATAATACATATCCAGAATGTCGGCGCAAACTAACAAAGTGGGTTAGGCCTTTCCTGTCTGCGTTGGCATCGATGGTAGACCAATTTAAGACGATCAATCACGGTAATATTCACGTCGTTTATTGTCGTTTATACGTTGTATTTCGCTGTTAACGGCGTTAGGTTACCCGCGATAGGGAAGGCTCAGAATGCCACAAGGAGGTTGGGTTATGAGACGCGCCCTTATCGACTGGAGCCATCGATATGGAGAATCCACAGAGCGGTCGTAGTTCCCATTTACTCTTTCTGAGTCACGCGGGCGCGGACACGGAAGCAGCCCAGGCGCTGGCTGAACGTATCGAGAGCACGCCCGAAGCGCAGGCGCGTGGGCTGAAGGTGTGGTTCGACAAAAAGGACCTTGAGCCGGGTCAGGGCTGGCAAGGGCAACTTGAACACGCTCTCGAACGAGACTCCACCGCCTTTGCCGTCTATGTGGGTAGTCGGGGCATTATCAACTGGGTGGACAGCGAGGTGCGAGTGGCGTTGTCCCGCGCGCGAAGTGACCCTGACTACCCGTTCATTCCGATTCTCAGCCAACAATGCCGTGGCAGCGAGGCGTTGCCGGCCTTTGCGCGCCAGTACCAAGGTATTATCGACGTCGAGAATAATACCGACGAGTTCGCCAAGCTGATTCGGGCGGTCATCGGACAGGACCGTCACACCCCCGTCCAACTCGTCGACGAGCCCTTCTTGGGGCTTCGCGCCTTTGAAGAGAAGGATACCCATCTGTTCTTCGGGCGAGACGAAGATGCCGATAAACTCGTCGAGCGACTCAAACGGTCGCGACTGTTGATGGCGGTAGGGGACAGCGGCTCGGGGAAGTCCTCGCTGGTCAAGGCGGGCCTGGTCCCGCGATATCGCGGCGGTGCGTTTGCCGACCAGCGCGAACCGCGTATGGACGCCAGCGTGTGGCATGTGGTGGAAACCCGACCGCGGAGTAATCCCTTCGATTCGCTGGCCGACAGTGTCGCGGCGCGGGCTCGAACTATCGGTCGCAGTCAGGACGATCTTCGCGCGCTGAGAAAAATGGTGCGCGACCGAGAACCCCAAGAAGTCGCAGACGCACTCCGCGACGGTGCCCCAGAAGGCGCCAAGATTCTGGTTGTCGTCGACCAGTTCGAAGAGCTATTGACCCTGAGCGACACGACCTTCCGTGCCCCATACCTGGAGACGCTCTTGTATTTGGCCAAACACGATAGTCCCGCCGAGTTTCGTATCGTGCTGACGATGCGGCGTGATTACTACAACCTCTGCCACGACTGTTCGGAGCTCTACGCCTGGCTCGAAGACAGAGAGCGCGGTGCCAAGTTTTCGGTCCGTCGCATGTCGGATGAGCAGTTAAGAAGTTGCATTGAACAGCCACTGGCGCTCACCGATGTTGGCGACACCGGCGTGTTTGTAGACCAGGTGCTGGCCGACGTGGGCGACCAGCCGGGGGAACTCGCGCTGCTTGAGATGGCGTTGACCGAGAGCTGGCGCCGTCGTGGTGAGTACGGCGGCGATATGCTTAAAGCCTATATGAGCCTTGGTGGTACGGCCGGGGCGCTCGCCAATGTGGCAGACGAGGTCTTCGGCAAACTCGATGACGTCGAGCAGGCGCTTGCGGAGGCGAGTCTCGTTCGCCTCGTTCGCTTGGGCGAGACCGGTGGCACCACGCGCCGGGTGGCGACCCGGGACGAGTTCTGGGACGATACGTGGCGCGTGCTGCAAAAGCTTGCCAGGGAAGACTACGGCCGACTCATACATATAGGTGGTGTTTCTTCTCCGGCGCGAGCCGCGGGTGACGTCGAACAGCAGGGATCCGGCGATACCACCGAATTAGAAGATCAATCACCGACTGGGCCAGACGGTCAGCCGAGAGCCGCGACGGCTGAGCTCTCGCATGAAGCCCTCGTCTCGCAGTGGCCCCGTTATCAAGGGTGGTTGCAGGCATCACCACAGCTGAAGCGTGTTCACGACGGATTGATCGTAGCGGCCAAACGCTGGGCGACGGTAACCACCAAGAAGTCAGATGAGCTGTTAACGGGCAACCGTTTGGCTGACGCCATCCCCCTCATCGATGAACACCCGTCATGGTTATCTGAACAAGAGCGCGCGTTTATTGGCGCGAGTCGGGCGAGAGCCAGAACGCGAAGCCTCGTTGAAAAGGGGGCGGTAGTCTTACTTGCCGTGCTGGCGGTTGTCGCCGGTTGGTTCGGCTATAGCGCTAACATCGCAAAGGAGAATGCGCAAGAAGCCGAAAAGATGTCGCGTGCCCGCGAATTGGGCGCCTTCGCGACCTTAGCGCTAACACGCGACGCCTCTCTCAGTTTTCGTCTCGCCGAAGCCAGTGTCAATGTTCAGCCTACCTTTCTTGGGAAAACAGCACTATGGGGGACCTATGTGCGCCCTTTGAGTAATAGTCTTAGCGGCCACAGCGGTTTGGTTTGGTCGGTCGCGTTCTCGCCGGACGGCACCCGCCTCGCCACTGCCTCAGATGACAAGACGGTGCGGGTGTGGGATGCGCTGAGCGGGCAGGCGCTGCATGTGTTGCAAGGCCACACCGATTCGGTGCGGTCGGTGGCGTTCTCGCCCGACGGCACCCGCATTGTCACCGGCTCAAGTGATAACACGGCGCGGGTGTGGGATGCGCTGAGCGGTCAGGCGCTGCATGTGTTGCAAGGCCACACCGATGTGCTTCGGTCGGCCGCCTTCTCGCCGGACGGCGCCCGCATCGCCACCGCCTCCGGCGACAAGACGGTGCGGGTGTGGGATGTGGCAAGTGGGCAGGCGTTGCAGGTGTTGCAGGGCCATACCGACTGGGTTCGGTCGGTCGCGTTCTCGCCGGACGGCACCCGCCTCGCCACCGCTTCCGCCGACAAGACGGTGCGGGTATGGGATGCGCTGAGCGGGCAGGCGCTGCAGGTGTTGCAAGGCCACACCCACTGGGTTCGGTCGCTCGCGTTCTCGCCGGACGGCACCCGTATCGCTACCGCCTCAGATGACAAGACGGCACGGGTGTGGGATGCGCTGAGCGGGCAGGCGCTGCAGGTGTTGCAAGGCCACACTAGGCCGATTCGGTCGGTGGCGTTCTCGCCCGACGGCACCCGCCTCGCCACCGCCTCCGGCGACAAGACGGCGCGGGTGTGGGATCTAGCAAGTGGGCAGGCGCTGCAGGTGTTGCAGGGTCATACCCACTGGGTTCGATCGCTCGCGTTCTCGCCCGACGGTACCCGTATCGCCACCGCCTCCGGCGATAAGACGGCGCGGGTATGGGATCTAGCAAGCGGGCAGACGCTGCAGGTGTTGCAAGGCCATACCGATTCGGTGCGGTCGGTGGCGTTCTCGCCCGACGGCACCCGTATCGCCACCGCCTCCGGCGATAAGACGGCGCGGGTGTGGGATCTAGCAAGTGGGCAGGCGCTGCAGGTGTTGCAAGGCCATACCGACTGGGTTGGGTCGGTGGCGTTCTCGCCCGACGGTACCCGTATCGCCACCGCCTCCGGCGACAAGACGGCGCGGGTATGGAATATAACAAGCGGGCAGCCCCTGCAGGTGTTGCGAGGCCACGCCGACTGGGTTCGATCGGTGGCGTTCTCGCCCGACGGTACCCGTATCGCCACCGCCTCCGGCGACAAGACGGCGCGGGTGTGGGATCTAGCAAGTGGGCAGGCGCTGCAGGTGTTGCAGGGCCATACCCACTGGGTTCGA